>CAUJIU010000098.1 GCA_963205075.1 Pseudomonadota bacterium | reverse complement strand
ACTAGAAGCGATCAATTCGCGCGTTGCAGCATTCTGCCAACAATCACCCGAAACGGCACCAGCGCAAACATCGCGATGGCGAGTTTGACCCCCCAGTCGGCCACGGCGAGCGATACCCAGAGCGGGGCATCGGGGCCGGTGGTCAGGAACGGCGCCGCCTCCCAGGCCCAGGAGATCTGGGCGTTGGCATTGGCCCCGAACACCCCGAGCGTGGCCGAAAACGCGATGGAAAAGAAGATTACCGTGTCGGCGGTCGAGCTGATCAGCGTCGAGACCAGCGGCGCGCGCCACCAGTTGCCCGCCCGCAGGCGGTTGAACACGCTCACGTCCAGCAACTGGGCGGCAAGGAATGCGGTGGCCGAGCCGATTGCCACGCGCAGCGGCACGGCGGGGCCGAATTCGAGCATGATCTGCGAGCCGATCAGCGAGCAGATGATGCCGACGACAAAGCCCGCCAACACCACCCGCCGCGCCGAGGCGGCGCCATAGACGCGGTTGGTGATATCGGTGACCAGAAAGGCAAAGGGGTAGCTGAAGGCACCCCAGGTCAGAAGGCCATCAAGCAGCAGGAACTGCACGAGGATGTTGGAGGCCACGACGATGATGGCCATGGCGATCACGCCAGGAAGGATGCGGGTCATGTCTGTTATCCGTTTTGACAAGGGTGCGGCGACTTGGTTCCCGCGACAGGGAACGGCGCCCTTTAGCCCCGCCCGGATCGGCGGTCAATCTGTGACGCGATACTCGACAAGTTGGGTCCGCTGGAACAGGCGGAAATTGTCGTCCGAGATCATGGTCAGGCGAGTCCCTGCGCCGTCGTGCCAGACTGCGATGCCCTCGAGATTGTCGAACTCGCCGGTATGGGTCTCGATCAACGTGTCGCCGCCGCTGCCGTCCAGGCCGAAACGGCGGACCCGGCTGCGAAAGCCGATGCCGACGAAATCCCGCTCCAGTAGGTAGAAGGTGCCGTCAGGCGCGATATCCGCACCGACGGCAAGGTATGGGCCAAGCCGGGGGATGTGGAAGGCGACGTCCCAGCGGCCGCCCAGAAAGCGATAGACCGGAAACGGCACATCCTGACGGCCCGACCGCTCGGGGACGGCATAGAGCGCCCCGTCCGGGCCGATGGCCAGCGCCTCAAGCCCGGAATTCAGTTGCAGCGCGGCGAAATCCGGGGCGCGCGGCAGTTCGCGGCCCTGATCGCCGCCGGCGGAAAAGGCCATCAGGCGGTGGTCGCCCTCGAACGAGACATAGAGCGTGCCGTCACTGGCCCAGGCCAGGCCTTCGCTGTCAGTCTCGTAGCGGCCGAGCGGGCTGCCATCGGAGTTCATCAGGGGCACCGGGGCGCCCGCCTCGATCGCGGTCATGGCGTCACCGGCGCGAACCAGCCTGCCGGTCACCAGATAGCCGCGATCTGTGGTGCTGGCGAAGGTGGCGCCGTCGTCAGAGATCTCGAGCCCGGAAAAGCCGCCGAAGTTCACACCCTCGCCGTGCCAGGTAAAGCTGCCCAGATAGGTCGCCTCCGCCGCCTGCGCAGCCAGCGGCAGGCAGGCGCACAGCGCGCCGATGCAGAGGGACTTCAGGCGCATCTGGTCAATTGGCGGTCAGGACGGCGGCACATTGGCCGGGCAATTCGGCCATCGTCAGCGGGCCGCGCGGCGGCGGCGGGTTGGGATCCGGCGGCGGCGGATGCAGGATCATGTCGACCCAGGCCTCCGCATCCTCGCAGCCATCGCCGGGCGGCGGCGGGTCCTGCGGCTCGCAGCCGGCGCTGCTGGCCGGGCAGTTGAGCCGCACGTGGAAATGGTAGTTGTGGCCCCACCATGGCCGGATCTTGCGCAGCCAGTCCCGGTTGCCGGTCGCGTTCCTGCACATCTCGACCTTGGCGCCGCCAAAGACAAAGATGCGCGCCACGCGCGGATCTTCGGCGGCATGGCGCAGGATCGCTTCATGCTGCGGGGTCCAGCTTGAGTTGACATAGGCCCCGCCGGCCCGCTGCATGTCGATGGATGACAGCGACTCGCGCTCGTCGCGGGTCAGGTTCAGCCGCGAGGGCGGCAGCATCCAGATATCCATGTCGAGCCCGGTCTGGTGGCTGGCATGGCCGGTCAGCATCGGCCCGCCGCGCGGCTGGCTCATGTCTCCGACATAGAGCCCGGCCCAACCCGGCTGGGTGGCGGCGAAGGCGCTGAGATCCTCGATGAAGCTGACGGTTACCGGCTGCGCCCAGTTGCGCCCGCGCGACAGGCGCATGGCCTGCCATGTCGGACCTGATTCGGGCAGCTGCTCGGCCCCGGCCTGACAGCCGCGCGCATAGCCGCCATAGGAGGCCGGCGGCAGCGGCGACGACGACGAGACATGCCCGAACAGCTCCTTGGCGATGCGGGTATCGCCCGAGTTCTGCGATGAAACGCTGGCGGTCGCGCCGTCGCCCTCGCTGGCGGCGGGGCTGTCGGTCTGGCAGGCCGCGAGGCCCAGTATCAGCGCGATTCCGGCTAGGTAGCGGACCATTCTGCTCGGTCTCCATCCTTGTTGACCCAGCGTAGCATCACCAGCCCGATGAGGAAAAGGAAGATCACCGGCACGAACCCCAACTGGTTGCTCTGCGTCCACCAGGTGCAGAACGAGATCAGCGCCGGGGCGAGAAAGGCCGTGGCCTTGCCGGTCAGCGCGAACAGGCCGAAAGCCTCGGTCGGACGGGCAGGGTGGGTATGGCGCACCATCAGCGAGCGCGAGGCGGCGTAGAGCATGCCGCCCGCGCCGCCGATGGCCGCCCCGCAGACGTAGAAGATGATATCGGGGATCAGCGAGCCTTCGGGAAGCGGCATCCCGAACAGGCTTTGCCGCGACATGCCGACAATGATGGTGCAGACCACGATCAGCGCCCAGACCCCGGCGGCGATCACCGGCTTGGGCCCGATCCGCTGGTCGAACAGCCCACCGGCCCAGGTCACGATCGCGGCCATGATCGCGCCCACGATGCCGAAGACGCCGATCTGGATGATCGACCAGTCGAGCACCAGGCTCGCATAGACGCCACCGAATGCATAAAGCGCATTCAGCGCATCGCGATAGAACATCGAGCCGATCAGGAAGGCGCTCAGGCTCGGCCGCTTGGTGACGCCCGCGAGCGTCGCTTTCAGATCGCTCCAGACACTGCCGATCGAGGTCGGCCGCGCCGGGGCGCTGCGGCCATCACGCACCCACAGGAAGAACGGCAACGAGAACACCACGAACCAGATGGCGATGAACGGCCCGACCGACCGGGTGCCTTCGCGCAGCGCCGGGTCCAGCCCGAACAGGGGCGCGTTGCCCAGCAGCGTCACGCCGCTGTCATTCTCGGCCAGAAGCAGCAGCATCACGAACAGCGACACCACCCCGCCCCAATAGCCGAAGGCCGAACCCGAGCCGGAGATGCGCCCGACCTCGCGGTCATCGCCCAGCGAGGGCAGATAGGCATTGGTGAAGTTGAGCGCGCTCTCGGCGGCGATGAAGCCGATGTAGAACACCACCAGCATGAGGATCAGCGAATTGCCATCCGGCGTCAGCCACCAGATCGCCCAGCTGGCCACGACGTAGATGGCGGAAAAGAACAGCACCCAGGGCATCTTGCGCCCGGTCGAGTCGGCCCAGGCCCCCAGGAACGGCGCGGTGATGGCGATGAACAGTCCGGCCACCGTCTGCCCCAGAGACCAGAGCGATTGCGCATGGGCGTCCGCAGCCGCCTCGGTCGCGCCCGACGCCATGAACACCTCGGTCGCCACATAGGCGAAGTAGGGGCCGAAGATGAAGGTCAGGCCCAGCGTGTAGAAGGGTTGCTGCGCCCAGTCGAAGGACATCCAGCCCCAGATCCGCTGTTTCTTGGAAATCGCCATCTTGTCCCCCTGCTTTGCAAAGGAACAAATCCGCAAATCCGGCCTCTGGCAAGCGGAGCTTTGGCCGCTCAGTCCTGCATCGGCGGCCAGGGGCGCCTGGCCTCGACTTCGGACCAGCCAAGGACCCATTCGGGCAGGGCCGGCGGGGCGCCCGTATATCCCATCTCCTGCGCCACCAGCGCCGGCTCGACGATGCCCTTGGGGCCGACGGTCGCCATGCGCAGCACCGCATGCGAGGCGCAGTCGTCCGAGCCTGTCCACATGGATTGCTCGATATAGATGAAACGGGAATCCCAGCCGATGCAGCGCGAGCGCATGGTGTAGCGGTCAAAGGCGCGGATCCGGCGACGATAGCGGATGATGGTGCCGGCGACCGTCAGCCCCCAGCCCCGCCGCCGCACCGCCGCGATCATCCCCGCGCGCTTGGCGAGCGGCAGTCGGGCCAGATCATAGAGCGTCAGGGTGCGGCCGTTGTTCAGCTCCATCCAGAAATCCAGATCCCAGGGCCAGCAGACATGCGCGCTCAGATGGGTATCGAACAGACCCAGGGGCGGGTCGTTGCGATGCAGGAAGAACTGCCAGGCGAAGCGGAAGACGGGATACATGGGAACCTCTGTGCGGATCGGGCGGACCTTAGGATTGCCCGGGTCGCGGTCAAGGGCCAACGTGGCGGAAGTGCCGCCGGGGGATTGCCGCCGGGCGTCTGAGCGACTAGGTGGAGCCGGTCAGACAAAAGGCCTGCCATGCAATCGCTCTACGAGATCCTGCTCTTCGTGATCCGCGCCTTCCGGTTTCTGGTCATCGCCCATTTCATGATGGGCTGGCTGATCCGGTTCGAGGTGCTCAACGTGCGCCAGCCGCTGGTGGTCCAGGTGTATTTCGGCCTCAAGAAGGTGCTGGCCCCGATCTACGAGCCCTTGCGCCGGATCGTGCCGACCTTCGGCCAGTTCGATGTCACGCCGATCCTGGTGCTGATCCTGCTGACCTTCCTCGAAATCATCCTGCGCAACAACGTGGCCTATTTCGTCTGACCTCGGCGGGGTGGCCTTGCCCTTGGTCCGCCCGGTATGTGACAGTCGGGCCCAAGAGCAGTCAGCCCACAGGCCCCATTGATGCCCGTCGCCACGCACCTTCGTGACGTATTCGGCTTTGATAGCTTCCGCCCCGGTCAGGAAGAGATCGTCGCCGCCGTCGCCGCCGGCCGCAACACGTTGGCCATCATGCCGACGGGTGGCGGCAAATCCTTGTGTTTTCAATTGCCTGCGCTGCTGCTGGATGGCGTGACCGTGGTGATCTCGCCGCTGATCGCGCTGATGCGCGACCAGGTGCGCGGGCTGCGCGAGGCCGGTGTCGAGGCAGGCGCCCTGACCAGCGGCAACACCCAGGACGAGACCGATGCCGTCCACGAGGCGCTGGGTGCCGGGCGGCTCAAGCTGCTCTACATCGCGCCGGAACGGCTGGCCTCCGGCGCCACGCTGCCGATGCTGAAGCGCGCCGGGGTGGCGCTGATCGCGGTGGACGAGGCCCATTGCGTCAGCCAGTGGGGCCACGACTTCCGCCCCGATTACCTCAAGATCGGCGAGCTGCGCCGCGCATTGGGCGTGCCGCTGGCGGCCTTCACCGCCACCGCCGATGCCGAGACCCGCGCCGAGATCATCGAGCGGCTGTTCGGCGCCGACCGGCCCGAGGTGTTCCTGCGCGGTTTCGACCGGCCCAACATCCACCTGGCCTTCTCGATCAAGGACAGCCCGCGCAAGCAGATCCTCGACTTTGCCGAAGCGCGGCGCGGCCAGTCCGGCATCGTCTATTGCGGCACCCGCGCCAAGACCGAGACGCTGGCGCGCGCCCTGTCGGAGGCCGGGCACAGCGCCTGCCACTATCACGGCGGCATGGAAGCCGAGGACCGCCGCATCGCCGAGGCGCGCTTTCAGCGCGAGGACGGGCTGATCGTGGTGGCCACGGTGGCTTTCGGCATGGGCATCGACAAGCCGGACATCCGCTGGGTCGCCCATGCGGACCTGCCCAAATCCATCGAGGCCTATTACCAGGAGATCGGCCGCGCCGGGCGCGACGGCGCCCCGGCCGAAACGCTGACCCTGTTCGGCCCCGACGATATCCGCTTTCGCCGCAGCCAGATCGACGAGGGCCTCGCCCCGCCAGAGCGCCGCATGGCCGACCATGCGCGGCTGAACGCGCTTCTGGGGCTGGCCGAGGCGCTGGATTGCCGCCGCGCGACCTTGCTGGGCTATTTCGGGGAAGACGCGCAGGCCTGCGGCAATTGCGACCTCTGCGACCGTCCGGCCGAGGTCTTTGACGCCACCACATCGGTGCGCATGGCGCTGTCGGCGGCCCTGCGCACCGGCGAGCGGTTCGGCGCCGGCCACCTGATCGACATCCTCCTGGGCCAGGAGACCGACAAGGTCCGCCAGAATGGCCATGCCGAGCTGCCGACCTTCGGTGTCGGCAAGGATTACGACCGCCGCCAGTGGCAGGCGATCTTCCGGCAGATGATGGGCCATGACCTGATCCGCCCCGACCCCGAGCGGCACGGCGGCCTGACGATGACCGAGCGCGCCCGCCCGATCCTGCGCGGCGAGCAGCAGATTCGCATGCGGCGCGACACGATCCGCGCCGCCAAGGGGACGGGGCCGCGCGTCAAGGCGCTGGTGGGCGAGGAAGACGCGCCGCTCCTGTCGGCGCTCAAGGCCAGGCGGCGGGCCTTGTCGGAGGCGGCGGGCGTGCCCGCCTACATCATCTTCACCGACCGGACGCTGGTCGAGATGGCGCAGACCCGGCCGATGACGCTGGACGCGATGGCCCATATCACCGGGGTCGGCGCCAAGAAGCTGGCAACCTACGGGCGGGAGTTTCTTGCGGTTGTCGCCGGGGCCAGCGCGCCTGTGCACCCTCAGCGCCTCAAGCTTGCCGGGCGCGATCAGGGCGGGCTGTTCGACCGGCTGATGCAGGCGCAGACGGAGCTGGCGCGCGGGCCGGACGGCACCGGCAAGCCGATGAGCTGCCCGGCCAACGTGCTGGCCAGGGTCGCCACCCTTGGCTCTCCTGACGAGGCGGCGCTGCGCCGGGTGCTGGGCGAGCGCCATGCCGAGCGCTTTGGCGGCGCGTTTCTGGAAATTCTGCGCGACAGCTAGTCGCTGGCCTGCCGGAATCGTTGATTTCTCACCGGGTTGCATGCGAGCCTTGGCGTGTTGCGAGCCAGTGGGGTAATTGTCATGCGCGCGTTGATCTCGGTAATTCTTGCGGTCTTCCTGTCCACACCGGCTCTGGCACAGGATGCGGTCCCCGACCGCCACGTGGCGATCTCGCGCAATACCGATTTCTATGGCTCCGACCTGTCGGCGATCTTCGACACCACGCTCGATGCCTGCCAGGTCGCCTGCCTGACCAACGCGCAGTGTCAGGCATTCACCTTCAACCAGAGATCCAACGCCTGCTTTCCCAAGAGCGCGGTCAGCCAGGTAAGCCCGTTCGAGGGCGCGATCTCGGCCCGGATCATTGCCACCGATGCCGGCGTGCTTGCCGCCGAGGCCGAGCGTGTGGCCACCCTGTCCTTCCTCTCGCCCGGCGATCTGGAGCAGGCGCGGCTCATCGCCGAGAATATCGGCCGCTATCATTCCAGCGACGAGGTGCCCTTTGCAGATCTGCTGGCCCAGGCGCGGTCCTATCGCGCCAATTCCGACGATTTCACCGCGCTGCTGTATTACGGCGCGGCGCTGGCGGTAAACGATCAGGCCCAGCTGTGGCTGGACTATTCGCAACTGGCGCTGGTGGCCGAGTCCAACGGCAACCCGAGCACCCAGGCGCTGCGCGACCGCGCCGTTCCGGCGGCGATTGCCGGCTATCTGCGTGCGCAGGATCCGGCGTTGCAGGCCGCAGCCCTTGCCGATCTGGCCCGCGCGCTGGAAGACCGGGGGCGCGGCGCGCTGATGATCCCGGCGTTGATGCTGGCGCAGGATATCTCGCCCCGCCGCGACACCCAGGAGCAGCTTGACCGTGCCATCGGCCTCTACGGCTTCCGCGTGAGCGAGACCCGGGTCGAGAGCGACTCGGCGGTGCCGCGCATCTGTGTCGCCTTCACCGAGGCTCTGGTGCCCGCGGGGGTCGATTACACGCCGTTCGTCAAGCTCGACGACCAGTCGATGACCGTCGAGGTCAACGGCAACGAGCTGTGCGTCGACGGGGCAACCCATGGCGAGCGGGTGCGCGTCGTGTTGCGGCAGGGCCTGCCTGCTGCCAATGGCGAAACCCTTGGCAGCCCGACCGAGCTGATGCTCTATGTCCGCGACCGCAGCCCGGCGGTCCGCTTTGCCAGCCGGGCCTATGTGCTGCCGCGCATCGGCGACATCGCCATCCCGATCGAGACCGTCAACCTGCCGAGCGTCGACCTGACGCTGCGCCGCATGACCGACCGCAACATCCTGCGGTCCATGCAGGAAGACCTGTTCGCCAGCCCGCTCTACGACTGGTCGCTGGACTGGTTCGACAGCTCCATGGCCGAGGTGTTCTGGCATGGCAGCGTTGCGACCGAGGTCGATCTCAACAAGGATACCGTCACCCGCATCCCGCTGGCCGAGGCGCTGGCCGGACAACCGGCGGGCATCTACGTGCTGTCGGCGGCAGTGCCGGGGGCCGATCCCTATGACAACCCCCCGTCGACCCAATGGTTCATCCTGTCCGATCTGGGCATCGCGACCTGGATGGGCAATGACGGGCTGTCGGTCATGGTGCGCGGCCTGGGCGACGCGCAGGCGCGCGGCGGGGTCGCGGTGACGCTGCTGAGCGAATCGAATGCCGTTCTCGGCACGGCGCAGACCTCGCCCGAAGGCGTCGCCCGCTTTGCCCCCGGCCTGACGCGCGGCACCGGGTCCAGCGCCCCGGCGCTGGTCATGGCCGAAAGCGGCGATGACATGGCCTTCCTGTCGCTGCGCGACGCGGCCTTCGACCTGTCGGACCGTGGCGTCGAGGGGCGCGCCGCCGCTGGCCCGATCGACGTTTTCCTGACGCCCGATCGCGGCGCCTATCGCGCCGGCGAAACCATCCACCTGACCGCGCTGATGCGTGACGGCGCGGCGCTGGCGCTGCCGTCGATCCCGCTGACCGCCATCCTGCGCCGTCCCGACGGGGTGGAATACAGCCGTATCACCTCGACCTCCGATCAGGCGGGCGGCCATGTCTTTGCCCTGCCCATCGCCGGCAACGCCCCGCGCGGCGCCTGGCGGATCGAGGTGCGCGCCGATCTGGACGCCGAGCCGCTGGCCGCGACCCGGGTTCTGGTCGAGGACTTCCTGCCCGAGCGCATCGACTTCGATCTGGCGCTGCCCGCGCAGATCCGGCTGGGCGACCGGCCCGATCTGGCGATTGACGCGCGCTACCTGTTCGGGGCGCCCGGCACCGATCTCAAGATCGAGGGCGAGGCCTATCTGCGCCCGACCACCACGCTGGAACAGTTCCCGAAGTTCAGCTTTGGCCGCTACCACGAATATCCCGTCACCGAATTCACCTATTTTGGCGGCGACCGTACCGGGCCGGATGGCATGGCGAGCGTGCCGCTCGATCTGGCCGAGGTTGCGGCCGCGGGCCGGCCGCTCGAGCTGACCGTCACCGCCCGCCTCTCGGAAGGGTCGGGGCGGCCGGTCGAGCGGCGCATGACGGCCCCGGTGCTGCCGGTGACCGACATGATCGGCATCCGGCCGGCCTTTGACGGCGCGCTGGGCGAGGGCGAAACCGCCAGGTTCGACCTGATCGGCCTGAACCCCGACCTTGAACCGGCACCGATGCAGGTGGTCTGGACGCTGAACCGGATCTCGACCCGCTATCAGTGGTATCAGCAATATGGCAACTGGAACTGGGAGCCGATCACCACGCGCGAACGCATTGCCACCGGCGCCGCCACTCTGGGCGCCGAGCCGGTGCGCGTTCAGGCACCGGTGCTCTGGGGCGAATACGAGCTGGTGGTCGAGCGGGCGGACGGGGCCTATATCGCCAGCTCGGTGGCTTTCGATGCCGGCTGGTATGCCAGCGCCGGCGCCACCGATACGCCCGACATGCTGGAAGCCGGGCTTGACGCTGCCGCCTACCGCGTTGGCGATACCGCGCAGTTCCGCTTTGTGCCGCGCGATGCCGGGCAGGCGGTCATCACCGTCATGTCCGACCATGTGATCGCGATGCAGACCGTCACGGCGGTGGCTGGCGAGAATACCGTCGCACTGCCGGTGACCGATGAATGGGGCGCGGGCGTCTATGTCTCGGCCAGCCTGATCCGGCCCATGGACCTGACCGGCGGCCGCAACCCGGCCCGCGCGCTGGGGCTGGCCCATGCCGCAGTCGATCCCGGCGACAAGGCCCTGCCGGTGACGCTGAGCTGGAACGCCGATGTGGCGCCACGCGGGCGGCTTGAGGCCGAAGTCAGCGTCGGCGGCGTGGCCGAGGGCGATACCGCCTATGTCACGCTGGCGGCGGTTGATGTCGGCATACTCAACCTGACGGCATTCCAGTCGCCGGACCCGGCGGACTACTACTTTGGCCAGCGGCGGCTCGGGGTCGAGCTGCGCGATATCTATGGCCAGCTGATCGACGGGCTGAACGGCGCCATGGGCACCGTCAGGTCCGGCGGCGACGCCATGGCGCAGATGGCCATGCAATCGCCCCCGCCGACCGAGGAACTGCTGGCCTATTTCTCCGGCCCGGTGGCGGTCGATGCCTCGGGCGTCGCCCATATCGGCTTTGACCTGCCCGCCTTCAACGGCACGGTGCGGCTGATGGCGGTTGCCTGGTCGTCCAGGGGGGTCGGGCAGGCGGCGCAGGACGTGATCGTCCGCGACCCGGTGGTGGTGACGGCCAGCGTGCCGCGCTTCATGGCGCCCGGCGACCGCAGCCGCCTGCTGCTGGAACTGACCCATGCCGAAGGCCCGGCGGGCGACATGGCGCTTTCGGTCGTGACCGAAGGCCTGAGCCTGACCACCGCGCCGCCCGAACTGGTCACCCTGACCGAGGGCGGCAAGGCGACGCTGCGCCTGCCCTTTGACGCAGGCGACGTGGGCGAGGGCCGGATCGAGATCGCGCTGACCACGCCCGATGGCCGGGTGCTGACCAAGACCCTGGTGGTTCCGGTCATGGCCAATGACCCCGAGATCTCGCAGATGTCGCGCTTCACCCTGGCGGCGGGCAAGACCTTCACCTTCGATGACAGCGTGTTTGACGGCATGGTGCCGGGCAGCGGCACGGCAACCCTGTCGGTCGGGCCGCTGGCGCGCTTTGACGCGCCCGGCTTGCTGCGCACGCTCGACCGCTACCCCTATGGCTGCACCGAGCAGGTCACCTCGCGCGCCCTGCCGCTGATCTATTTCGACGCGGTCGCGCAGGCCATGGACCTGACCGGCGGCGACCGGATCGGCGACCGCATTGCCGAGTCGATCACCGCGGTGCTGGCCAACCAGGCGCCCAACGGCTCTTTCGGGCTCTGGTCGCCCGATTCGGGCGATCTGTGGCTTGACGCCTATGTCACCGATTTCCTCAGCCGGGCGCGCGCCGCCGGGCACGAGGTGCCGGCGCTGGCTTTCCGCACCGCCATGGATAACCTGCGCAACCGGGTCAACTACTACCCCGACTTCGAGAGCGGCGGCGAAGACCTTGCCTATGCGCTGATGGTGCTGGCGCGCGAGGGCGCGGCCCCGGTCGGTGATCTGCGCTACTTTGCCGATGAGCGGTCGGGCGCCTTCACCACGCCCCTGGGCGCGGCGCAGCTTGGCGCGGCGCTGGCGCTGACCGGGGATCAGGTGCGGGCCGACCGGCTGTTCGGCCAGGCGGCCTCGATGCTGATCTCGCGGCCAGACGACCTGCTGGCAAGCGTCTGGCGGGCCGATTACGGCACCAACCGGCGCGACCGGGCGGCGGTTCTGGCGCTGGCCGTGGCCGCCGGCAGCACGGCCGTCGACCGTGAGGCTCTGGCGGCGCAGGTCTCGGCGCCGACCGACCGGCCCTCGACCCAGGAGGCGGCATGGACCCTGATGGCCGCCGACGCCTTGGTGCGCGATTTCGCCGATGCCGGCGTGACCGTGGACGGGCAGGTGCCCGCCGGTCCGGTGGTGCAGCTGCGCCAACAGGGCATGGGTCTGGCGCCGGTGCAGATCGTCAACGGCGGCTCCGCCCCGACCGATGTGACGGTCACGACCTTTGGCGTCCCCAGCACCAGCGAGCCCGCGGGCGGCAACGGCTACGCCATCAGCCGCGACTACTACACGCTGGACGGCGACGCGGTAGACCCTGCCGCGACGAAGGTGGGCGACCGGATGGTGGTGGTCATCACCGTGCAGCCCTTCGGCCGCCAGGAAGCGCGCCTGATGGTCAGCGATCCGCTGCCCGCCGGGTTCGAGATCGACAATCCCAACCTCCTGCAAGGGGGCGAGATCAGCGCGCTGGACTGGCTGGAAACCACCTATGCCGCCAATGCCGAGTTCCGGGCCGACCGGTTCCTGGCCGCGGTCGACTGGCAGTCGGACGCGCAGTTCCGCCTCGCCTATATCGTGCGCGCCGTGTCGCCGGGCTCGTTCCATCAGCCCGCCGCCAGCGTCGAGGACATGTACCGGCCGCAGATGCGGGCCCGCACCGCGCCGGGCAAGGTGGTCATCGCCGAATGAGCCGCCGGGCCGCGCGTCTGCTTGCAGCGGGCGCGCTGGCGCTTTGGGGTTTGGGCGCGGGCCGCGACGCGGCGGACCGCTGGATTGACGCCACGGTGCTGCCGGCGCTGATCGCCGAGCAATCGGTCGAGGTGCTGGACCGCGACGGCCAGTTGCTTCGCGCCTATACGGTGGCTGACGGGCGCTGGCGGCTGGCGGTCGGGCTCGATGCGGTGGACCCGACCTATGTCGAGATGCTGATCCGCTACGAGGACCGGCGGTTTCGCGACCATGACGGCGTCGACCCGCGCGCCATGGCCCGCGCGGGGTGGCAGTTGCTGCGCACCGGCGGCATCGTCTCGGGCGCCTCGACCCTGACCATGCAGGTGGCGCGGCTGATCGAGGATGGCAGCACCGGCACCTGGCGCGGCAAGCTGCGGCAGATCCGCGTGGCGCTGGCGCTGGAGCGGCGGCTGGACAAGGACCAGATCCTGACGCTCTACCTCAACCGCGCACCCTTCGGCGGCAACCTGGAAGGGGTCCGCGCCGCCAGCCTGGCCTATTTCGGCAAGCCGCCGCGCCGGCTGACCCCGGCCGAAGCCGCGCTGCTGGTGGCGCTGCCGCAATCGCCCAGCGCGCGCCGGCCCGACCTGCACCCCCGGACGGCACAGGCGGCGCGTGACCGGGTGCTGGAGCGGATGCAGGATGCCGGGGTGCTGAGCGAGGGCAGCGTGCGGGCCGCGAGGGCCGAACCGGTCCTGGGCCAGCGCTTCGAGATGCCGACGCTGGCCGCGCATCTGGCCGACCGGGCGCGCGAGCAGGATCCGACCGCCACCAGCATCGACCTGACCATCGACTCTGCGGTGCAGGGCCGGATGGAAGACCTGGCCGCCGGGGCGGTGCGCGGGCGGCAGGACGGGATGCAGATCGCCATTCTGGTGGCCGATCACCGGACCGGCGAGGTGCTGGCCTCGGTCGGCTCGGCCGGCTACGCGACCGGCGCGCGGGGCGGATATCTGGACCTCACGCAGGCCCTGCGCTCGCCGGGCTCGACCCTCAAGCCGCTGATCTACGGGCTGGGCTTCGACCGGGGGCTGATCCATCCCGAAACCATGATCGCCGACCGCCCGACCGATTTCTCCGGCTACGAGCCGCAGAATTTCGACGGCATCTGGCGCGGCGAGCTGCGGGTGCGCAGCGCGCTGCAACTGTCGCTGAACATCCCCGCCGTGGCGGTGACCGAGGCGCTGGGACCGCAGCACCTGATTGCCGGGTTGCGCCGGGCCGGGGCGGCGCCGATGGTGCCGGGCGGGCGGGCCGGACTGGCGGTGGCCCTGGGCGGCGTCGGGATGACGCTGGAAGACCTGGTGCGGCTCTACGCGGCCATCGGCAACGAGGGCCGCCGGGTTGACCTGCACTGGACCGGCGACCAGACGCCGGGCTTTGCCCCGGTCGCCGTCATGGGGCCGGTGGCTGCCTGGGAAGTGGCCGATATCCTGCTGGAAGTGCCGCGCCCGCCCGGTGTGCGCGGCACCGGCATCGCCTTCAAGACCGGCACCTCCTACGGCTACCGCGATGCCTGGTCGCTCGGCTTCGATGGCCGCCACGTGATCGGGGTCTGGATGGGCCGCGCCGACGGCACGCCGGTGCCGGGCGCCTTTGGCGGCAATCTGGCGGCGCCGGTGATGTTCGCGGCCTTCGAGCGGCTGAAATCCCGCATCGACCCGATCCCGCCGCCGCCGCCTGCCACCCTGCTGCTTGCCACCGCCGAATTGCCGCTGCCCTTGCAGCGCTTCCAGCGCGCGGGCGAGGCGCTGGACCGGGCCGGCCCCCGCATCGACTTTCCGCCCGATGGTGCGGTGCTGGAAGGCCCGCTGCTGGTGGCCAAGGTCAGCGACGGGGCGGCGCCCTTCACCTGGCTGGCCAATGGCTACCCCGTGGCGGTGTCGCGCGACCGGCAGGTCGAGCTGCCCGATCCGGGCATCGGTTTCTCGGAGCTGACGGTGATCGACGCGGACGGACGCTCGGCCGTGGTCCGGTTCGAGAGGCGATAGCGCGCGAAGGTGCGGCTATTTTTCGCCAAGATGTGCCGGGGCTTATTCATTTCCCCGGCCCGCTGGCCTAGAAGGGAGCGATCAAAGGAGCCCGATCCATGCCCGCAGCCCAATCCGCGCCGAAGCCGGTCGTCCTGTGCATTCTCGATGGCTGGGGCAAGCGCGATGACCCGGCGGCCAATGCCCCGGCGCTTGCCGATACGCCCAACTTCGATGCGCTGATGGCCAGCTGCCCCAATGCCCAGCTGGTCACCCACGGGCCCGATGTCGGGCTGCCGTCCGGGCAGATGGGCAACTCGGAAGTGGGCCATACCAATATCGGGGCTGGCCGGGTGGTGGCGATGGATCTGGGCCAGATCGACCTGGCGATCGAGGATGGCTCGATTGCCCGCGCGGACGCTTTGGTGGGCTTCATCGCCGCGCTGAAGGCCAGCGGTGGCGCGGCGCATCTGCTGGGCGTGGTTTCGGATGGCGGGGTGCACGGGCATATCAGCCATATCCTTGCCGTGGCGGGTATCGTGGCCGCGGCAGGGGTGCCGGTGATCGTGCATGCGATCACCGACGGGCGCGACGTGGCGCCGTCTTCTGCTGCCGGGTTCATCGACCAGCTGGCCGCCGGCCTGCCGAAAGGTGCCCGGATCGGCACGGTGATCGGCCGCTACTGGGCGCTGGACCGCGACAACCGCTGGGAGCGGGTGCAGACCGCCTATGCCGCCCTGGTCCGGGGCGAGGGCGCGCGCGCTGGCACGGCGGCCGAGGCCGTCGCCCAATCCTACGCCGCGGGCAAGACCGACGAGTTCCTGCCCGCCACGGTCATCGGCGACTATGCCGGGTTTCGGCCCGCTGACGGGCTGTTCTGCCTCAACTTTCGCGCCGACCGGGCGCGCGAGATCCTGGCGGCCATCGCCCAGCCGGATTTCAGCGGCTTTGACCGGGGCCCCGCGCCGCAACTCGCGGCCCGGCTTGGCATGGTCGAGTATTCGGACGCGCATAACGCCTGGTATGCCTCGGTTTTTCCCAAGCGCGACATCCGCAACACGCTGGGGTCCTGGGTGGCGCAGAAGGGCCTGACCCAGTTCCGCCTGGCCGAGACCGAGAAATACCCCCACGTCACCTTCTTTCTCAACGGCGGCAAGGAAGTGCCGGAAGTTGGCGAGGACCGGCTGATGCCGAAATCGCCGAAGGTGGCGACCTATGACCTCCAGCCCGAGATGTCGGCGGGCGAAGTGACCGAGGCCTTGGTGGCGGCAATCCGCAAGCGCTATGACCTGATCGTGGTCAACTACGCCAACCCCGACATGGTCGGCCATACCGGCGATCTGGCGGCGGCGATCAAGGCCTGCGAGGCGGTCGATCAGGGGCTGGGCCGGGCCATGGCGGCGCTGGGCGAGGTGGGCGGCGCCATGGTCGTCACCGCCGATCACGGCAATTGCGAGGTGATGGTCGATCCCGTCACCGGCGGCCCGCATACCGCGCATACCACCAACCCGGTGCCGGTGGCGGTCTTTGGCGGGCCCGAGGGCGCGCGGCTGCACGATGGCCGCCTGGCCGATCTGGCGCCGACGGTGCTGGACCTGATGGGGCTGGACCTGCCGCCCGAGATGACCGGGCACAGCCTGATCGAACGATGAGGCTGCTTGCCGCCGCACTGACCGCAGCCCTGACGCTGGGCGCTCCGGTTCTGGGGCAGAGCCGCGCTGCCGAGGCGGCGCTGGCCGCCTCGGACCGGCTGACGGCGGCGGCGGAACTGCTGGCACAGGCCGAACGCCAGCGCGACCGCGTGGCGGCGCTGACCGAGACGGTGCGGGCCTATGAGGACGGGCTGGCGGCCTTGCGCGACGGTCTGCGGCAAGCGGCGATCCGGCAGCGCAGCATCGAGAACCAGCTCAACGCCGAGTCCGATGACGTGGCGCAACTACTCGCGGTCCTGCAGACCATGGGCCGCGCTCCGGCGCCGATCCTGCTGTTGCACCCTTCGGGGCCGCTGGGCACGGCCCGCTCGGGGATGATGCTGGCCGATGTCACGCCCGCGCTTCAGTCGCGGGTCGAGGTGCTGCGCGGCCAGCTTCAGGAAGTGGCGATCCTGCGCCAGTTGCAGGAAGACGCGGCCGATACGCTCCGGCAGGGGCTGGAGGGTGCGCAGGCCGCGCGGACGGCGCTGACGGCGGCGATATCCGATCGCACCGATCTGCCGCGCCGCTTTACCGAAGACCCGATCCAGACCGCGCTGCTGCTGGCCTCGACCGAGACGCTCGAGGCCTTTGCCTCTGGCCTGACGCTGGATGACGCGCCCGACCCCGACGCGCCCGACCAAGACGTGCCCGCGCCCGATTCCACCGCGCGCATGGGCGAACTGCCGCTGCCGGTGCAGGGCCAGATCCTGCGCAGCTTCAACGAATCCGACGCGGCAGGCGTGGTCCGGCCCGGCTGGGTGATTGCCACCCGCCCGAATGCGCTGGTGACCGCGCCGGTGGCCGCCACCTTGCGGTTTCGCGGCCCGCTTCTGGATTATGGCAACGTCGTCATCATCGAACCGGCGCCGGGCATCCTGTTCGTCATCGCCGGTCTGGCAGAGGTCTTTGGCGAGGCGGGCGAGGTTCTGCCGGAAGGCTCTCCCATCGGGCTTGTGGGTGGCGAGACCCCGCAAGCTGACGATATATTGACTGAAAGCGCCGCCACGGCGGCCCCGGTTCAGACAGAAACCCTTTATCTTGAAGTCAGAGACGGGCAAGGTCCGGTCAATCCGGCGGACTGGTTCGCCGCGCAATGAGGTAGACGATGAAAAAGTTGATGATGGCGGCGGGCGGCGGGGCCATTCTGGGCCTGATCGCGACCACGCAGATTGCCGGACCGCTGCTGGCCCAGGACGCGACGGGCGGCGCGACGGTCTACGAGCAGCTGGACCTGTTCGGCGACATATTCGAGCGGATCCGCTCGCAATATGTCGAGGAGGTCGACGAGACCGCGCTGATCGAGGCCGCGATCAACGGCATGCTGACCTCGCTGGATCCGCATTCGAGCTATCTCAGCCCCGCGGACGCCGCCGACATGCGCGAGCAGACGCGCGGCGAGTTCGGCGGCCTTGGCATCGAGGTCACGCAGGAAGAAGGCTGGGTCAAGGTCGTCTCTCCCATGGATGGCACCCCGGCGGACGCCGCGGGCATCATGTCGGGCGACCTCATCACCGCGGTCGATGGCGAAAGCGTGATGGGCCTGACGCTGGATCAGGCTGTCGAGCTGATGCGCGGGCCGGTCGGCTCCGAGATCGTCATCACCGTGTTCCGCGAGGGCACGCCCGAGCCATTCGACGTCTCGATCATCCGCGACACCATCAAGCTGACCGCCGTGCGCGCCCGCACCGAAGGCGAGACCGTGGTGCTCAGGATCACCACGTTCAGCGACCAGACCTTCCCGGACCTGCAGAAGGGACTGCAAGAGCAGATCGACGCCGCCGGGGGCATGGACCACGTCAACGGGGTCATCATCGACCTGCGCAACAATCCGGGCGGCCTGCTCAACCAGGCGATCTATGTCTCGGACGCGTTCCTGGACGCCGGCGAGATCGTCTCGACCCGGGGCCGCAACCCCGCCGAGGGCGAGCGCTACAATGCCCAGCCGGGCGATCTGGCCGAGGGCAAGCCCATCGTGGTGCTGATCAACGGCGGCTCGGCCTCGGCCTCCGAGATCGTGGCCGGCGCGTTGCAGGATCACCGCCGCGCGATCATCGTGGGCACCAAGTCCTTCGGCAAGGGCTCGGTCCAGACGGTGATGCCGTTGCAGGGCGACGGCGCGATGCGGCTGACAACGGCGCGCTATTACACGCCTTCGGGCCGCTCCATCCAGGCGCTGGGCATCCAGCCCGACATCATCGTCGAGCAGCCGATGCCGAACCCCGATGCCAATGCCGATGCCGAGGCGACGCCGCAGTTCCGCTCGGAGGCCGATCTGCGCGGGCGGCTGGACAATGACAGCCTGACCGAGGACGAGATCCGCCAGATCGAGGAAGAACGCGCCCGCACCGAGGCCACCGCCGCGCTGCGGCTGGAGGATTACCAGATGGCCTATGCCATTGATATCCTGCGCGGATTGTCGGCGCTGGCGCCTCAGCAATAGCCTTGCGGGGCCGGAAGACGGCCCCGCCCCCATCGGACGGACTGACATGACGCCACAAGACATTGCCCGGCTGCCCTACCGGCCCTGCGTCGGGGTGGTGCTGGTCAACCGGCAGGGCGGGGTCTTTGTCGGCCAGCGCCGCGACCGCGACGTGGACGCCTGGCAGATGCCGCAAGGCGGCGTCGACAAGGGCGAAACACCGCGCGAGGCGGCCTTGCGCGAGTTGTGGGAAGAAACCGGGGTCACCGCCGATCTGGTGACCATCGAGGCCGAAACGCCGGGCTGGCTCGCCTATGACCTGCCGCACGACATCGTGCCCAACATCTGGAAGGGCCGGTATCGCGGGCAGGAGCAGAAGTGGTTCCTGATGCGGTTTCACGGGCAGGATGCGGATGTGAACATCGCCACCGATCACCCCGAATTCTCGCGCTGGAAATGGGCGCAGCCGGCTGAGCTGCTGGCCGGCATCGTGCCCTTCAAGCGCGAGGTCTATGCCCAGGTCATGGCCAGCTTCGCGGACCGGCTCTAGGCGCCGGAGCGGCAGCCCCGGTGCCGCCGGGCGGCGCCGTCAACGCCGCGAACGCTTGACCTTGCGCTTGACCTTGTTGGCCTTCAGCCTGGCCACGCTGGCGCGGCGGCGCGGACCCTTGCCATGCCCGCGCGAGGTGCCGCGCGCCAGGCCCGCCCCCTCGATCGTCAGCATTTCGGCGAGGATGCCGCCGGTGACCGGCTCGGCCTCGGTCAGCTTGACGCTGACCTTCTGGCCCAGCCGGATCACCTGCCCCGACTCGGCGCCGGTCAGCGTCTGCTCGCCCGCGTCGAAGTCGAAATATTCGGCGCCCAGCGTGCGCACCGGCACCAGCGCATCGGCCCCGGTCACGTCCAGTTTGACGAAGGCGCCGAAGCGGGCGATGCCGCTGATGCGCCCGGTCAGCTCGGAGCCGACCCGGTCGGCGAGGAACGAGGCCAGATAGCGGTCGGTGGTATCGCGCTCGGCCATCATCGAGCGGCGCTCGGTATCCGAGATCGCCTGCGCGGTCTGGTCCAGCAGCGCGATGTCTTCGGGGCTCAGCCCGTCCTTGCCCCAGCGATGGGCCGAGATCAGCCCGCGATGCACGATCAGGTCCGAATAGCGCCGGATCGGCGAGGTGAAATGGGCGTAGTTGCGCAAGGCGAGGCCGAAATGCCCGAAATTCTCCGGGTTGTAATAGGCCTGGGTCATGGCGCGCAGGGTGGCCATGTTGATCAGCTCGTCCTGCGGCGTGCCCTCGGCCTGGCGCAAGAGCCGGTTGAGATGCTCGGTGCGCAGCACCTGCCCCTTGGCGAGCACGAGGCCGGAGGCCTGCGCCACCTCGCGCAGGGCTTCCAGCTTTTCGGGGGTGGGTTCTTCATGGACGCGGAACAGCAGCGGGGTCTTGCGGCGGATCAGCTCTTCGGCGGCGGCGACATTGGCCAGCACCATGAATTCCTCGATCAGGCGATGGGCGTCGAGCCGGTCCTTGAAGCCGATCGAGACCACCTTGCCGGCCTCGTCCAGCACGATGCTGCGCTCGGGCAGGTCGAGGTCGAGCGGCTGACGCGCGGCGCGCGCGCGGGCCAGTGCCGCATAGGCGCCGTAGAGCGGGCGGATCACCGGGTCGAGCAGCGGCTCGACCCGGGGGGCCGGATGGCCATCCATCGCCGCCTGCACATCCTCGTAGTTCAGCGAGGCGACCGACCGCATGATGCCGCGGGTGAACCTGTGGCTGATCTTGGTGCCGGTGGCATCGATGCGCATCTGCACGGCGATGCAGGCGCGCGGCACGTCTTCGTGCAGCGAGCACAGGTCGCCCGAAAGCCGGTCGGGCAGCATCGGCACCACCCGGTCTGGGAAGTAGGTGGAGTTGCCGCGCTTGCGCGCCTCGTGGTCCAGCGCCGAACCGGGGGTGACGTAATGGGCCACATCGGCGATGGCGACCCAGATCAGGAAGCCGCCCGCATTGGCCGGGTCCGGATCGGGCTCGGCCATCACCGCATCGTCGCGGTCGCGCGCATCGGCGGGGTCGATGGTGATCAGCGGCAGATCGGTCAGGTCCTCGCGGCCCTTGGCCGGGGCGGGGGTGGCGGCGTCGGCCTCGGCAATGGCGGCGTCCGGGAAGTGGTCGGGAATGCCGTGCTGGTGGATGGCGATCAGGCTGACCGCGCGCGGGGCGGTCGGGTCGCCAAGGCGGGCGATGATGCGCGCCCTGGGCAGCCCGAGGCGGCCCTTGGGCCCGGCCTGCTCGGCCTCGACCAGTTCGCCGTCCCTGGCGCCGTTGTCGCTGCCTTGCGGAATGATCCACTGCTTGTCGTCGCGCTTGTCGATCGGCACGATCCGGCCGCCCTCGGTCATCTTGCGGAAGATGCCCAGGATGCGCAGCGGGTTGGTGCCGATCTTGCGGATCAGGCGGGCGGAATAGTCAGCTTCCTCGTCATAAAGTTCGGTCAGGCGGGCGAGGATGCGGTCGCCCTCGGCCAGGGCCACGTCGCCCTCTCGGGTCTCCATCCGGATCATCGGTTCGCGCCCGGTGCCCTGCCATTCGAGCGGCCGCGCCAGGAGGTCGCCGTCGGGATCGGTGCCGGTGATGGCGATGAGGGAAACCGGGGGCAGGTGCTCCGGGTCGCGATAGGAATGGCGGCGCTTGGTCAGCAGGCCGTCTTCCTCCATCTCGCGCAGGATGGCCTTGAGGTCGATGCGGGCCGCGCCCTTGATGCCGAACGCCCTGGCGATATCGCGCTTGGCGGTCTGGGTGGGATTGTCGGTGATCCATTGCAGGATCTGGTCACGGCTGGGGATCTGGCTCATGGCCTTGGCCTAGCACGGCAAGGCGGGCGCGTCATGGGGAAAGCAGGGGGCTTTGCCCCCTCTGCCTGCGGCATTCACCCCCAAGGTATTTGTGCCAAAATGAAGGGATCAGGCTTTGGCATGCTGCTGGTAGAGCGCCAGCGCACGGGCCCAGGTCCGGGTGGGGTCGGTCTGGAGATGCAGCAGGTGCGGCAGCAGCTGGGCCGCGAAATCCTCGCTGCTTTCCAGCGGCATCAGCGCGGGGAGGTTGTCGATCGCCGTCACGTCGAGCGGCGGCGACCGGTGCACGCGCAGGGCGGGCTGGTCCCAGGTCGTGGCGCGGTCATAGACCCTGATCGGGGAGAAGGCGCTGTCTGGGTCGCAGGCGATGTCGCCGATCACGCTCAGGCGGCGGGGATCGGTGGGCGCGGAGGCCGGGACGAAGACCGGGGTGCCGGGCCGCGCCAGGATGCAGTTGAGAAAGATCGCGTGGTCGAGAACCTCGGGGAAGGGGGCGCCGCGCGCGGTCTCGGCCATGTCCCAGCGGGTGGGGGTGATGCCGAGCGCGGTGCAGAGATCGGCCGCGCCGGTGCCGACGCGGCCGAGCGCGCCGATGATCAGGACGCTGGGCAGGGCATCGGTGAACGGGGCCAGTTCCGATGCCAGCATCGCGCGCAGGCTGGCGGCATCGGCAACGCTGCTGACCGGGCCGGCGATGTCGCCCCGCGCCTGGGCGGCCCAGCACAGGAGCGCGACGGCGGCGCCGGCATATCCGGCCCAGTAGCCGAAGGCGGCGACGCGGCGGCCGGAGCTTTCGGTGAGGTATTCGAGATCATGGAGGCGGCCGCCACCGGCGCGGAAGCGGGCCAGCAGCTTCTGGCCCGAGGGTTGGCCCTTGTAGGCATGGCCGAACATGATGTGGGCGTGACGCAGGGGCGCCTCGCTTTCGGGCAGTTCCTTCAGCCCGAAGATCACCGCGTCATCGGGGGCTTCGGGCCAGCTGCCTTCGGGCGCGGTGGCGCAGCCGGCGGCGATGTAGGCGTCAAGCGGGATGATCCGCTGGCGGCTGGCCTCGACCGTGACGCGGAAACCGGCCGCGATCAGGGCGCGCGCGCCGTCGGGCGTCAGGCCGGTGCGGGCCTCGTGGGCGCGCTCTTCGGCACGCAGCCACAGATGCGGGGCGCTCACAGCAGGCCCCCGGCGCGGGCGGCCAGCACCGACGGGCGGGCCGCCATCGCCGCGGCGAACCGCGCCAGGCCGGGAAAGGCCACGACATCGACGCCGTCATTGGCCAGCCACGTGACAGGGACGTAAAGGTAGCATTCGGCAAGGGTCAGGCGTGCGCCCAAGAGGTAGGGATCGAAGGCATAGGCCGCCTCGAGATGGGCGCAGCCTGCCGCCATGGTCTGCGGCACCTTGGCGCGCATGTCGTCGAAGGAGGATTGCTGGTCGGCCCATCGGGCCCCCCGCATCTTGTGCGCGTGGTTCACGTGCAGGGTGCTGGCGATGTAATACATGGCCTCGCGCATCCGGGCGGCCGCGAAGGGGTCCGGCGGCAGCAGTCCGGCCTGCGGCGCCAGGGTGGCGATGTAGTCGAGGATGGCGCCGGTTTCGGTCAGGATGCCCCGGTCGGTGGCCAGGGCCGGGACCCGGCCCTTGGGGTTGATCGCCTGATAGGGCGCCTTGGTCTGTTCGGCGCTGGCGAAATCGACCCTGCGCGGCTCGAACTCCAGCCCGGCCTCGTGCAGGGCGATGGCGACAGCCACCGAGATGGTGTTGGGGGCGCAGTAGAGCGTCAGCATGGGGGCCTCAGTAATGGGTTCTGGCGTGGTGGCGGTCCGAGAGATCGAGATGCGGGATGGCGTTGAAGCCCGACAGGATCGTCCCCGAGGGCGTGACGCGGAACCGGTGCATGGAGGTGTTGAGGATGGGCAGCAGGATATGGGACATGTGGCGCGGATCGAGATCCAGCAGGTGCCGGATCACCATGCCGATCACGCCGCCCGATGTCACGCACAGCACCCTGCGCCCCGGCTGGGCCGCAACCTGCAGCACCTCGGTCACCCGTGCCTCGAAGGCGGCAAAGCTTTCGCGGCCCTGGATCTCGGCCCGATGCCAGGCCTCCATCACCTGCGGAACATGGGTGGCGAAACCGTCGGGATCCGGCATCGGGACGCCGTGGCGCTGCTCCAGCGCGCGGCCGAGGTTGAAATAGTCCATCTCGTTCAGGCGCGGGTCGATGACCGGGGTGATGTGTCCCATCGCGGCGGCGGTTTGCTGGTGGCGGCGCAGATCGCCGCTGAGCACCACGTCGAACTCCTCGCCCTGCATGCGCAGCCAGTCGCCGAGCCATGCCGCCTGCTGGCGGCCCAGATCGGTCAGGCGGTCATAGCCGTCTTCGTCGGTGGCGGCGGAATTGGCCTGGCCGTGCCGGACCAGCAGTATCTCACCCATGGCGTGCTCCTTTGCCCTTGGCTTAGGCGGTTGGCGCGGGCTTGGCAACGCCGGGCCATGGCGGAAAACGGGGTGCTCTGGTCGTTCACGGGCTTTGCGGTTTGCGGCGCGGCGTGGTCTATAGTCGGGCGAAGGCAAGGGAGTCCGGACATGACCGACACGATCCGTTTCACGCTCGATGGCCGCGAGGTCGAGGCGCAGCCCGGTCAGACCATCTGGGAGGTGGCCAAGGGTCAGGGCACCACCATCCCGCATCTGTGCCACAAGGACGCGCCGGGCTATCGGTCGGACGGCAACTGCCGCGCCTGCCTGGTGGCGATCGAGGGCGAGCGGACGCTGGCCGCCTCCTGCATCCGCACGCCCGCGCAGGGCATGGCCGTCACCACCAAGGGCGCGCGCGAGGTGACGGCGCGCAAGATGGTGGTCGAGCTGCTGATGGCCGATCAGCCTGAACACCCCGTGTCGCACGACCGCTCGTCGCATTTCTGGGATGTGGCCGCGCAGGTGGGCGTCACCGAAAGCCGTTTTCCGACCATGGATGCCGAACATGTGCCCTTGCTGGATGACAGCCATGTGGCGATGCGGGTCAACCTGGATGCCTGTATCCAGTGCGGCCTGTGCGTGCGCGCCTGCCGCGAGGTTCAGGTCAATGACGTGATCGGCATGGCCGGGCGCGGTCATGCGGCCTATCCGGTCTTTGACATGGACGACCCGATGGGCGCGTCAACCTGCGTGGCCTGCGGCGAATGCGTGCAGGCCTGCCCGACCGGGGCGCTGATGCCGGCCACCCTGCTCGATGCGGAGCAGGTGGGCGACAGTGCCGACTATGACAGCGAGGTGCAGTCGGTCTGCCCGTTCTGTGGCGTGGGCTGCCAGGTCAGCCTCAAGGTCAAGGATGGGCGGATCCGGTTTGTCGAGGGCATCAACGGCCCCGCCAACGAGGGGCGGCTCTGCGTCAAGGGGCGGTTCGGATTTGACTACATCCACCACCCCCACCGCCTGACCAAGCCGCTGATCCGGCGCGCGGACGCGCCCGCCAAGGGGCTCAGCGTCGATCCGGGCAACCCGTGGACCCATTTCCGCGAGGCAAGCTGGGACGAGGCGCTGGATGCCGCGGCAGGCGGGCTGGCGCGGCTGCGCGCCGAGCATGGCGGCGCCTCGGTCGCGGGCTTTGGCTCGGCCAAATGCACCAACGAGGAAGCCTACCTGTTCCAGAAGCTGATCCGGCAGGGCTTTGGCCACAACAACGTCGATCACTGCACCCGGCTCTGCCATGCCTCCTCCGTTGCCGCGCTGATGGAGAATGTCGGCTCCGGTGCGGTGACCGCCACCTTCAACGAGATCGAGAACGCCGATGTGGCCATCATCATCGGCTCGAATGCGGTCGAGAACCACCCGGTCGCGGCCACCTATTTCAAGCAGTTCGCCAAGCGCGGCGGCAAGCTGATCGTGATGGACCCGCGCGGGGTCGGGCTGCGGCGCTTTGCCTCGCACATGCTGCAATTCCGGCCCGGTGCCGATGTGTCGCTGCTGAACGCGATCATGCATGTGATTGTCGAGGAAGGGCTCTATGACCGCGCCTATATCGAGAAGTTCACCGAGAACTGGGAGGCCGAGAAGGCGCATCTGAAGGCCTACAGCCCGGAGAAGGTGTCAGAGGTTTGCGGCATCGCCCCGGACATGATCCGCGATGTGGCGCGCACTTTCGCCGGCGGCAAGGCGGGGATGATCTTCTGGGGGATGGGGGTCAGCCAGCATGTCCACGGCACCGACAATGCCCGCAGCCTGATCGCGCTGGCGCTGATGACCGGCAATGTCGGCAAGAAGGGCGCCGGGCTGCATCCGCTGCGCGGCCAGAACAACGTGCAGGGCGCCTCCGATGCCGGGCTTATCCCGATGTTCCTGCCCGATTACCAGTCCGTCACCGATGACGGGGTGCGTTCGGCCTTTTCCGAGATCTGGGGTGGCACCGAGATCGCGGCCCAGAAGGGCCTGACCGTGACCGAGATCATGGATGCGGTCCATGACGGCCAGATCCGGGGCATGTACATCCTGGGCGAGAATCCGGCCATGTCGGACCCCGATGTCGATCACGCCCGCGATGCGCTGGCCAAGCTTTCGCATCTGGTGGTGCAGGACATCTTCATCACCGAAACCGCCAACTACGCCGATGTGATCCTGCCGGCTTCGGCATTCGCCGAGAAGTCCGGCACCGTGACCAATACCAACCGGCAGGTGCAGATGGGCCGTCCGGCGCTGCCGCCGCCCGGCGAGGCGCGCGAGGACTGGGCAATCACCGTCGATCTGGCCAGGCGGCTGGGGCTCGACTGGACCTACACGCACCCCTCCGAGGTCTTTGCCGAGATGACGCGGTCGATGAAGTCGCTGTCCAACATCACCTGGGAACGGCTGGAGCGCGAAAGCTGCGTGACCTATCCCTCGCTGTCGCCCGAGGATCCGGGGCAGGCGATCGTGTTCACCGACGGCTTTCCGCGCGCCAGTGGCCGGGCGCGCTTTGCCCCGGCCACGGTGGTTTCGCCCGACGAGACGCCAGATGCCGAGTATCCGATGATCCTGACCACCGGGCGGCAGCTTGAACACTGGCACACCGGCTCGATGACCCGCCGCTCCAAGGTGCTTGACGCGGTCGAGCCCGAGGCCAATTGCTCGCTCAACCCCCGCACGCTCAAGCGGCTCGGCATCGCGCCGGGCGAGATGCTGCGCCTGAGCACGCGGCGCGGCTCGGTGACGGTCATGGCGCGTGCCGACCGGGCGGTTGCCGAAGACATGGTGTTCATGCCCTTTGCCTTTGTCGAGGCGGCGGCCAACATCCTGACCAACCCGGCGCTCGATCCCTATGGCAAGATCCCGGAGTTCAAGTTCGCGGCCGTCCGGGTGGAAAAGATCGACGGAGCGGTCGCCGCCGAGTAGCGCCCGGCATGACCGGCGTCAGGCGGCTTGATGCGTCAAGGCTGCCGGGATACCTGAGGAAAGTCGCCGGCAAGGCACCTGTCGAAAGCATCGCATGTCCGGGTCAGAAGCAGCGTCGGAGTTGGGCCGGAACGTCCTGGTGATCGGCGCTTACGGGCTGATCGGCTCCGGGGTCGCGAGGCGGCTGGTGGCCGATGGCCATCGGGTCACCGGCCTTGGCCGCGACATCGGCACAGCCAGACGGGTGCTGCCGGATGTTTCCTGGATTGTCCGCGACATGAGCGCGCTGCGCCACGCCGATGACTGGGCACCGATCCTTGCCGGGCAGGCCGTGGTCGTCAATTGCTCGGGCGCGCTGCAGGACGGGCCGAGCGATGACCTTGAAGCCATCCACAACCATTCCGTCGCTGCCCTGGCGGCGGCCTGCGCCGCATCGGATGTGCGGCTGGTCCAGATATCGGCGGTCGGGGCCGGTCTCGATGCCCCGACACCGTTCCTCGCCTCCAAGGCGCGGGGCGATGCGGCGATCCGGGCATCGGGGGCCCGCTACCAGATCTTTCGCCCCGGCCTGGTGATTGCGCCCCATGCCTATGGGGGCAGCGCGATGCTGCGCATGCTCGCGGCCGTGCCTCTGGTGCAGCCCATCGCCATGCCGCAGGCGCTGATCCAGACCGTTTCGCTTGCCGATCTGGCCCATGTCGTGAGCGCCGCCGTGGAGGGCAGATGTCCCGATGGCTTTGAGGCCGATCTGGTCGAGGCGGAACCGCACCCGTTGCAAGAGGTCGTGGCCGCAATGCGCCACTGGCTGGGTTTCGGCCCCGCGCGGTGGCACATCGTTGTCCCGGCCATTGGGGCGGCGGCGGTCTGCCGGATTGCCGACGCGATTTCCCTGCTGGGCTGGCGGTCGCCGCTGCGGACAACCGCGTTCCGGGTGCTGACCGACGGGGTCAGGGGCAGGCCCGCGGACCTGTCGCCGTTCGGCCTGCCGCCGATGACCGCCCTGGCGCAGACCCTGGCCAACATGCCCGCCCGGGTCGAGGACCGGCTGTTTGCGCGCATGACGTTGCTGATGCCGTTGATGGTGGTCACGCTGATCGGGTTCTGGCTGGCCTCGGGGGTGATCGGGCTGGCGCGGGTCGGTCAGGCGGCCGGAACGCTGGAGGGCGTGGGCTGGCCCCATGCGCTCGCCGTTGCCAGCGTCATCTTCTGGGCGCTGGTGGATATCGGCATTGCCGGCGCATTGGCGTTTCGCAGATATGCGCCCCTCGCCTGCTGGGCGGCAATCGCGGTCAGCGCCCTCTATCTGGCCGCATCGACCCTGCTGGTGCCGCAGCTCTGGCTGGACCCGCTGGGGCCCTTGACAAAGATCTTTCCCGCAATGGTGTTGGCGCTTGCCACCCGTGCCGCATTGGAAACCCGCTAGTGGACTGGATCGACCTTGTGCGCGTTCTGCATGTTCTGGGGGCCTGCGTCCTGATCGGAACCGGCGCGGGCATCGCCTTCTTCATGCTGATGGCGCACCGCACCGGCGACGCCGCCAGGATCGCCCATACCGCCACCGTGGTCGTGGTGGCCGACATGCTGTTCACCGCGACCGCGGCAATAGCCCAGCCGGTTACCGGCTACATACTGGCCCGCGGCCTGGGGTGGAGCCTGACCGAAGGCTGGATCGCGCTGTCATTGGCGCTTTACGTGTTCATCGGCGCGCTCTGGCTGCCGGTGGTCGCCATCCAGGCCAGAATGCGCGACGAGGCCATCGCCTCGGCACGGGCCGGCGCCCCGCTGACCGCGCGATACCAGCGCCTCTATCGGATATGGTTTGCCTGCGGCGTTCCGGCCTTTGCCGCCATTCTGGCGCTGTTGTCGCTGATGATAGTCAGACCGGCCATCGGCTACTGATCGGGGTGGTTCAAGCGCGGCCCCGGACTGATGCCCCGGCCGCATTTTCGGCCCTCCGCCCGGCGGGACATGCTAGACCTCGCCGGCAAGACCGACCATTATGGGGCCGTTCGGCCAGATCGGGCCGGTAAGCGAAGAAAGAGCAAGACAAGATGATGAGATACTGGCGCATTCCGTTTGTCGCGGTTCTGGGGTTTCTGGCGGTCATCCTCGCCACGGTCTATTCGCCCGACAGCGTCATTATCCGCAACATCATCGTCGGCGTCGCGACCGCGATCTTCGCCATCTGGACCCTGAGCGAGTGGAACGCCCGCTGGACCAACCGGCCGGTTGTCAGCCTGCTGGTGCTTGTGGTCTATGGCGGACTTTGCGGCCTGCTGTCCTACTATATCGGCAACTGAGCGTGGCGCTGACTGCCGCTATTGGATAGCGGCCGTCCCTCCTCTAGCATCGGGCAAGTCCGGCGCATGACCGCGCCCGGATCCGATGCAGGAGGCCAGAAATGGACGCTACCCGCCTAGTTTCCGCGCTTGCGCTGACAATCGTGCTTTCCGGCGCGGCCCTGGCCGAGGACGCGGCGCTGCTGCTTGGCAATGACCGCTACCAGTCGCTCGGGCGGGTCAGCCAGGCCGGTGACAGCCTGCGCTCGGGGCGGGCGCTGGAGGGCTTGGGCTTTGACGTGATCGCCCTGCGCAACGGCGATGCCGACGAGACGCGCGACGCGCTGGTCCAGCTTCTGGACCGGTCGGCAAGCGCGGAGCGGATGCTGGTGGTCCTGACGGGACATTTCGTGACCGATGGCACGCGCAGCTGGTTTCTGACCGCCGATGCCGGCCGCCCCGGCATCTTTGCCATGGACCGGACGGCGGTATCGGTGGAAAGCATCCTGTCGGTGCTGGCCCGCCTGCCCGGCAACGCCATCCTCCTGCTTGGCGCCGAACCAGACGAGAATGCGCCGCTCGATCCGTGGCTGCGCCAGGGCATCGGGGCGCTCGATGTGCCGCAAGGGGTGAGCGTCCTGCGCGGCGACATCCGCGCCATCAACGACCTGCTGGGCAGCCAGCTGAGCCGGCCCGGGGTCGATCTGGCCGGGGCCCTCGCCTCAAGCCGCGCGATCACGGTCGAAGGCTTCCTGCCGCGGCAGTTCATCATCTCGCCCGGCGCGGCCGAGCCCGTGGCGCCCAGCGGCGATGAACCGGCGTGGCGGCTGGCGCTTGCTGCCGACACGCTTGATGCCTACCGGGCCTATCTGCGGCGCTATCCCGATGGCTATCACGCCGACGAGGCCGAGCAGATCATTGCCGAGATCATCGCCGAGCCGAACCGCGCCGACCGGCTGGCCGAAGCGGCGCTGGGCCTGACCCTCGACCAGCGCCGCGACATCCAGAACGACCTGACCATCCTGAGCTACAATACCCGCGGGGTCGATGGCATCTTCGGCCCCGGCACCCGTCGCGCCATCCTCAACTGGCAGCAGGAAAACGGCTATCCGCAGACCACCTATCTGAACGCCGAGCAGATCAGCCGCCTTGACGCGCAGGCCCGGCTGCGCGCCATGCAGCTTGAAGCCGAGGCCGAAAGGCGGCGGGCCGAGGCCGCCCGGCTTGACCGCACCTATTGGGAGGAAACCGGCGCCCTGGGCAGCGAGGCGGGCTATCGCGCCTATCTGGAGCGCTATCCCGACGGCCTCTATTCCGAGGCGGCAGCGGATGCGCTGCAACTCATCGACGCCGACAAGCGCCGTCAGGCTCAGGGCCGCGACCGCGCCGCCTGGGACGATGCCCGCAGCGCCGATACCGTCGCGTCCTACCAGGCCTATCTGCGGCGGTTTCCCGACGGGGTTTTCCGTCCGGACGCCGAGAGCCGCATCGCCGCCCTGACCCAGCAATCGCGCGAACAGGCGACCATGGCCGAGGCCGCCGACGCCGAGGCGCGGCTCAACCTCAATCCGCTGACCATGCGGCTGGTCGAGATCCGGCTGGCGCAGCTCGGGCTCGATACCGGGCAGGTCGACGGGCGGTTTGACGAAAGCACCCGCCGCGCCATCCGGCGCTACCAGCGCGACCGCGAACTGCCGGTGACGGGCTATCTGGATGACCTGACGCTGGTGCGTCTGCTTGCCGGCGCGGTGCCGTTTTCGGGGCGCTGAAACGAACACGCCCCCCGAAAACCGGTTCGGGGGGCGTGCCCGAGGCTGAGTTACCGGGCCGGAAGGTACAGCTCGGTCAGGATGCGCAGCATCGACGGCGCGTAGCCGTCCAGCTGGCCAACCGCGATCAGGTAGGTGCCCGGCGAGACCCGGCCAACCACCATCGAATCGTAGGTCTGGCCGTTATCGTCGTTATAGGCGATCTGGCGGCCCAGATCGTCGAACAGCACCAGATAGGGGTCGCCGTTGCCGGTGGGATCGATCGCCTCGACCAGCAACAGGCCGGTCTGATCGACATCGACGCTGTACCAGGCCGCCTTGTCACCGATCAGGCCGTCGACGCGCAACCGGCTCGCCAGTGGGCCCATATCGGTGATCGGGTGGCTGCCATCGAGCGGCGGCGCGGCCTCGCCACGGTCATAGCTGTCGCGCAGCGCGGCGGCGGCATCGAAGGCCGAAATGGTGATCTGGATCGGCAGCGACGTATCGTTGAGCGCCTGCACCGCGATGCAATAGTCGCCGGGCTGCATCGGATAGGTGAAGTCGATGCGCGAATTCAGGCCATCGGAGTCATCGTTGTCTGCCACCCAGCCGCCATTGGCATCGTAGATGGTGATCATCGGGTCGGCGGTTTCGTTCTGCGCCGTGACCGTGAACGCCTGCGCGTTCGAGAGCGTGAAGCGCCAGTAGGGCGTCACGTCGACCGAGCCGGACGCGGTGATGCCCGTGGCAAGCTCGTCGTCGATGGCCGCGCCGTCGTTGATGCGGGCCGCATCGGTGGAGGCATCGCAGACGCCGCCGGCCATGGCGGTCATGTCATGGCTGTCATCGGTGGGCGTGGTCGAATTGCTGCCCGTCGTCAGCGGCTCGTGCGAGGTAAGCCCCACGCGCACGGTGCCGGTCATGGGCGCGCCGTCAAAGCTGCGCATGGCCAGGCAGTAGGTGCCGGCCCCCAGCATGGTTTCGCCGCGCGACGCGCCGTCGCCGCCGGAATCGTCGTCCGAAAGCACCAGGTTGCCGGCGGCGTCATAAAGGTCGATCAGCGTGTCGCCGGTGCCGCGGGCGGCAGCCTCGACCCGGACATCGGACGGGGTGGAAACGGTGAACAGCGACACGAACTGGTTGCCGCCCAGCACCAGCGCCAGTTGATCGAGCGCCGCCGGTGCGGTCGCCACATCGGAGGCGGCCTCGGTGCCGCCGATCCACTTGCCGTTGGCGGCCATGCCGCCGCAAAGGTCCTGCGCAGATGCCGAAACTGCCAGACCACCGGCGAGAACGGTGCTGGCAACAATGAGTTGGATGGATTTGAACATGGGATGATGCCCCCTTGTGACGCTGTTACTCTACCGGGCCGAGATTAAGGCCAAGGACAGCGCGCGGGCCAGAGAAATCCGATGGTCCGGACATTTTGCCACCGGAACGAAAAAGGCCGCGCCCTTGCGGTGCGCGGCCCCAGATCCGGTTTGCTGCCAGCTCAGCCCTGGCGGGCCTTGAAGCGGCGCTGCGTCTTGTTGATCACGTAGACGCGGCCCTTGCGGCGCACGATGCGGCAATCGCGGTGGCGCAGCTTGAGCGAGCGGAGCGAGTTGCGGACTTTCATGACCGTCTCTCCTTGTTCGCGGCGCGGCGATTGCGCCTGGGTTGCAGTTCGGTCCGGACAACCCGGACCAGTGATTTCCATGGTGGGCGGTACAAGGTTCGAACTTGTGACCCCTACGATGTCAACGTAGTGCTCTACCGCTGAGCTAACCGCCCATGACCCTTGACGAACCCTGCGTCCAAACAAATAGGACGCGGGCAATCCGCGTCGGGTGTGGGGTCTATAGAAGGAGTCGTTGGGGGGATCAAGGGCTTTTGGCGGGCCGCGATTATGCGCTATCGTGCCACAAAGGAGCGCGCATGCACAAACTGCCCTACGAGCTTTGGATGCCTGCCGAAGTCACGACTGCGGTGGTTTTCGCATCTCCCCATAGCGGGCGCGATTACGATCCGGCCTTTCTGCGGCAGACCGTGCTTGACCCGCATGAAATCCGCTCCTCCGAGGATGCCTTTGTCGACCGGCTGTTCGCGGCCGCCCCCGATTGCGGTGCGCCGCTGATTGCCGCGACCTGTCCGCGCGCCATGATCGACCTCAACCGCGCCCCCGACGAGTTCGACCCGGCGCTGTTTGACGGGCTGCGGCGCACGCCGCAAAGCCCGCGGGTCGCCAGCGGGCTGGGGGTGGTGCCGCGCGTGGTGGCCAATGGCAGGGCGATCTACCAGGGCAAGCTGCCGATCGCCCTGGCGCATGACCGGGTCGCGCGGTTCTGGCGGCCCTATCATGACGCGGTGCAGATGCTGCTGGACCAGAGCCTGCGGCTCTTTGGCCGCTCGATCCTGATCGACTGCCATTCGATGCCGCATGAATCGCTGGAAAATATCGGCGCTCCCGGCGCGACACGGCCCGACGTGGTGATCGGCGACCGCTTTGGCGCTGCCGCCTCGGCCGAGATCGTCGAACAGGTCGAGGCCGCCTTTGCCGCCGCCGGGCTGAACGTGGCGCGCAACATGCCCTTTGCCGGGGCCTATGTGACGCAGGCCTACGGGCGCCCCTCGCGCGGGCAGCACGCCATCCAGATCGAGATCGACCGGCGCCTCTACATGAACGAGGCCACCATCGTGCCGAACTCCGGTTATGAGCCGCTCTGCAAGCTGCTGTCCGGTGTCATTGCCGAAATCGCCCGCATCGGCGAACCCCGAGAGCTGCCAATCGCCGCGGAATGATGGCGCGACGCGATCGTCACTGGCGGTTTTGCCGATTTGCTGTATCGACTGCGGCGTCGAATCGCATTGGGTGCCCGATTGGTGCAGTTCATCGCTGACCACGAACCGGTCATTGCCCTGATCCTGCTGGTTTTGCTGCTGATCACCTTTCTGACCGAGAGATATCCGTCGGAAGTGGTGGCGCTGGCCTTTGCCGCGCTGTTCATGCTGCTGGGCCTGACGCCGCTGGACCAGGTGATGCCGGTGTTCGGCAACCCGGCGCTGATCACCATCGCGGCCCTGTTCGTGATTTCAGGCGCGCTGGTGCGAACCGGGCTTCTGGACGCGCTGGCGGAAACGGCAATCGTCAGCTCCAAGGACCGTCCGCGCCTGACGCTGGTCGCGTTTCTGGCGGCCACGATCACCGCCTCGGCCTTCGTCAACAACACGCCGATCGTGCTGGTGCTGATCCCGGTGGTCAGCCGTCTGGCCGCCAGCCTCGACATCGCGCCTACCCGGCTGCTGATCCCGCTTTCCTATGCAGCGGTGCTTGGCGGAACCGTCACCATGATCGGCACCTCGACCAACCTTGTGGTGGACGGCATCGCCATCGACCTGGGCCTGAAGCCTTTCGGGCTGTTCGAGATCGCCCCGGTCGGCATCGCGGTAGCCGTGACCGGCTCGCTGGTGGTGCTGGTGCTGGGGCCATTGCTGCTGCCCAACCGCAAGGGCCGCGGCGAGGGCGGCTTTGCGGCCGAGGCGACCTTTCTGACCGAGGTCCGGGTGCTGGGCCGGTTCGCCGGCATCGGCTCGAAGCTGGCGCGGCTGGCCGAATTCAACCGCGCGGGTATTGCGGTGGTGGCCCTGCGGCGTGGCGAGGTGCTGCTGACCGACACATTCGGGGAGCAGGTGATTGCCGAGGGCGACGAACTGATCCTGCGGGCCAGCACTTCGGAGCTGCTGACGCTGCGGGCGGCTCCCGGGCTGTTTGTCGGGCTGCAGCGCGGCGCTGCCAGCGCCGAGCCGACCCGGCCGATCATCGCCGAGGCCATCGTCACCCCGGCGCCGGGCAATTCGGGCGAGCCGATCTCGCAGCTGCGCATGGGGCACCGCTACGGGATGCGGGTTCTTGGCGCGCATCGGCAGGGGCATTCGGTTGGTGCCGATCTGCGCAGCGCCCGCCTGCGGCCCGCCGACCGCCTGCTGCTCGAAGGTCCGGCGGCGGGCTTTGACGCGATGGCGCAATCGGGCGATGTGGTGACCATCACCCGGCCGGCCGGCCGGGCCTATCGCCGCCGCAAGGCGCCGCTGGCGCTGGTCGCGCTGCTGTGCGTGGTCGTGCTGGCGGCCTTCGATGTCGCGCCGATCGGGATACTGGCGCTGATCGCGGTTGCGGCGCTCTTGGTGCTGCGATGCATCGACAGCGACGAGGCCTGGGGGTCGGTCGAGGGGTCGATCCTGGTGCTGATCGTGTCGATGCTGATCGTCGGGGCGGGGCTGCAGGCCTCGGGGGCGGTCGATCTGGTGGTGTCGGCGCTGTTGCCGCGGGTGAGCGGGCTGTCGCCGATCTGGACACTGGTGCTGATCTACGCGCTGACCTCGCTGCTGACCGAAATGGTGTCGAACAACGCCGTGGCCGTGGTTCTGGCCCCGATCGCGGCCGGGCTGGCCACCGGCATCGGGGTCGATCCGCGCCCGTTTCTGGTGGCGGTGATGTTTGGCGCCTCGGCCAGCTTTGCCACGCCCATCGGCTACCAGACCAATACGCTGGTCTACGGAGCCGGCGATTACCGCTTCACCGACTTCCTGAAGATCGGCGTGCCGATGAACCTGATCGTGGGTCTGGTCTCGGTCCTGGTGATCCCGGTCTTTTTCCCGCTCTGATCGCCGCAGCCACGACGGTTGATCTTGGCCGCACAAGCGACCATCGTTGACCCGTCACCATCGCGGAGGGACCGATGCCAAAGCCAGCCCCACTCTCATCCTCCGGCGCCCGCCCCAATCTCGACCATTGGGACGAACGTGTCGATCTTGCGGCGGCGCTGCGCTGGACGGCGCGGCTCAACATGCACGAGGCGGTGGCCAACCATTTCAGCCTTGCCGTGTCCGAGGACGGCTCGGAGTTTCTGATCAACCCCGCCGCGCGGCATTTCGCGCGCATCCGGGCGTCGCAACTCCTGCATCTCAACGCCCATGACAAGTCCGCGCTCGACCGCCCCGATGCGCCCGACCCGACCGCTTGGGGCCTGCATGGCTCGATCCACCGGCTGGTGCCGCATGCGCGCTGCGTCATGCATGTCCATTCGGTCCATGCCACGGTTCTGGCCTCGCTGGCCGATAGCCGCCTGCTGCCGGTCGACCAGAACACGGCGATGTTCTTCAACCGCTACGTGGTGGACGAAAGCTATGGCGGCATGGCGTTTGAATCCGAAGGCACCCGCTGCGCCGGCATGCTGGCCGACCCGAAGATCAAGGCGATGATCATGGGCAACCACGGAGTGCTGGTGATCGGCCAGAGCGTGGCCGAGACCTTCAACCGGCTCTACTATTTCGAGCGCGCCGCCGAGACATATGTCCGCGCGCTCCAGACCGGGCGGCAGTTGCGGATCCTGTCGGACGAGATCGCCGAAAAGACCGCGCGCGAATGGGAGGACTATCCCGACCAGTCCGGCGCGCATCTGTCCGAACTCAAGGCGATTCTCGACGATGAGGGCTCGGACTATGCCAGCTAGGCGGCGGGCTCAGTCCAGCGTCTGGCGATAGCGCCGCAGCGCCACGGCGACGATCACCACCATGATGATGCCGATATTGACCATGTCGGTCGAGATATCGGTCATGTCCGCGCCCTTCAGCATCACCTTGCGCGTCAGCCTGAGGAAATGGGTCGCGGGCACGGCGCTGCCGATGGTCTGCGCCCAACCGGGCATCCCGGCGAAGGGGAACATGAAGCCCGACAAGAGGATGGTCGGCAGGATGGTGAAGAAGGATATCTGCATCGCCTGCATCTGCGACTTGGCCACCGTCGAAATCAGGAAGCCCAGCGCCAGATTGACGATTATGTAGAGGTTGAACCCCGCAAAGAAGGCCAGCCGGCTGCCGATGAAGGGCACGTCGAACAGGTAGTTCGCGGCCAGCAGGAACACGAAGGTCTGCACATAGCCCACCAGGATATAGGGCAGGATCTTGCCCAGCATCACCTCGAAGGGACGCACCGGCGTGGCGATCAGGGCCTCCATCGTGCCCTTCTCGGACTCGCGGACGATGGCGACGGCGGTGATCATCACCATGGTCATCGACAGGATGATCGCCAGCAGCCCCGGCACGATGTTGGTGGAGGTGCGGCCTTCGGCGTTGAACTGGCGGTGCACGGTTACCGTGAAGGGCGGCGCGCCGGTCGCGGCATAGCGCAGGGGGCCGGTCATGGTCTCGCGGATGGCGGTGTCGATGACGCCGGAAATGGCACCGACCGCGCCGCCCGCCGCCGCCGGATCCGAGGCATCGGCGGACAGCAGCACCTCGGGGTGCAGGCCGCGCACCACGTCGCGCTCGAAGTTGGGGGGGATGACGATGACGAAGTTGGCCGTGCCGTCGCGCAGCGCCCGGTCGCCTTCTTCCTGCCCGGTGACGATGCCGATGAAGTCGAAATACTCGGACGCCTGCATCCCCATCAGCACCGCGCGGCTGACCGGCCCCTGATCGGCCATCTCGACCAGGGTCGGCAGGTTCTTGGGATCGGAGTTGATGGCATAGCCGAACAGCAGCAACTGCATGATCGGAATGCCGATCATCATGGCGAAGGTGATGCGGTCGCGCCGCATCTGGACGAATTCCTTGACCAGCACCGCAAACAGCCGCGAGAAGGAAAACCGCATCCCTAGCCTCCCGCGCCGACGGAGAAGTTGTCAGGGGCATCGACCATCAGGTAGATGAAGGCTTCTTCCAGCCCGGCCTTCTGCCGCCGCCAGCTGTGGATCCGGCGCTTTTTCTGCTCGGCCACGATGTTTTCCAGCGCATCCGCGTCGGTGCCCCAGACATGCAGCACCGCGCCAAAGCGGGCCACCTGCCCGATGCCTTCGGTCGCCCGCAGCTCGGCCTCAAGCTTGCCGATATCGGGCCCTTCGACGCGCCAGCTGACCAGCCCGATCTTGTCGGGGATATCGGCGGCGCGGCCCGAGATCAGCTTCTTGCCGTAGGCGATATAGGCGATGTAGTCGCACTGGATCGCTTCATCCATGTAATGGGTCGAGACCAGCACCGTCACGCCGCTGGCCGCCAGGCGCCGGATCTCGGTCCAGAAGTCGCGCCGGGCCTTGGGGTCGACCCCGGCTGTCGGCTCGTCAAGCATCAGCAGGCGCGGCTTGTGGATCATGCAGGCGGCCAGCGACAGGCGCTGCTTCCAGCCGCCCGAGAGCGTTCCGGCCAATTGCCCGGCGCGGTCGGCCAGCCCGAGATCGGCCAAAGCCTGATCCACATGCTTGCGGCGGTCCTTCATGCGGAACATGCGGGCGATGAAATCGAGGTTCTCGCGGATGGTCAGGTCCTCGTAGAGCGAGAACCGCTGGGTCATGTAGCCGACGTTTTCCTTGATGGCATGCGACTCGGTCAGGATGTCGTAGCCAAGGCAGCTGCCCTCGCCGCCATCGGGGATCAACAGCCCGCACATCATGCGGATGGTGGTGGTCTTGCCGCTGCCGTTGGGCCCGAGAAAGCCGTAGATCGCGCCCTTGGGCACTTCCATGTCGAAGTGATCGACCACGGTGCGCTTGCCGAAGATCTTGGTCAGGCCCCGCACCGATATGGCCATCTCGGTCTGGGTCATTGCGGCCGCCACAGGGTCACGGGCTGGCCCGGCAGCAGGCCGGACGCCCCCTCGATCACCGCCTCGGCCTTGAACACCAGCCGCTCGCGTTCGTCGCGGCTGTAGAGGATGGGCGGGGTGTATTGCGGCTGCGAGGCCAGGCGGGTGATGCGGGCAGCAAGCGGCCGGGCGCACCCGTCGCAGGTCAGGTCGAGCCGGTCACCGATGACGAATTCGGCGCGCGCCGGCTCGGGGATGAAGAAGATCGCCTTGAGATTGTCCGGCTGGAAGATCGAGATCACCGGCGTTCCGGCGGCGGTCACTTCGCCGGCGACGAAGAACACCCGCTCGACCTGCCCCGAGATCGGCGACGCCACCACGCGGTCATCGAGCGCCGCCTGCGCCAGAGCCACCTGCGCCCGCGCCACCTCGAGCGAGGCCTCGGCGGCGATCCGCTGCGCGTCGCGGGCGGGCAGCAGCGACACTTCAAGCTGGGCGCGCAACTGCTCGACCTGCGCGTCGGCGCTGGCCAGTCTGGCCCGGTCGGCATCGACCTGCGCGGGCGGCACCAGACCGCGCTCGAACAGCTGTTCCGAGCGCGCCAGCGTCGATCGCGCCAGCGACTGATCCGCTTCGGCCCGATGCAGCGAGGCGCGGGCAACCTCGATCTCCGCCGCGCGCCCGCCGGTTTGCAGGTTGTCGAGATTGGCCTGCGCCACCGCCGCCGATGCCTGCGCCGACCGCAGCGCCGCCGCCTGGCTGGTGCTTTCGAGCGTCAGCAGGATCTGCCCCTGCGCGACGGTCTCGCCCTCGGCTACGCCGACCGATTCGATCCGCCCCGGAGCCGATGCCGCGACATAGACATAATCGGCCTCGACATAGCCGTTGAACCCCGGGACCGCATCCTCGCCCAGGGACGGAAAGACCGAGACGGCGAAGGCCATCAGGGATGCCAGGAAATCGTTCATGATACCGCCTTTTCGGGCTCGAGCCCGGCGAACAGGATGGACAGGTGGTTGTCGATCAGCCGGTCGAGCCCGTAGCCCTCGGCGGGCCGGATGCCGAAGATCTCGGCCAGCAGCACATGCAGCATGATCGGCCCCATGACCGAGCGGACCGTCAGGCCCGGATCGACCTTGCGGATATGTCCGCCCTCGATGCCCTGGGCGAGCAGTGCGGTCAGGGCCGGAATGGCCCGGTCAAGCACCTCGCGCCGGTACATCTCGGCAATCTCGGGGGCCGAAACGGCCTCGCGAATCACCAGTTTGGGCACCTGGAACGCATCGTGCTCGCGCAGGCCGGTGGCCACCACGGTCAGCAGCTGGCGGATCAGCGGCCGCGGATCGCCGCGATACCGGGCAACCATGGCCAGCGCCTTGTCGGCGGTCGGCATGAGGGCGCGGCGCACGAGGCTTTCAAGCACCGCCTTCTTGGAGGGAAAATAGAGGTAGAGCGCACCCTTGGAGATCCCGGCGCGGCGGGCGATCTGATCGACGGTAGTCCGGGCAAAACCCTGCTGGACGAACAGCGCCAGCGCGGCGTCAAGCACCTCGTCGGGGCGCGCTTCGGCGCGGCGTCTGAATTTCGGGCCATCCACGGCGCGATCCCGGCTGTTTGTGCCCCTAAATAACTGACCGGTCGGTTAGTTACAAGGGATAACGCAGCGATTTCAGGCAGGCTCAGCCGGGCTTGCGGCCCCGGATATGGGTCGGGCAATGCTCGCCCTTGTCGAGCACGACGATCATCCGCTCCCAGATATCGATGTTGTGGTCCACGAAGTCCGGCCCGACCGCCGCCGCCGCCGTTTCGCGCCAGGGGCCGCGCATCCGCGCCAGTTCCTGCCGGGCGGTGACCCGATACCAGTCGTTGCGGCTCTGGGTCGTCACCTCGACAAAGCCCGCCTTGGCCAGCGCATCGCGGTAGCGCCCGGCCGAGGCCATGCCGAAATCCAGCCCCTCGGCGGCGATATAGGCCGCCATCTCGGGCGAGGGGGTGTCATCGTGGCCGATGAGCCAGTCCGAGGCGATGAACCAGCCGCCGGGCTTGAGAAGCCGCCAGGCATCGGCCATCAGCGCGTGCTTGTCGGGGATGTGGACGATCGAATCCTTGGAAAACACCACGTCGAAGCTCTGCGGAGGAAAGGGCAGCGGCCCCGGCGCGACCTTGGCCAGCCCGATCCGGTCCGAAAGTCCGGCCTCGGCAATCCGCATCCGGGCATGCGCGAGGACGGTATCCTCGACATCCACGCCGCTGACGAAGCCCGCGCCGTGGTCGCGCACCAGCGCGATGTCGACCCCGCCGGCGCCGCAGCCGATATCCAGCACCGCGGCCCCGCTCAGGTCATGGTCGGCGACCAGACGGGCAATCTCGGCCGGACCGCCCGGTGACAGGAACCCGTCACCCCAGACCCCTTCCAGCAGGGCGATCAGCGCCGCGTGATACAGATCTCCGTCCTCATGTGCCATCCGGGGTCACTCCGTGTCAGATGGTCCGCCCGTCAGCCGCAAGGCCTCGAGCGCGGCCCAGTCCGAGGCGGCAACGATCTCCGCCGCCAGGTCGACATCCGCGGTCCAGCCGAACATCGCCAGAAACGGCACCGGCCCGACCTTGGTGGCATGAATGGCCATCGGTTCGTTCCAGACCGGGCGATGCGCGGGCAGGATGGTCAGCGGCGTATCGGGGGCAAAGCGCCAGCCATTGGGACCGGTCAGCGGCATGTACAGCTCGGGCGCGGGGTGGCGATGATCGCGGTAGAACACATGCGGCGCGATGAGAAGCAGGCCAAAGTCGAAATCCGTGGCCGGGATGGCGCCGCCGCCGCCGATCAGCGTGGCATAGGCGTGGTTGCGGGCAAAGCCGGGGCCGATCTGGTCCTCATCGTAGAGGTCATAGCTGATCCAGCACAGATGAGGGCTGGCGTCGCGGATGCTGACCGCCAGCGCCGGCGCGTCGGACATCAGCGGGGCAAGGGCGGCTTCCAGATGCTCGGCAACCACCGGGTTGGGGGGAGCGGCCGGTGCCGGCGTCACCGCGCCATCGCGCCAGATGGCGATGCGGGCGCGCAGCTCGGCCACGCCGGGGCCGGTCTGCCGGGCCAGATAACGGTCGGTTTCATCGACGAGGTCCAGCAGGGCCCGGGCCGGGTCGGGTGCGGGGCGTCGGGGCGCCGGCATCCCGCGCTGGGCCAGCATGGCGACCGGGTCGTCACCGTCATGGGCCGAGGCCACGCGGTAGACCTCCAGCGCGGCGTCTGACAACTGTCCGGCCCGGTTCAGCGCCATGGCCGCGCCATAGCGTTGGCGGCCCGAGCCGGGAATGCCCAGCGGCAGGTCGATCAGTCGGGCGTCCTGGCGCATTCACAGATTCTCGCGATAGGCCATGCGCGCGTCACGATCCCGGCGCTTGTCAGCGCGTTGCAGCAGGATGCCCGCGACGATGACGCCGATCCCGACGATGGTCACCGTGATGGTGGCCAGCGCGTTGATGTCCGGGGTCACGCCCAGCTTGACCTTGGACCAGATCAGGATCGGCAGGGTGGTATTGCCGGGCCCGGTGGTGAAGTTGGTGATGACCACATCGTCGAGCGAGATGGTAAAGGCCAGCAGCCACCCCGACAGGATCGCAGGCGAGATGATCGGCAGGGTGATGTCACGCATCACCTGCCAGGGCCGCGAGCCGAGGTCGATGGCCGCCTCCTCGACCGAGGCATCGGTCTGGGCCAGCCGCGACTGCACGATGGTGGTCACGAACACCATGGAAAAGGTGATATGGGCCAGCGTCACGGTGGCAAAGCCGCGCTGCGAGGGCCAGCCGATCCAGCGCGCCATCAGGATGAACAGCATCAGCGAGGCGATGCCGGTAATGACCTCGGGCATCACCAGCGGCGCGGTGACCAGCCCCGAGAACAGGGTCCGCCCCCGGAACACCCGAAACCGGGCCAGCGCGATCCCGGCCATGGTGCCCAGGATGGTGGCAAAGGTGGCGCTGACCAGGGCGATCTTCAGCGACAGCAGCGCGGCCCGCATGATCTGCCGGTTGTTGAACAACTCGCCATACCACTTGGTCGAAAACCCGCCCCAGACGGTCGCCAGCCGCGAGCCGTTGAACGAATAGACGATCATCGACAGGATCGGGATGTAGAAGAAGGCAAAGCCGAAGCAGAGCACGGTAACCAGAAAGACCGGGCGATGGTTCATTGACCCTCCTCCGCGCGCTTCTGCGCCTGGCGTTGCGCCTTGCTTTCGTAATGGGTGTAGAGCATCAGCGGCACCACCAGCAGCACCAGCAGCGCCACCGATACCGCCGAGGCCATGGGCCAGTCGCGCGCCGAGGCGAACTCGTCCGAGATCACACGCCCGATCATCGGCTGGCTGGAACTGCCGACCAGGCTGGGAATGATCAGCTCGCCGCTGGCCGGGATGAACACCAGCATGCCGCCGGCGATGATGCCGGGAATCGACTGCGGCAGGGTGATATCCCAGAACACCCGCAAGGGCCGCGACCCGAGGTCCATCGCCGCCTCGTCAAGCTGCAGGTCGAGCTTCTCGAGATTGGCGTAGAGCGGCAGGATCATGAAGGGCAGGTAGGAATAGACCGTGACCAGCACCACCGCGAAATTGGTGTTCATCATCGGGATGTAGCTCAGCGCCCAGTCATCGGGGACGATGCCGTTGTAAAACGAGGTCAGCAGCTTGTTGAACCAGCTGTTGGTCCCCATCAGGCCCATCCAAGCGTAGACCCGCAGCAGGAACGAGGTCCAGAACGGCAGGATCACCAGCATCAGCAGGATGTTGCGCCAGCTGCGGCTGGACCGGGCGATGCCCAGCGCCATCGGATAGCCGATCAGCAGGCACATCACGGTGGCCATCGCGGCGTTGGCGATCGAGGTGAGATAGGCGCGGATATAGAGCGTATCGGTAAAGAGCCGGCGGTAGTTCTCCCAGTTCAGGATCGGGTTTTCGCCGCCGAAGGAGAAGGGCGGCGCGGTCGGGGTCCTGGTGGCGAAGCTCATCGCGAACACGATGACGAACGGCACCAGAAACAGCGCCAGCAGCCAGATATAGGGCGTGGCGATGGTGATCTGGCCCCAACCTTTCCGGTTGAACCAGCGCCGCAGCCGCCGCAGCGTTGTCGGCGCCGCGCTCATGAGGTGAGCACGATTGCCGAACTGGCGGCGAAGGACAGCCAGACCTGGTCTTCCCAGTCGGCCACCCGTTCGTTCTCGCCGGCGCGGCGCGAGTTGACGCTCATCGCCGAGACGAGGTTGCCGCCGGGCAGCCGCACGCGGTAGAGCGAATCCTTGCCGAAATAGGCCAGCCCCTCGACCGTGCCGAGGGTGCGGTTGGTCTCGTCGGGCCGGGCGCGGTTGATGACCAGCTTTTCGGGGCGCACGGCCAGAGTGACCTCATCGCCGCTGGAAACCCCGTCGATGGCGGCGGCATCGACCTCGCCGCCCAGATCGGGCACGTCGAGCCGCAGCAGATCGCCGTTGCGGCGGATGACCCTGGCATCGAAGAAGTTGATCGAGCCGATGAAGCCCGCCACCTGCCGGTTGCCGGGATATTCGTAGATCTCGGTCGAGGTGCCGACCTGCATGATCCGGCCCTTGTCCATCACCGCCAGACGCGAGGACAGGGTCATCGCCTCCTCCTGATCGTGGGTGACGACGATGAAGGTCACGCCGGTCCGGTCCTGGATGTTCATCAGCTCGAACTGGGTCTGCTCGCGCAGCTTCTTGTCGAGCGCGGCCAGCGGCTCATCCAGAAGCAACAGCTTGGGCGAACGCGCCAGCGCGCGCGCCAGCGCCACCCGTTGCCGCTGACCGCCCGAGATCTGGTGCGGCTTGCGCTCGGACAGGCCGGTCAATTGCACCAGGTCCAGCATCTCGCGCACGCGGTCGCCGCGCTGGGCCTTTGACATCTTTTCATGCTTGAGGCCGTAGCCGATGTTCTTTTCCACGCTCATATGCGGAAACAGCGCGTAGGACTGGAACATCATGTTCACCGGGCGCTCGTAGGCGGGCACATCGGTCATGTCCTGCCCGTCGATCCAGACCCGGCCCCTGGTCGGGGTCTCGAAACCGGCCAGCATGCGCAGGATGGTGGTCTTGCCGCATCCCGACCCGCCCAGAAGCGAAAAGATCTCGCCCCGGTCGATCGAGAACGAGACATCATCGACAGCCGTGAAGCTGCCGAACTTCTTGGTGACGCCCTCGACCCGGACGAATTCCGAAGATCCGGCCCGGGCCACCTCTGGGGTCGCCCGGGCCGATCCTTGACTGGGTTCTGCCTTTGCAGACATTCAGCCTACCCCGTCTTGATCGTCTGCCAGGCCCGCGTGATGGCGCGGTCCTGCTCTTCGGTGAAGGGCTTGGGTGCCCACATCCGGTCAATGGTATCGGCATCGGGGTAGACCGCGGGGTCTGCCAGGATGTCGGGGTCGACAAAGGGAGCCGCGGCCGCATTGGCGTTGGCATACCAGGTGTAGTTGGTGCAGGCCGCGATGACTTCGGGGCGCAGCATGTAGTCAAGGAACAGGTAGGCATTGTCCTTGTGGCCCGCATCCGAGGGGATGCACATCACATCGAGCCAGGCCGGCGCGCCGGTCTTGGGCACGAAATAGGCCAGGTTCATCTCGATGCCGGCCTCGGCGGCGCGGCCCGCGGCCACCCCGTAGTCACCCGACCAGTTGTTGATGACGCACAGCTCGCCATTGGGGATGGCGTTGAGATAGTTGGAGTTGTCGAAGGTGCGGATATAGGGCCGGATCGGCTCGAACGCGGCCACCACCTTGTCATAGTCCGACAGGTCGGTGGTGTCGCCATCCAGCCCCAGATACTTGAGCACCATCAGCATGATGTCGGTCGGGCTGTCGAGGATCGAGATCCCGCAATCGGCCAGCTTGGCCGCATTCTCGGGATCGAAGATCAGGCTCATGTCTTCAAGATCGGCGTCCGGGATGCGCTCGCGCACCATGTCGACGTTGAAGGTGAACCCGACCGAGCCCCACATGTAGGGCACCGCATAGAGGTTGTCGGGGTCCCAGCCGGCCAGGATACGCAGCAGGCCCGTATCCAGATTGCCCCAGTTGGTCAGGCGCGCCCGGTCAAGCTTGTCATAGATGCCCGCACCGATGGCGCGCGGCATCTCGATGCCGGCGGCAAAGACCACATCATAGCCGGTCATCCCGGCCAGCATCTTGGCCTGCATTTCCTCGGCGGAGGAATAGGTGTCGTAGACGACCCCGATGCCGGTTTCGGCCTCGAAATCCTGCAACGTGGTCTCGCCGATATAGTCTGCCCAGTTATAGACATTGACGGTGCCGGATTGTGCCCAGGATGGCCGGACAAAAGGCGTCGCCAGAGTGCCGCCCAGCGCGGCAAGAGTGGTTCGACGTGTCAGTCTTGGCATTTTCAGTCTCCCTATCGTTGTCTCAGTCTTCTTGGTCTTGGGTAATCTCCAGAGTCATAATTTCGTTCAGTTTCCGCATTCTTGCTTCTTCGGGGCGATCCGCGCAATTCAGGATCGGCAACCGCAGGCGCAATTCGTCGTGCAGACGGCGCACGCCGTATTCGAGATCCGAAAGATGAAACCCGGCGAAGGCGCGGGACTGCATCGATTCGTTCGACCAGATCGACAATTGCCGGTCCTCGACCGAGGTCTGCTGGTCGATCCGCTGCGCCAGGTAGCGTGCGATGCGGGTCGGGCGGTCCTCGTCGGGGCGGCGATACAGCCGTCCCCGCTGCGAGGTCAGGCCGGTCGAAACTGGTATGTCCTGATAATACTGGGCCGATTCCGGTGTGAAGGCAAAGACCGCATTCGGGAAAAACCCGTAATAAGTCCAGGATTTGCGCAGATGCGGCGGCAGCCAGGCCTGCTCGGGGGCCAGTTTGACGTAGTTGCGCACCGACCAGCGCCGTCCGGGCCGGTCGCCGAATGTGCCGATGGAATGGGACAGGCCCCTGGCAAACACCTCGTCGCGATAATTGGGGCCGTAAAGGTCCTGCAAGGCCGGATGGGCCATGGCGACGTGATAGCCTTCATTGTCGACATCGCGGACCGACTTCCAGTTGACCTCGAGTTCGGTTTGCCAGGGCGCGGCGCCGGCCGGCAACAGGCTGGTGGCCCGATAGTCGGCAAAGTCCGGCTCGAACGCCGCCATCATCTGCGCCGGAGCCGGCTGCGGGCCGGGATGGAACCGGATGAACAGGAAGCCTTGCCAGACTTCCAGTTCGATCGGGATCAGCCCGAACTTGCTGGTATCCATCTCGCCGAAGGTGTCGGGCCGCGCCGGGCCGCGCAGGCTGCCGTCGGTGTTGTAGACCCAGCCGTGAAAGGGGCAGACCAGCGCCCCCCGGCAGTGCCCCTGCCCGCCATCGGTGAGCCGCGCGCCCCGGTGGCGGCACTGGTTGTGAAACGCCCGCACCACGCCGTCGCGCCCGCGCATGATCAGCGCCCGTTCGCCCAGCATGTCGAAGGACAGCCAGTCGCCCTTGGCCGGGATGTCGCTGAGATGGCCGACCACCTGCCAGTGGGTCAGGAAGATCTCCTCTGCCTCCAGCTCGAACAGCGCCGGCGAGTGGTAGGCCCAGGCCGGAAGGCCCCGCCGGTCCCAGTCATTGGGAACGGGCAGCGGTTGTGCGCGCAGGGTCATGGGTTTTCTCCCGCGCCGCGCATCCGGCCGGACAGCCAGGCGTGGAAGGCGGCAATGTCGAATTCCTGCGGCATCAGGCGGCCGGATTGGTAGGCGGCCGAGCGCAGGCCCCGCTGGTTCATCTCGCAGGCGGCGCCATCCTGTGTCAGCACCAGCGTGGCGAAATCGGTCACCGTGCGGTGATCGAAACCTGGCTGCGCCAGCGTCTCGGGGGCGAAAAGCCATTCGGCGCGCAATCGGGTCTGTTCAGGGCCCAGCGGCTGCAGCGTCACGAACCGCACATGGTCCTGGTGGGCCACGATGAAGGCCGTGGGCAGCAGGGTGACAAAGCGAAAGCCCTCGGCGCGCTCGGCCTCGGTCAGGCCGGGAAAGGGCGGCGCGCAGGGCGCGCCGGTCATGGTCCAGCTGGCGGCGCCGGGCTTGAGAGCGGGCTGCGGGGTCCCGTCCCAGCCCGCCACTTCGGCCGGCGACATCACGCCCTTGCCATAGACTGGGACCATGTCGCAAAGCTCGGGGTGAATGCCCGGACAATGCAGGCATTCGTTGTAGTTTTCCCAGAAGACCTTCCAGTTGCAGGCCAGCGTGGTCTCGAGGACATGGCCGCTGACCAGCCGGTCCATCGGCCAGTGGTCGAGCGCATCAAGGCCCATGTCAGGCGCCAGCGGTCCGGGATCGGCGGCGAGGTTCACGAACACGAAGCCGTTCCAGACCTGCACCGCGACCGGCAACAGGCCATGCTCGCTCTTGGCGAAGTCCGCCGTGGGCGTCGCAAAGGCGGTCGAGATCAGGCGGCCATCGGTCGCGTAGCTCCAGGCGTGATAGGGGCAGCGGATCAGCTTGCCGGTCTGCGGCGTCACCTTGGCCGAACACAGTTCGGAG
>CAUJIU010000097.1 GCA_963205075.1 Pseudomonadota bacterium | reverse complement strand
GGCTTGTAGCAGCCCACATCCTCGACCGAGAGCACCGCGTCGAGCATCCCGGCAATCCCCGCCGATTTCGCCGCCGAGTCCAGCATGGCGGGCGAGCCGTTGGACAGGATGGCCAGCGTCATGCCCGACCGGCGCAGGCGGTCAAGCGCCTTGGGCGCCTCGGGGTAGACCGGCAGGGTCCGGTAAAGCGCCAGCAGCCGCGCCCGCAGCGCCTGATCGTGCAGGCCCGAGGCCTCCATCGCCCAGTCGAGCCCGTCCTGGGTCACCTGCCAGAAATCGGTGTGCCGGTTGGCGATGGTGCGCAGCCACGAATATTCCAGCTGCTTGTGGCGCCAGTCGGCGGCCAGTTTCGGCCAGCGGTCGGCAAGCGACTCGAATCCCGGCTCCAGCGCCGCATCGCGCGCCGCTGCGTTCACGTCGAACAGGGTTCCGTATGCATCGAAGATGCAGGTGGTTATGGCCATTATGCGCCTCTGCTGGGCTTGTCCCGTCTGTCGGGGTCAGCCTTGCATGGGCGGGCACCGGGGAAAAGACCCCGTTTGCGATTTGTGGGCCAAAAGCGGCCCCGCGCGTTTGCTCAGAGGTTCTCTGGCTGCGGCATTCCCAGCACGTGATAGCCGCCATCGACCCGGATGATCTCGCCGGTGGTGCAGGCGCCCGCGTCCGAGGCCAGATAGACCGCCGTGCCGCCAATGGCATCGAGCGTGGCATTGGCGCGCATCGGCGCGTTCATGTCGGTATGCTTGAAAGTGCGCCGCGCGCCGCCGATGGCGGCCCCGGCCAGCGTCTTCATCGGGCCGGGCGAGATGGCGTTGACCCGGATCTGCTGCGGGCCGAGATCATTGGCGAGGTAGCGCACCGCCGATTCCAGTGCCGCCTTGGCCACGCCCATGACGTTGTAGAACGGCGTCACCCGGTTGGAGCCCTGATAGGTCAGCGTCAGGATGGTGCCGCCACCCGGCATCAGCGGCTCGGCGCGACGGGCCACGTCGATCAGCGAATAGCAGGAGATGGTCAGCGCAATGCGGAAGTTGTCGCGGCTGGTGTTGATGAACCGCCCCGTCAGTTCGGCCTTGTCGGAAAAGGCGATGGCATGGACCACGAAATCTATGGTGCCCCAGCGGTCGCGCAGCGCGGCAAAGCAGGCATCGAGCGAGGCGTCGTTGGTGACATCGACATCGACAAGGAAGTCCGACCCGACCGAGGCCGCCAAGGGCTCGACCCGCTTGCCGAAGGCCTCGCCCTGGTAGGAAAACGCCAGTTCCGCCCCGGCGGCATGCATCGCCCTGGCGATCCCCCAGGCGATGGAGTGGTCATTGGCCACCCCCATGATCAGTCCGCGCTTGCCTTGCATCGACATCGGTTTGACCCCTTCGACCCCGTTACCCCTGGAATTTCGACAAAAGCATCGAGCCGTTGGTGCCGCCAAAGCCGAAGCTGTTGGTCATCACCGTATCGAGCCCGGCACCTTCCACCAGAGTGGTGGCGATCTCGGCCGCGTGCAGCGCCGGATCGAGCGTTTCGACATTGATCGACGGGGCGATGAAATCGCCTTGCAGCATCAGCAGGCAATAGATCGCCTCCTGCGCGCCGGTCGCGCCCTGGCTGTGGCCGGTCATCGACTTGGTCGAGCTGATCGGCGGGGTCTTGCCCTCGCCAAAGACCCGGCGCACCGCCTTAACTTCGCCCACGTCACCGACCGGGGTCGAGGTGCCATGGGCGTTGATGTAGCTGACCTTGCGGCCCCTGGGCAAAGTGCCCAGCGCCAGCCGCATCGCCCGCTCGCCGCCCTCGCCCGAGGGGGCAACCATGTCGGCCCCGTCCGAGGTCGCGGCAAAGCCGGTCACTTCGGCGTAGATCCTGGCGCCCCGCGCCTGCGCGTGTTCAAGGCTTTCCAGCACCAGAATGGCACCGCCACCGGCAATGACAAAGCCGTCGCGCCCGGCATCGAAGGCGCGGCTGGCGCGGGTCGGCGTGTCGTTATACTTCGACGACATCGCGCCCATCGCGTCAAAGAGGCAGGACAGCGTCCAGTCCAGCTCTTCGGCGCCGCCGGCAAACATCACGTCCTGCTTGCCCATCATGATCTGCTCGGCCGCGGCCCCGATGCAATGCAGCGAGGTCGAGCAGGCCGAGGTGATCGAGTAGTTGATGCCCTTGATCTGGAACGCGGTCGAGAGATTGGCCGAAATGGTGGAGCCCATGCATTTGGGCACCGCGAACGGCCCGATGCGCTTGGTGGCGCCGGTGGCCAGCACCGACTGATGAGCGGCAAACATCGCGCTGGTGGACGGCCCGCCGGACCCGGCGATCAGGCCGGTGCGCTCGTTGACCACATCGGCCTCGGTCAGCCCGGCATCGGCGATTGCCTGGGTCATGGCGATATGGGCATAGGCCGCGCCCGGCCCCATGAAGCGCAGGGTGCGCTTGTCGACATGCTCGGCCACGTCGATCTTCAGCGTGCCGGCGACCTGGCTGCGAAAGCCACGCTCGGCCATCTCGGGCGAAGCCTCGATCCCCGACCTGCCAGCCCGCAAGGCGGCCACAACCTCACCGGCATTGTTGCCGATCGGCGAGACGATACCCAGACCAGTGATGACGACACGACGCATCGGCGCGCTCCCTCTGCTTGCTTGGGAACTTAGTAGGCGAGCGCGGGGTTGGGGGCAAGCGGGGCGGCGGCTTCGGTGCGCCGCGGACCGCCGCCAATCCCCGGCATGACAGCCCGACTCAGGACTTGGGCGCTCTGCGCCTGGCCTCCCGGCGGACGCTGAGGACCAGGACCAGGATGCAGCCGGCCAGCAGCAGCGCGCCTCCCGCCAAGGGTGGCAGGTCGGTCAGGTCGATCAGCAGCACCGCCGCCAGCACGGATGCGAGGATGCCCGCGGAAAGCCGTGCGTCGGCGGCAAACATGGCCAACAGCTCCGCCAGAACGTCCTTGAGAATGCTCATGGCATCGCCTCCGATTTCGGGAGTTGCACCATGCGCGCGGCGGCCAGGCCGGCCGCGAGAAATATCGCCGCAAGGCCGATCAGCGCCAGGTCATGGCCCGGCCATTCGACCCCGAGCCCCTCGCCGGTCCAGAACACCCCGAAGGCCGACAGCATCACGCCCACCCCGAACTTGAGCGTGTTCTCGGGCACCCGCGCCAGCGGACGGTGGGCAAAGGCTCCGATCGCAAGCACCAGCATGCAGGCCGCAAGCGCGCCCAGGCTGGCGGGCCAGAGCAGGCCCCGCCCCGCGCCCACGGCAATGACGATAAAGATCACTTCCAGCCCTTCCAGCAGCACGGCCTTGAAGGCGGCAATGCCGGCGATCCAGTCCTGCGAGGTCTTCTGCCGCCGGACCTCGGCACCCAGATGCTCGGATTCCCTGGCAAAGATGGCGTTTTCGTCATGCAGGGGGATGACCCCGGCCGCCCTGAGCGATGCCTTGCGCAGCCAGCCGATCCCGAACAGCAACAACAGCACCCCGATCACCAGCTGCAACACGGTGAGCGGCACCCGATCGAGCAGCGGCCCGAGCGTCACGACCACCGCCGCCAGCGCGCCCAGCGCCGCGGCGGTTCCCAACAGGGCCGGCTTCCAGCCCCGCAGCGTCGCGACCACCAGAACGATGGTGAACGCCTCGACCACCTCGACGATCGAGGCCAGAAATGCCGCGCTGACGGCGGGGGCCGCGGTCGACCATTCAAGCATCCTCAGGTCCTCCCGGTATGTGGTCTCGGATCATGCCGGTCGCCGCACCGGGCAATCGCCTGCGCTCACCTGTTTTCATCATGCGCGTCGAACACCCGGCGCGCGTAGTCGTCCAGAATGGCCATGCAGCCCTGCAATCGCCCGTCCGCCTCGGCCGCCCGGTCAGCGCCGTAGAAGTCGAGCTTGCGGATCTTTGCCAGCCAGCCCTGAAGCTTCTTCAGGTCAAGGTCGTTCTCTTCAAGCTCGGCATAGGTGAAGTGGTTGGCCCTGACTTCCTTGGCGACCTCGTTCTCGAAATCGGTGCACTTGTCGATGAATTCCTCATAGGCATCGTCCCGCTCGGCCTTGAAGCGTGTCAGGACCTTGGCCTCCTGCGCCGAGTCGAGCGCCACGGTCTCGAGGATGACCGCCTCGCCGTTTGCCTCGGAGATATCGTTTTCAAGCATCTTGAGCCGGCGCACATGGTCATCGGTCCTGGGCAGCAGGCAGACCCCGTTCTGCAGGTAGACCGCCCCCATGCTCTTGAGCTTTCGCCAGAGCGCGACCCGCTTGGCGGCGGGTTCGGGCGGGACCTTGTAGGTCATCAGGAGCCAGGAGATGTCTGCCATGGCATATCGATAATGTAACGGCGGTAACAGGTCAAGGACAACGATATGGTGCCCTCACCCCGGCGGCAGGCAGACGCCCTCGTAGCCGCGCCCCATGGTTGTGCCCATGCGTGACGGCCGGGCCGGCGGGCGGCAGGCGACAAGCGTGTAGCCATTGGGGTTGGCCGGCAGCGAGGAGGGGCCGCTGCCCTGCGCGTCCAGATGCGCCGCCGCGCCGGGTTGCAGGATGTGGCTCTGGGCGCAGGGTGCGGGGTTGACCTCGCCGGGCAGGCACAGGCCCACGGTGATGGGCTCGTCGCAGGCATTGCTGATCTGGTCGAACGGCGCGCCCTCCGGCCCGCTCTGCATGCAGTGGTTGAGGTCGGCCCGCAGCGAGGGGCGCTGATAGCTGCCGGTCGCCAGGTTGAGCAGCGGCGGCAGCAACAGCGCCGCCGCGATCCCGGCCAGCAGGCCGGCCCAGAGCGGCAGCCGCGGCGGCTTGCCGGGGCGCTTGTCGAAGGCCAGGACCAGAATAATGACAAAGGCCGCGATATAGACCTGATCCACCGTCAGGACATGGCGCCCGCCCAGCCCCGGGACCGCCCGCAGGGCCCCGGCCAGCGCCGAGACGGCCAGCGGGATCACATAGGCGGCGGCGATCCCGGCCAGGGCCAGCTTCCAGAGCTTCAGGCGCGGCTTGCCCGCCCGCTCGCGCAGAATGGCGATGGCGATGATGGTCAGGATGCCCGTCAGCAGGGCGCCGGATTGGAAGGCTGGCATCTGGATCTCCCTGGTCCGGGGCCGGTCCGGCGGGCTGGGGGATGCTCAGCTTTCGCTCAGCGCCACCTTCATGTCCTTGACGATGTAGATGACCTCGCCATCGGCTTCCACGCGGCCATCGGCGACGCCCATGGTCAGGCGGCGGGTCTGGATCGCCTTGGTGAAATCGACGTAATAGGTCAGCAGCTTGCGGTCGGGGCGGACCATGCCGGTCAGCTTGACCTCGCCCACGCCCAGCGCATAGCCGCGCCCCTGCCAGCCGCGCCAGCCGAGGTTGAAGCCGGTCAGCTGCCAGAGCCCGTCAAGGCCGAGGCAGCCGGGCATGATCGGGTTGCCGGGAAAATGGCAGGCAAAGAACCACAGGTCGGGCGTGATGTCGAATTCGGCCACCACATGGCCCTTGCCATGCAGGCCGCCATCCTCGGAGATCTCGGTCACGCGATCCATCATCAGCATCGGCGGCTCGGGCAATTGGGCATTGCCGGGGCCGAACAGCTCGCCCCGGGCGCATTTGAGCAGTCCTTCGCGGTCGAAGCTGGTCGGGTAATTCGCCATGAAGCCGCACTTCCGTTCTGGTTGTCCTGATGCCTGAATGCCCCTCTAGCACCCGACCGCAAACGAGGGCAAGTGCGGTGGCCGCGGCGCGCCGCGCGGGCCGCGGGGGCGCGGCAAGAAGGACGCAGGCCGCTTCGTCCTGTCGCCCGGATTGAAACTGCCTCGCATTGACTGCTATGTTGCCGGGGTCTGGCAGGGAGCAATCATGACACAGCGGCGGGAACAGCGCGCGGCGGACTGGCTGGCGGCGGCGGGCCTGCGCCCGACCCGGGCGCGGCTGGTTCTGGCCACGCTTTTGGTCGGGGACGGGCGTGACCGCCACGTGACCGCCGAAAGCCTGTTCGAGGCGGCTGCGGGTGGCGACGAAGCGGTGTCGCTGGCCACCGTCTACAATACCCTGCGGCTGTTCTGTTCGGCCGGCCTGCTGCGCGAGATCATGGTGGACGGCGCGCGGGTCTATTTTGATACCAACATGACCGACCACCCGCATTTCTTCTGGGAAGACAGCGCCACGCTGAGCGACGCACCCAAGGAAGAACTGGAGATCCGGCGCCTGCCCATGGCGCCGATGGGGGCCGAGATCGCCGCCGTCGACGTGGTGATCCGGCTCAGGAGCAAGTCCGGCTGAACCCCGCCACCGGGGTCAGAACCACTGGCCCGGCTCCATCAGCCCCAGATCCAGCAAGAGTTGCGAATGCCAGGTGAACGGCGCCGAATTGCGCCATTTGAAGCTGCGGATATCGAAGGCCGAACCCGGATTGCGCTTGAGCGCCTTGGCGGTGCGGAACGAGCAGATGGCGGCGGTCAGGTTGTTGTGCCACGGGCAGGCATAGGTGTTGTATTCCTCGTCGCTGAAGGTGAAATCGGGCCGGAACACCAGCCCCGGCCTGGCGCGGAAGATCGAGATGCGGTCGATCCGGCGGCTGCGCACCGGGACATGCTCCTCAAAGCGCCAGCGCAGGCCGCCAAAGAAATCCAGTTGCCGCTCGAGGATCCTGTCGCGCCGGTCGCGCCGTTCGAGCGCGTAATAGCCAGACCGGTCGAGATGCGCGTCCTCGATCGAGACCGCGCCTGGATGCGCGTCCAGATCGCCGGCATAGAGGTCGACCACATAGGTCAGCATGGCATCGCGGCGTTCCTCGGCGTGGAAGGCCAGCATCTCGGGCAGCGAGCGGTGCTCGCTGAACGGGTAAAACAGGTATTCGGCGTTGAAGCAGTAGTAGAGCCATTGGCCGTCCGCCAAGGGGATCACGCTGTTGAGGATATGCGCCACCGCGCCGTCGGTCAGCATGTCATGCTCGACCGCATGCACCCGGTCCAGCACCTGCTCGGGGATGGCGATGCCCGGCGCGGCAAAGCAGATCAGGGTCTTGATCCCGCAATCAAGGTGGTGGCGGATGGTCGAATAGACCTCGACCTCGTCCTCGATCAGGATCAGCCCGATCGGCCCCTTGCGCAACAGGTCTTTCCCTTCCGAAAGGAATTCATCAAGGGATCTGAACTGCATCTGGAACGCCGCCTCTGGTTTGTCGCCGAAGGCTCCGACAATTCGGGCGGCATTGCAAGAAGCGGGGTCAGGCGCTAGGTACGCCCAGATTTACCCCGACCCCACTTCGAGCCCCGATCCGGGATGCCGCCATGACCGAGCCGAAAAAACTCTACATCAAGACTTATGGCTGTCAGATGAATGTCTATGACAGCGAAAGGATGGCCGAGGCGCTGGGCGGCGAGGGCTATGTCGGGACCGATGTGCCCGAAGACGCCGACATGATCCTGCTCAACACCTGCCATATCCGCGAGAAGGCGGCGGAAAAGGTCTATTCCGAGCTGGGCCGGCTCAAGCCGCTCAAGGATGCGCGCCCCGGCCTCAAGATCGGCGTCACCGGCTGCGTGGCGCAGGCCGAGGGCGCCGAGATCATGCGCCGCCAGCCGCTGGTGGATCTGGTGGTCGGGCCGCAGAGCTATCACCGGCTGCCGGCCATGGATGCCGCCGTGCGCGCCGGCGGCAAGGCGCTCGACACCGAGTTTCCGCAGGCAGACAAGTTTACCGCTCTCGATGCGCGGACCAGGGCCAACCGGGCGCCATCGGCGTTTCTGACCGTGCAGGAGGGTTGCGACAAGTTCTGCGCCTTCTGCGTCGTGCCCTATACCCGCGGCGCCGAGGCCAGCCGCCCCGCCGCGCGGGTGCTGACCGAGGCGCAGGCGCTGGTCGCATCCGGCGTGCGCGAGATCACGCTCCTGGGGCAGAACGTCAACGCCTATGACGGCCATCCGCAGGGGCTGGCCGGTCTGGTGCACGATCTGGCGGCAATCGAGGGGCTGGCGCGCATCCGCTACACCACCTCGCATCCCAATGACATGGACGCGGCCCTGATCGCCGCGCATGGCACCGAGCCCAAGCTGATGCCCTATCTGCATCTGCCGGTGCAGTCCGGATCGGACCGCATCCTCAAGGCCATGGCGCGCAAGCACACCGCCGAGCACTACCTGCGCCTGATCGAGCGCATTCGCGCGGCCCGGCCGGACATCATGCTGTCTGGCGATTTCATCGTCGGATTTCCCGGCGAGACCGAGGCGGATTTCCAGGCCTCGCTCGACCTGATCCGCGAGGTTGGCTACGGCATGGCCTATTCCTTCAAGTATTCGTCGCGCCCCGGCACGCCGGCCGCCGAAAAGCCGCAGATCGACGAGGCGGTGATGGATGACCGGCTGGCGCGGGTGCAGGAGCTGATCACCAGCCAGCAGCGCGCCGCCCAGGCGGCCATGGTGGGCCGCACCGTTGGCGTGCTCTTTGAAAAGCCCGGCCGCATGCCGGGGCAGCTGACGGGCAAATCGGACTATCTTCACGCCGTTCATGCGCTCGCGGATGGGGCCAGGATCGGGCAGGTCTGCCCGGTCAGAATCACTTCATCAGGGCCGAATTCACTGGCGGGTGAAGTGGTTAGCTGAACCTGCCTGCCTCGACAGGCTGGCGGGGTTGCTCAGGCTTGTCGCCGGTGCGGCTAGCAATGCTGCTAGATTGGCCACACTGTTTCCCGCACATACACAATATCTAGCTAAAATGTCTTTCCCTAGCCATGGATATGGCTAACAATGGCCTCAATTGACGGGATCGAAGCTGACCCCAGGCGCGATGTCCGGGTTGGTTCGAGGGGGAGAGGTGCAATTCATGTTTAGGGACAACCACCGGAAACTCGGAATGGTGCTGGTTGTCGGCATGTCGCTTGCGGTCAACGTGGCGACCGCCGATGTGCTTGGCTCGAACTATGCCGAAGAATACCGGCCGACGATCTGGATCGATCCGGACGGCTGCGAACATTGGACGATGGATGACGGGGCCGAAGGCTACATGGACGCCGTGCGCAATCGCGACGGTTCTGCCGTCTGCCACCGCAGCGAGATCTGCGGCGTCGTTCCGACCGACCAGCTGTTCGCGACCGACCGCTACAACATCGGTCCGGCCAACCGGCAGCGGCTGGAAGAGTTCTTCCGCCAGGCCAACGCCTTTGGCTACCTGATCTACGGCCATACCGACAGCCGTGCATCGGACGAGTACAACATGACGCTGTCGCAGAACCGGGCCAACGCGGTTGCATCTGTGGCCACGTCGATCGGGGCGCGGGTCGTCGATGTGCGGGGCTTTGGCGAACGCCAGCCGCGCGACACCAACGCCACCGCCGAGGGGATGCAGCAAAACCGCCGCGTCGAAATCTATTGTCTGCGCTGAGGGGTGAGTGGCAATGAAACTGGTAACGGGAATATTGCTTGCCGCCGCGGTCTCCGGGCTGGCGGCGTGTGAAAGCGGCGAGGGCTTCAGCCAGATCGGCCCTGACAAGTCGATGGACACGGGCATCAACGCCCACCATCTGTCCACCCTGGTCGCGGGCATCTGGGTCGATCCCAACGGCTGCGATCACTGGATCATCGACGATGGCGTGGAGGGCTACCTGTCGCCGCGCCTGACACCGGACGGGCTGCCGGTCTGCTCGGGCGTCGCGCCGCCGAACACTGCCGTGGGGCCGTTCAAGGACGGAAGCCCGATCCCAGACTATCTCTGAATGGATCACAATACCGACAGATCAGGGCCGCGGAACGCTCCGCGGCCCTTTTCGTGTTTTATCAATCACTTTTTGAGAGGCTCACTTGCGTGCGTCTCCGGGAATTGCGACCATCATCCCAACCCCGTGCAAAGGAGATCCGTTTGGCCTCGACCATCCTGACCCCGCCCACCATTACCCCTGACATCGCAGAGGCTTATCTGGAATTTCCCGACAACCGGCTTCTGATTGACCTGTGTGGCGAGCATGACCGGAACCTGGCCAGTATCGAGATAAAGCTTGGCGTCCAGATCCTGCGGCGCGGCAACCGGCTGACCATCATCGGCGAGGAGCCCGCCGGTCAGGCCGCCACCCGCCTGCTGGAGGCGCTCTATTCGCGGCTCGAAACCGGCAAGTCGGTCGAGGCGGCGGATATAGACCGCGAATTGCGCATGGGGCCGTCAGAGCGTGGGACGGGCAGCCTGGATGGAGACCAGATGGAGATGTTCAGCGCCGGCCCGATCGAGATCAAGACCCGGCGCAAGCTGATCGAGCCGCGCACCGATGCGCAGAAGGCCTATGTGCGCAACCTGTTCGACAACGAGATGTGCTTCGGCATCGGGCCGGCCGGCACCGGCAAGACCTATCTGGCCGTGGCTGTCGGCGTCAGCCTGTTTCTGGGCGGGCATGTGGACCGGATCATCCTCAGCCGCCCCGCGGTCGAGGCGGGCGAGCGGCTGGGCTTCCTGCCGGGTGACATGAAGGACAAGGTCGATCCCTACATGCAGCCGCTCTACGATGCGCTCAACGATTTCCTGCCCGGCAAGCAGATCCAGAAACTGTTCGAGGAAAAGCGGATCGAGATCGCGCCGCTGGCCTTCATGCGCGGCCGGACCTTGTCCAATGCCTTCGTGGTGCTGGACGAGGCGCAGAACGCCACCTCGATGCAGATGAAGATGTTCCTGACCCGTCTGGGCGAGGGCAGCCGCATGGTCATCACCGGCGACCGCACCCAGGTCGACCTGCCGCGCGGCGTGTCATCGGGGCTGGCCGATGCGGAGCGCCTGCTTGGCGGCATTGCCCGCATCAGCTTCAACTACTTCACCTCCAGGGATGTGGTGCGCCATCCGCTTGTCGCCGCCATCATCGAGGCCTATGAGGCCGAAGGCCCCCGGGGATAGTCCCGGGGCCCGCTTTGGCCGGGGGACGGCATGCAATGTGATCTCGTGGTCGAGGACCCGCGCTGGGACGCGATGGGGCTTTCGGCGCTGGCAGAGCCGGCAATCGCCGCCGTTCTGGCCCGGCTCGGGCTGGCGGCGGCCATCTGCGAGGTGACGGTGCTGGCCTGCGATGACGCGCGCATCGCGGGGCTCAACGCCGATTTTCGCGGCAAGGCCCGGCCCACCAACGTGCTCAGCTGGCCCGCCGAGGACCGCGCTGCCGATCAGCCCGGCGCCATGCCCGCCCCGGCCGGGCCGGACCCGACAGGGGTGATCGAACTGGGCGACATCGCCATCGCCTACGATACCTGCGCCGGCGAGGCCGCGGCGGCGGGCCGCCCGATGGCCGACCATGTCACCCATCTGCTGGTGCATGGCACCCTGCATCTGCTGGGCTTTGACCACGAGCGTGACGCGGATGCCACCTTGATGGAAGGACTTGAGGTCGAGATACTTGGCAATATGGGCATCGCCGACCCATATGGGTAATATCGGAACAGGCAGGAATGATCCTGCATTCAGGTTGGAGAAGATGGACGATTCAATAGACGGGCCTTCTAGCGCAGCGCGCAGCGCGCAGTCGGACCAGGAAGACGGGCAGAGCCGCGGGTTTCTGACCCGCATTTTCGAGGCGCTCAGCCCCTCGGACAACACTCTCGAAACATCCAGGGATACCGGTCATTCGGCCGCCGGGCAGTCGGTTCCCGGCATGCTCAACCTGCGCCGGATGCGGGTCGAGGATGTGGCCATTCCCAAGGCCGATATCGTCGCCGTGCCGGTGACCATCAGCAAGGAAGATCTGGTCAAGGTGTTCCGTGAAAACGGGCTGACCCGGATGCCGGTATTCGAGGGCACGCTGGACACGCCGCTGGGGCTGGCCAATCTCAAGGACTTTGCCCTGCGCTACATCCTGAGCGAGGATCGCCCCGACTATGTCCTGCGCGACATGCTGCGCCCGCTGCTGTTCGTGCCGCCCTCGATGCCGCTTGGCGTGCTCTTGCAGAAGATGCAGGCCGAGCGCATCCACATGGCGCTGGTCATCGACGAATATGGCGGCACCGACGGGCTGGTCACGATCGAGGACCTGATCGAGCAGGTGGTGGGCGATATCGAGGACGAACACGATGTCGAGGAGGACGTGCTCTGGCACCGCGAGGCCCCCGGCGTCTATCTGGCGCAGGCCAAGGCGCCGCTTGACGAGTTCGGGGCCGAGATCGGCATCGACCTGACCCGGCACGAGGATATCGACGAGGAAGAAGTCGATACGCTGGGCGGGCTGGTCATCATGCTTTCGGGCCATGTCCCGGCGCGCGGCGAGGTCATCAAGCATCCGGCCGGGCTGGAGTTCGAGGTGGTCGAGGCCGACCCGCGCCGCATCAAGCGGCTGCGTATCCGGCTGCCCAATGCCGCTGCCGCCTGACACGGGCCTGTCCGCTCGTTCGTTCGGTCGCAGGCCGGGTCAGGCAAGACAGCTGGCCCTTTTCACGCTGCTGGGGGCGATCACGGCGCTGGGGCAGGCGCCCTGGGACTTGGCGCCGCTGACCCTGCTCGGGCTGGCGCTTGGCCTGCATCTGTTCGCGCGTCGGGCGCGCGGGGCGGCGGGCGCGGGCTGGGCCTTCGGGTTTGGCTACTTTCTGCTGTCGCTGCACTGGATCGTCCTTCCGTTTCTGGTCGAGCCGGACCGCTACGGCTGGATGGCGCCCTTCGCGCTGGTGCTGCTGCCCGCCGGCCTCGCCCTCTACTGGGCGGCGGCATTCGCGCTGGCGGGCTGGCTGGCCCCGCAGGGGCGGACCCGCCGCCTTCTTGCCCTCGCCGTCACGCTGACCGGGGCCGAGGTGCTGCGGGCGCTGGCGCTGACCGGCTTTCCTTGGGTGCTTCTAGGCCATGCGCTGATCCCCACGCCGTTCGCCCAGTTGGCGGCCTTGGCCGGGCCCTTCGGCCTGACGGCGCTGATCGTCGGGGCCGCGGCGCTGCTGGCGGCGCTGGCGGGCGGTTCGGCTGCCGGGCGGATCGGCCTCGCGGTGCCACTGGCGCTTGGCGCACTGGGCTGGGCGACGCTGGCGCCCGGCCCGATCCCGCCCGCGGCCGACGCGCCGGTCATCCGGCTCGTCCAGCCCAACGCGCCGCAGCGCCAGAAGTGGAGCCCGGACTTCGCACCGCTGTTTCAGCAACGTCTGGTCGAGCTGACGGCCAGCGGCGACCGCCCCGATCTGGTGGTCTGGCCGGAAACCGCGATCCCGTATCTGCTGGAATATTCCGAGCCGTTCCTGAAAGAGGCGGCAAATGCCGCCCGCGGCGCGCCGGTGGTGATCGGCATCAACCGGCGCGAGGAGGCGCGGTATTACAATTCTCTGGTTGTCGTCGGGCCCGAGGGCGCGCCGGGCGGGCTCTATGACAAGGTGCATCTGGTGCCTTTCGGCGAGTATTTCCCCTTTGCAGAGCTTGCCGCGCGGCTTGGCCTACACGGGCTGGCCGCCTCGGAGGGCGGCGGCTTTACCGAAGGCTCGGCCGAGCGGCTGATCGACCTGCCGGGGATCGGGCCGGTGCGGCCGCTGATCTGCTACGAGGGGATCTTTGCCAACGAGATCGCCCCGGGCGGCGAGCGGCCCCGGCTCATGGTGCTGGTGACCAATGACGCCTGGTTCGGATCCTATGCCGGGCCGTTGCAGCACCTGGCCCAGGCGCGGCTGCGCGCCATCGAACAGGGGGTGCCGATGGTGCGGGTGGCCAATACCGGCGTTTCGGCGATGATCGACGCGCATGGCCGCCTGATCGACGCGCTGGGCATGGACGAGGCCGGGTTCCGCGATGTGGCCCTGCCGGCGCTGGCGCCCCCGACAGCCTATGCCCGATACGGCGACGCGCCGGTCCTGTGGCCATTGGGTGCGGCATTGTTGACGCTGCTGGCCCTGCGGCGTCGATTTCGGATTGACCCGGCCTGAACCGGGCCTTAGCCCTATCGGTCAGTCCATCACAACGGCTTCCTGGCGTGGTGGTATAAGCGAATGGAGCACTTTTCATGTCCAGACAAGACTATGTTTTCACCTCGGAATCCGTTTCCGAAGGCCACCCTGACAAGGTGTGCGACCGCATTTCCGACACGATCCTCGATGCCTTCCTCGCCCAAGAGCCGGAGGCCCGCGTCGCCTGCGAGACCTTCGCGACCACCAACCGGGTGGTGGTCGGCGGCGAGGTCGGGCTGTCGGACCAGAGCACATTGAGCCGCTACATGGAGCGGGTGCCCGATCTGATCCGCGGCGCCATCAAGGATATCGGCTACGAACAGGACAAGTTCCATCACGCCACCTGCGAGATCACCAACCTGTTGCACGAGCAGTCGGCGCATATCGCCCAGGGCGTCAATGCCGGCGCCAACAAGGAAGAGGGGGCCGGCGATCAGGGGATCATGTTCGGCTTCGCCACCACGGAAACGCCGGAACTGATGCCGGCGCCGATCCATTACGCGCATGCCATCCTGCGCCGTCTGGCCGAAGTGCGCAAATCCGGGCAGGAGCCGACGCTGCGCCCCGATGCCAAGAGCCAGCTGACCCTGCGCTATGCCAATGGCAAGCCGGTCGAGGTCTCGTCCATCGTGCTATCCACCCAGCACGCCCACGAGAGCCAGACCAGCGCCGACATCCGCGCCATCGTCGAGCCCTATATCCGCGAGGTGCTGCCCGGGGGCTGGATCACGGGCAAGACCCAGTGGTGGGTCAACCCGACCGGCACTTTCGTGATTGGCGGCCCCGATGGCGACGCCGGGCTGACCGGGCGCAAGATCATCGTCGATACCTATGGCGGCGCGGCGCCACATGGCGGCGGCGCCTTCTCGGGCAAGGACCCGACGAAGGTAGACCGCTCGGCCGCCTATGCGGCGCGCTATCTGGCCAAGAACGTGGTGGCGGCCGGCATGGCCGACCGCTGCACGATCCAGCTCAGCTATGCCATCGGCGTGGCGCATCCGCTGTCGATCTACGCCGACACCCACGGCACCGGCCACGCAGACCCCGCCGCGATCGAACGCGCGCTGGGGCAGGTCATGGACCTGAGGCCGCGGGGCATCCGCGAGCATCTGGGCCTGAACCGGCCGATCTACGCCCGCACCGCCGCCTATGGCCATTTCGGCCGCGCGCCCGAAGCCGATGGCGGCTTCAGCTGGGAACGCACCGATCTGGCGGACAAGTTGCGGCGGCTGGTCTGAGCGCCGGCCCGGCCACTGCATTGCCTTTGCCGGCCAGCGGCTGGAAGATCTTCATCGTCGGCGGCAGCGGGGCGGGCAAGACCCATCTGCGGGAACGGATCGCATCGATAACCGGCCTGCCAAGCCAAAGCGTCGACCAGATGGCGAGCGACGCTGCCCTGACAAACGGTCCGGCGGCGATACCGGCCCGCCTGGCCGGTTTCCTCGGCGCTCCGGCCTGGGTCTTCGAGGGGTGGTATCATGGTGCCGGTCCGGTTGCCTTTGCCCGGGCGGATCTGGTGATCTGGCTCGACATGCCGCTTTGGCTGCGGTTGTGGCGGGTCATTGTCTGGTCCTATCAGACCGCCCATGCCGAACCGCTGCTGCGGCCATCGCGGTTTCTGCGGAAGCTGCGGCGCGGGCGGGTCTATCATGCCATCAAATGGCAGAGCAGGAACGGGACCCAGCTGGCCGAACTGCTGAGCGGGTCATTTCCGGCAAAGCCGGTCCTGCGGCTTCGTCACCGTTTGGAAAGTGACGCCCTGGCAGTTGCCCTGGCGGCCCCGGATGTGACAATCGACACCCTGCTGGCGCGGTTCGGGCACCAGCGACCCAGATAGCGACAGGAGCCAAGGGATGCCGCCGCACAAGTCCCAACCCCGCCGCATCATGATCATCGGACCGTCCGGCTCCGGCAAGACGTGGCTCGCGACCCGCCTTGGCCAGAGCCTCGGGCTGCCGGTCATTCATATCGACAAGTTCTATTTCCACCCCGGCTGGGTGCAGCGCGACCGGGCCGAGACCGCCGCGCTGGCGACCCTGGCCGCCGACGCGCCGGACTGGGTGCTGGAGGGCAACAACAGCGCCAGCATGGACCATCGCGCCGAGCGGGCCGACCTCATCATCTATCTGGACCTTGGCCGGGTCAGGCGGCTGGCGCGCTGCCTCTGGCGGTCGGCCCGGTGGCATGGCCGCACCCGGCCGGACATGGCTCAGGGGTGCCCCGAGCGCTTCGATCACGCATTCCTGTTCGACTGGGTCTGGAATTACGCCAGCCATTCGGAGCCCAGGATGCAGGATTTCCTGAGCCGCTGGCAGGGGCGGCGGCCCATCCTCCGCCTTGGCTCGGCCCGCGCCGTCAGGCGGCTGGCGCGTGACCCGGCAAGCGCCCTGGCCGGCATTGAAACCCGGTCGGCCCCGCGCTAAAGCGCGCCATGAGCAAAGCCAACCACCCCACCGGCGCGCCGTGGCGCAACTTCTATGGCCGCATCCACGGCAAGACGCTGCGGCCCAACCAGAAAGACCATCTGGAGAACGATCTGGCCGACCTGTCGCCGGGCGCGGTGGATTGGCAGGCCAACCCCGACCGCATACCGATCGACCTTGCGGCGCGGTTTGGCGCGCGGCCCGTCTGGCTCGAGATCGGCTTTGGCGGCGGCGAGCATCTGGTGCACATGGCCGCGCGCTATCCGGAGGTGGCGATCATCGGCTGCGAGCCCTTCATCAACGGCGTGGCGATGCTTCTGGGCAAGATCCGCGCCGCCGGCGTCACCAATCTGGCCGTGCATCCCGGCGACGCGCGCGACCTGTTCGATGTGCTGCCCGACGGATCAATCACCAAGGCGTTCCTGAACTATCCCGATCCATGGCCCAAGGCGCGCCATCACAAGCGGCGCTTCGTGACCCCCGATCACCTCGGCCCGCTGGCGCGGGTGCTGGCGCCGGGCGCGCAGTTCCGCGTGGCGACCGATATCCCCGACTATGTGCGCCAGACGCTTGAAGAAGTGCCGCGCGCCGGTTTCGAGTGGCTGGCCGAAGGTCCGGACGACTGGCGGCAGCCCTGGGAAGACTGGTTTTCGACCCGCTATGAACAAAAGGCGCTGCGCGAGGGCAGGGTGCCGCATTACCTGACCTTCCGCCGCCGCTGAGGCGGGGCCGGGAAATTGCCCCGCTGCCGCTTGCGCCGATGGACCCTGCGCGGCGGCTCGTCTATGACGCTGCCAGCACAGTTTCGAGGAACCCATGTCAGGCCACGGCACCCCCATTCCGATGACTTCGCGCAAATGCGGCCCGCTCAGGGGCGAGGCGCATGTGCCGGGCGACAAGTCGATCTCGCACCGCTCGCTGATCCTGGGCGCGCTATGCGTTGGCCAGACCCGGATCACCGGCCTGCTGGAGGGCGAGGACGTGCTCGATACCGCCGCCGCCATGCGCGCCTTCGGCGCCGAGGTCACGGACCACGGCGGCGGCGAATGGTCGGTTGACGGCGTTGGCGTCGGCGGTTTTGCCGAGCCTGAGCAGGTCATCGACTGCGGCAATTCCGGCACCGGGGTGCGGCTGATCATGGGCGCGATGGCCACCTCGCCCATCACCGCGACCTTTACCGGCGATGCCTCGCTGAACGGGCGGCCGATGGGGCGGGTAACCGACCCGCTGGCGTTATTTGGCGCGCGCGCCTTCGGGCGTGTCGGTGGCCGGTTGCCGATGACCATCATCGGCGCCGCCGATCCGGTCCCGGTGCGCTACACGGTGCCGGTGCCTTCGGCGCAGGTGAAATCGGCGGTGCTGCTGGCGGGCCTGAATGCGCCGGGCCAGACGGTGGTGATCGAGAAGGAAGCCACCCGCGACCATACCGAGCGGATGCTGCGCGGCTTCGGGGCGGAGCTGACGGTCGAGCAGACAGCGCAGGGCCGCGTCATCACCCTGACCGGGCAGCCTGAACTGGTGCCCCAGACCATCGTGGTGCCGCGCGATACGTCCTCGGCGGCCTTCCCGGTCTGCGCGGCGATCATCACCGAAGGGTCCGACGTGCTGGTGCCCAATATCGGGCTGAACCCCACCCGCGCCGGTCTGTTCGAGACCCTGCGCGACATGGGCGCCGATCTGACCTACGAAAACCTGCGCGAGGAGGGCGGCGAGCCGGTGGCCGATCTGCGCGCCCGCTTCTCGCCCGATCTGCGCGGCATCGACGTGCCGCCCGAGCGCGCGGCCAGCATGATCGACGAATACCCGGTGCTGTCGGTGGTGGCGGCCTTCGCCCAGGGCAAGACCGGGATGCACGGCGTCAAGGAGCTGCGGGTCAAGGAAAGCGACCGGATCGACGCCATGGCCAAGGGCCTGCGCGCCGCCGGCCTGACGGTGGAGGAAGGCGAGGACTGGTGGATCGTGCACGGCCTCGGCCACGGCCAGGTGCCGGGCGGGGCCACGGTGGAAAGCCGGCTCGATCACCGCATCGCCATGGCCTTCATGGTGATGGGCATGGCGACGCGGAAGCCGATCAGCGTCGATGACGGCAGCCCCATCGCCACCTCCTTCCCGATCTTCGAGCCGCTGATGGCCGGTCTGGGCGCGCGCATCGAGCGGTCGAACCGGTGAGCCGTTTCACCGTCGCCATCGACGGACCGGCGGCCGCGGGCAAGGGCACGATCTCGCGCGCGCTGGCGGCGCATTTCGGCTTTGCCCATCTCGATACCGGGCTCTTGTACCGCGCTGTCGGCCTGAAGGTGCTGGGCGGCGCCGATCCCGTGGCGGCAGCGCGCGACCTTGGCCCCGAGGACCTGGCGGCAGGCAACCTGCGCAGCGCCGAGGTGGCCGACGCGGCGAGCCGGGTCGCGGTCATTGCCGAAGTGCGCGCGGCGCTGGTGGACTTCCA
>CAUJIU010000096.1 GCA_963205075.1 Pseudomonadota bacterium | reverse complement strand
AGGCGCCCCATATGGCCGGCCACGTCGGCCATGCGCGCCGAAAAGCCCCATTCGTTGTCATACCAGGCCAGCACCCGCACCATGCGGCCCACGACCTTGGTCTGGTCGGGGGCGAAGATGGTCGACTGGGTGGTGTGGTTGAAATCGATCGAGACCTTGGGCTCGGGGTCATAGGCCATGACCATGCCCATGTAGCCCTGCGCCGCCTCGCGGACGATGTCGTTGACATTGGCAACGCTGACGTCGCGACCGGCGAGGAAGGTCAGGTCGACCGCGCTGACATTGGGGGTGGGCACCCGCAGGGCGGTGCCGTCGAGCTTGCCTGCCAGTTCGGGCAGCACCTCGCCCAGCGCCCTGGCGGCGCCGGTCGAGGTCGGGATCATCGCCAGCGCGGCGGCGCGGGCGCGGTAGAGGTCCTTGTGGCGGCGGTCCAGCGTCGGCTGGTCGCCGGTATAGGAATGCACCGTGGTCACGATGCCGCTCTCGATGCCGATGGCATCGTTGAGCACCTTGGCCAGCGGCGCGAGGCAATTGGTGGTGCAGGACCCGTTCGAGACCATGCGCTCGTCGCGCTGCAGCGCCCGGTGATTGACCCCGTAGACCACGGTACGGTCGACATTGCTGGCAGGCGCCGAGATCAGCACCTTGCGCGCCCCGCGCTCCAGATGCACCGCCGACTTGCGCCCGTCATTGAACTGGCCGGTGCATTCGAGCACCACGTCAACCCCGGACCAGTCCAGCTCGGCCGGCTCGTAGGTGGACATGACCTCGATCGGCCCGCGCCCCAGATCGAGGGTCGAGCCGCTGACCTTGACCGGCCCGCCGAAACGGCCGTGGACGGAGTCGTATTTCAGCAGGTGCGCGTTGGTGTCGATCGGGCCGGTGGCGTTGATCCTGACCACCTGCACATCGTTGCGGCCCGCTTCGGTGATATGGGCCAGCGTGCAGCGCCCGATGCGGCCAAAGCCGTTGATCCCGATCGTGACGGTCATGCTGTCCTCGCTCCGCTGCCTGCCTCTGGCCTCAGACCTAGCCGAAGCGGTCTGGCGGTTGAAGCAAAATATGTTTTCCGCCCAATATGTTAGCGGTAAACCAGCCCAACTGCGACACGTTGGCGCTAACGGTTGCGCCAACATCGCCACTGGCGCAGGCGGCCCGGCGCCACTAGGTAGGCACAGACCGAGCGGAGACGGAAATGAGCGGATTGATTGCCCTGTTGGACGACGTGACGGCCATCGCCAAGGTGGCCGCGGCCTCGGTCGACGACATCGCCGGGGCGGCGGCCAAGGCGGGCTCCAAGGCGGCGGGGGTGGTGATCGACGATGCCGCCGTTACCCCCAAATACGTGCATGGCTTCGCCGCCAGCCGCGAACTGCCGATCATCGGGCGCATCGCCTTCGGCTCGGTGCGCAACAAGCTGGTGATCCTGTTGCCGGCGGCGCTACTGCTTTCGGCCTTCGCGCCCTGGGTGGTCACGCCGCTGTTGATGCTCGGCGGTCTCTATCTGTGCTTCGAGGGGGCGGAAAAGGTCGTGCATGTCGCCTTCCCCCATCGCAGCCACGCCATCGAGGGCGCCCATGACCCGGAGAACCCGGCGCAGCTGGAAGAAGAAAAGGTGGCGGGCGCGATCAAGACCGATTTCATCCTGTCGGCCGAAATCATGACCATCGCGCTGGCCGCGCTGCCCGACGGCGAGGTCTGGGTGCAGGCCGCAGCCCTGGCGATGGTGGCGGTGGGGATCACCGCGCTGGTCTATGGCAGCGTGGCGCTGATCGTGAAGATGGACGATATCGGCCTGCACCTGGCGCGCGAGGCGCGCACCGGCCTGATGCGCAGATTCGGCTGCGCCCTGGTGCGGGCGATGCCGCGGGTCATGGCGCTGCTTTCGGCTGTCGGCACCGCGGCGATGATCTGGGTCGGCGGGTCGATCGTGGTCCACGGGCTCGATGTGCTGGGATGGGGCTGGCCCGCAGGGCAGATCCACGACCTGGCGCTGGCGCTTGGCCACGCGGTGCCTGCCGGCGCACGGGGCGCGGTGGAATGGGCGGTCACGGCCGGTCTGGACGGGGTGATCGGGCTGGCGCTGGGGCTGGCGATCATGCCCCTGGCGCTTGGGGTGGTGACGCCGCTCTGGCAGCGGATCACCACGCGAAAGTGATGGCAGGGGCGGCTCGGGCCGCCCCCGGCCGGTCGCGGATCAGCCCAGCAGGGCCCTGACCTTTGCCGCCACATTGGCGGCGGTAATGCCGAACTTTTCGTAGAGCACTTCCGATGGCGCCGAGGCGCCAAAGCCTTCCATGCCGACGAAATCGGCCTTGTTCTCGCGCCCGCGCTCGCCCAGCAGCCACTGGTCCCAGCCCTGCCGCACCCCGGCCTCGACCGCGACCCGCACCGCGCCGCCGGGCAGAACCCGCTTGCGATAGGCGGCGTCCTGCGCGGCAAACAGCTCCATGCAGGGCATCGAGACCACGCGGGTGCCGATCCCTTCGGCCTCCAGCAGCGCCTTGGCGGCCAGCGCCACCTCGACCTCGGACCCGGTCGCCAGCAGGATCGCCTGCCGCTTGGCCGAAGCCTCGGCCAGCACATAGGCGCCCCGGGCGGTCAGGTTGGCATTGGCATGGGTGATGCGCACCGTCGGCACGTTCTGGCGGCTGAGCGCGATGACCGAGGGCGTGGTCTTCTGGCCAAAGGCCAGTTCCCAGGCCTCGGCGGCCTCGACCGTGTCGGCGGGGCGGAACACCAGCGTGTTGGGCGTGGCCCGGCAAAGCGCCAGATGCTCGACCGGCTGGTGGGTGGGGCCATCCTCGCCCAGACCGATCGAGTCATGCGTCATCACGTAGATCACCGGCACACCCATCAGCGCCGAAAGGCGCATGGCGGGGCGGGCGTAATCGGTGAAGCAGAAGAAGGTGCCGGAATAGGGGCGCAACCCCCCGTGCAGGGCGATGCCGTTCATCGCCGCGGCCATGCCATGCTCGCGGATGCCGTAATGGATGTAACGGCCCCTGCGGTCGGCGGGGCTGAACACGCCGAGGCCGGCGGTCCGGGTGTTGTTCGAGCCGGTCAGGTCGGCCGAGCCCGCCAGCGTCTCGGTCAGGATCGGGTTGATGACTTCCAGCGCCAGTTCCGAGGCCTTGCGGGTCGCGACCTTGGGCCGGTCGGCGCTGATCTGCTTTTTCAGCGCCCGGATCGCGCCGGACATCCGCCGCGGCACGTCGCGGTCCAGCGCCCGGTTGAACTCGGCCTGACGCGTGGCCGACAGCTTGGCGAATTCCGCCTCCCAGGCCGCGCGGGCGACCGCGCCCCGCTGGCCCATCGCCTCCCATTTGGCCTTGATATCGGCGGGGATCACGAAGGGGCCGTGCGGCCAGCCATAGGCCTGCTTGGCGGCGGCCAGCTGCGCCGCATCGGTCAGCGCGCCATGGCCCTTGGCGGTATCCTGCGCGGCGTGGCCAAGCGCGATATGGGTCTTGCAGGCAATCATCGAGGGCCGCGGATCGGCCTTGGCCGCGACGATCGCCACGTCGATGGCCGCCGGATCGTGGCCGTCGATCTCCTGCACATGCCAGCCCGAGGCGCGGAAGCGCGCCGACTGGTCGGTGCGGTCGGCCAGTTCGACCTTGCCGTCGATGGTGATGTTGTTGTTGTCGAAGAACACCACCAGATGGCCAAGCTGCTGCATCCCCGCCAGACCGATCGCCTCCTGGCTGACGCCCTCCATCAGGCAGCCGTCGCCGGCGATGACATAGGTATGGTGGTTGACCACCCGTGCGCCATAGCGGGCGCGCAGCGACTCTTCGGCGATGGCAAAGCCGACCGAGTTGGCGATGCCCTGGCCCAGCGGGCCGGTCGTGGTCTCGACGCCTTCGGTATGGCCATATTCGGGGTGACCGGCGGTGCAGCTGCCCCACTGGCGGAAATCCTTGATCTGCTGCAGCGTCATCTGCGCGTAGCCGGTCAGGTGCAGCAGCGAATAGATCAGCATCGAGCCGTGGCCCGCCGACAGGATGAAGCGGTCACGGTCGGGCCAGTTGGGCGCTTTGGGGTCGAACCGCAGATGGTTCCGGAACAGCACGGTCGCGACATCGGCCATGCCCATCGGCATGCCGGAATGGCCGGAATTGGCGGCGGCAACGGCATCGAGCGTCAGGGCGCGGATGGCGGCGGCAAGCATCCAGTGTTCGGGATTGGCGGAGCGGAGAGCGGCAATATCCAAGGGGCTGGTCCTCATATGGGTCACAAACTGGCTCAGGGCGGTCATAGCAGGGGTTTGACCAAGTTCAAGCGCGGCGTCTAAGCCTCTGGCCGCAAAGGCAGGTCCGCAT
>CAUJIU010000095.1 GCA_963205075.1 Pseudomonadota bacterium | reverse complement strand
GGCGCGCATCGCGCCCCTGGGGTCCATCAGCCGGTAGCAGGGAATGCCGTTGCGCTGGGCCACGCCGTAATCGTTGAAGTCATGCGCCCCGGTGATCTTGACCGCGCCCGAGCCGAAGGCCGGATCGGGATAGTCGTCGGTAATGATCGGGATCAGGCGGCGGCTTTCTTTGGGGCCGACCGGGATCTCGCAGAGCATCCCGACAATGGGGGCATAGCGTTCATCCGAGGGGTGCACGGCAACCGCGCCGTCGCCCAGCATGGTCTCGGGGCGGGTGGTGGCGATGGCGATATAGTCGCGCTCTTCCGAAAGCACGACTTGCCCGTCTTGATCTTTTTCAACGTACGTATAGGTCGCTCCGCCGGCGAGCGGGTATTTGAAATGCCACATATGGCCCGCGACTTCCACATTCTCAACCTCGAGGTCTGAAATGGCGGTTTCGAAATGCGGGTCCCAGTTGACCAGCCGCTTGCCGCGATAGATCAGGCCCTTGGCGTGCATGTCGACAAAGACCTTGATCACCGCGTCGTGGAAATTGGGGTCCATGGTAAAGGCGTTGCGGTCCCAGTCGCAGGAGGCGCCCAGCCGCTTGAGCTGGTTGATGATGGTGCCGCCCGACTTTTCCTTCCACGCCCAGACCTTGGCCAGAAATGCCTCGCGCCCCATCTCGCGGCGGGTGGCATTGGCCTGGTCGCGGGCCAGTTCACGCTCGACCACCAGCTGGGTGGCGATGCCGGCATGGTCCTGGCCGGGCTGCCAGAGGGTGTCAAAACCGCGCATCCGGTGCCAGCGCACCAGGATGTCCTGCAGCGTGTTGTTGAAGGCGTGGCCAACATGCAGGTTGCCGGTGACGTTGGGCGGCGGGATCATGACGCAGAAGGTGTCATCGCGCGAGGCGTTGGCGCCGGCGCGGAACGCCTTGTTGCTCTCCCAGCGGGCCGAGATGCGGGCTTCCGCTTCGGCGGCGTCGAACGTCTTTTCCATCGGCATGCGTGTATTCCCTCGTGATCGGGCACGATCTAGCGCGTGGGGATGCGAAGGGAAAGGCCCTTGGGGCGTCAGACCTCGCGGTCGATCCGGGTCGAAAGGTGGATCAGGCTCTCCATCGCCAGCACGCCATCGATCTCGCCGATGCGGTCCAGCGTCTCGTCCAGCTCGAGCGTGCTGGCGGTGCGCAACTGGCAGGCCAGATCGAAGCGGCCGGAGGTGGTGTGGGCCACCTCGACCGCGGCCAGCCGCTTGAGCTGGGCGATCACGGCGCTTTGTGCGGCCGGGGTGATATGGATCAGCACCGTGGCGCGGATCATGCCGCGCCGCGCCGCCTCGGACAGGCGCAGGGTATAGCCGGCGATGATGCCGGTGCGCTCCAGCCGGTCGAGCCGCGCCTGGGCGGTGGTGCGCGCGATGCCGAGCTTCTGGCCGAGCTTGGCCACCGGCAGCCGCGAATTGGCGGCCAACAGCGCAATGATCTGGCGGTCGAGTGTATCGAGTTCGGTCATATCGTCATGAATATCGGCAAACGGACGAAAATGGGAGTCGGATTTTGCATTGTGCCAAGGCGAATTGACGACAGCCCCGCTTATGCTCGGGCCGATGTCCAAGCACGAGTCACACATGCTAACCAGAGCTGAACGGGCGGCCTCGCCGGCCGACCACATCGCCACCCATGGGCCGGAGCGGCCGGTGCATTTCTTTGCCAGCGCGGTTCTCGATGCGAATCTGGCCCGGTTCAGGGCCGGTTTTCCGGGGCTGGTGACCTATGCGGTCAAGGCCAACCCGGCCGAACATGTGCTGCGCCAGCTTTGGGCCGGCGGCCTGCATGGCTTTGATGTGGCCTCGCCGGAGGAGATCGCCTTGGTGGCCCGGCTCTGCCCGGGCGCGGCGATGCATTACAACAACCCCGTCCGCACGCCCGCCGAGATCCGGTTTGCCCTGGCCGCGGGGATGCAGTCCTGGTCGGTCGACGATGGGCGCGAGCTTGACAAGCTCCTTGCCGCCGGTCTGCCGCAAGGCACGGAAATCGCGGTGCGATTCCGGCTGGCGGTGAGCGGGGCGGTCTACAATTTCGGCTCGAAGTTCGGGGCGGACGAAACCGGCGCCGCGCAGCTTCTGCAGCGCGTGCAGGCCGCCGGCATGACCCCGGCCCTGACCTTTCACGTCGGCACCCAATGCGCCGATCCGGCCGCCTATGGCAGCTATGTGCGCGCGGCTGCCGCGATCTCCGGCCAGGCCGGCGTCAGCGTCGCGCGGCTCAATGTCGGCGGCGGCTTTCCGTCGGGGCGCGATGGCAACCCGGTGGATCTGGAGCCCTTCTTTGCCGAGATCCGCAGTGCAATGGCAGCATTCGCGACCGCGCCGCAACTGGTTTGCGAGCCCGGCCGCGGCATGGTCGCCGATGCCTTCGCCTTTGGCGTGCAGGTCAAGTCGCTGCGGGATAGCCGCGTCTACCTGACCGACGGTATCTATGGCGGCCTGGCCGAGTTCACCTCGATGACCATCCCGCGCTACCGGGTGTTTGGCCCGGACGGCGCGTCGCGCAAGGGCGCCGAGCGGCAGGTGACCGTCTTTGGCCCCACCTGCGACAGCATCGACCGTCTGCCCGGAACACTGGCGATGCCCGAGGATCTGGACGAGGGCGACTGGATCGTCTTTGGCTCCATGGGCGCCTACCTGACCGGGATGACCACCCGGTTCAACGGCTACGGCCAGTGGGACAGTGTCGAGGTCGCGTCTGTGTGATGGCGGTGCGGCGCTTGGCGTCTGGACACTCCCCATCGGTTCGCTAGGCTCGAAGGCACCCTGAACAGGAGGCCCGCGGTGCGGCTGCGAAACTGGATTCTGGATCTCGTCGGGCGCGGGCACCGCACCGGCGAGGGCTCCGGACGGGTTCGCGGGCACGCCACCCATGTCATCATCCTTGACGGGACCATGTCCTCGCTGGAACCGGGACACGAGACCAATGCCGGCATCGCCTTCCGCCTGCTGGCCGAGGTGGGGCGCAGCGCCAACCTGACGGTCTATTACGAGGCCGGAATCCAGTGGGAAAAATGGTCCGACACCTATGGCGTGATGACCGGCAAGGGCATCAACCGCCAGATCGAGCGGGCCTATGGCGTGCTGGCCTCGCGCTATCGGCCGGGAGACCGGATCATCCTGATGGGCTATTCGCGCGGCGCCTATGCGGTGCGGTCGCTGGCCGGCGTTGTCGACATGGTCGGGCTGGTCCGGCACGATTCGGCGACGGTCCGGGTGATCAGGCAAGCCTACCGGCACTACCGGACCGGCGCGCGCACGGCCGGGCTGGCCCGGTTCCGCGAGTTGTACTGCCATCCCGAGATCGAGATCGAGGCGATCGGCGTCTGGGATACGGTCAAGGCGCTGGGCGCGCGGTTGCCGATCCTGTGGCGCTGGGCCGAGGCGCAGCACAGTTTCCATGACCATGCGCTCGGCCACAGTGTCCGCTCCGGCTTTCATGCGCTGGCCCTGGACGAAACGCGCGAGGCCTATGCGCCGGTCATGTGGTCGCGCCCGACCGACTGGACCGGCACCATGGAGCAGGTCTGGTTCCGGGGCACGCATGGCGATGTCGGCGGGCAGTTGGGCGGGCAGACCGCGTCGCGGCCGCTGTCGAACATTCCGCTGGTCTGGATGCTGGAGCAGTTGCAGCACCATGGGCTGCCGCTGCCGCAGGGCTGGAGGGCGCGCTATCCATGCGATGTGATGGCGCCCTCGGTGGGGTCCTGGCAGGGATGGGGCAAGCTGTTCTGGTCGCGCCGCCGCCGGATCGTGGGGCGAGACAAGTCGGAGCGGATCCACGAATCGGTGACCGGGATCGCCCAGGGCGCGCTTCTGGCCGTCTAGCGGGTCAGGCGACCTTTTCCAGCCTCGCCTGCGGCTTGATGCCGAGCGCGTGGCAGACATCACGCGTCAGTTCTGGCCGATTGAGCGTGTAGAAATGCAGGTGCTCCACCCCGCCTTCCAGCAGATCATCGCAAAGTTCGGTGGCCAGCGCGGTGGCCAGCAGGTCGCTGGTGCCGGTCCGGGCGGCGTGTTCGAAGCCGTCGATGACCAGCTGGGGGATCGAGGTGCCGCATGCCTCGGCGAAGCGGCGCGCGCCGGCCCAATTCTCGACCGGCAGGATGCCGGGGATGATCGGGGCGGTGATGCCCGCGGCGGCGCAGGCATCGCGAAACCGGAAGAAGGTCTCGGCCTCGAAGAAGAACTGGGTGATGGCGCTGCCGGCCCCGGCATCAAGCTTGCGCTTGAGCCAGTCGATATCGGCGCGCTGGTCGGCGGCTTCGGGGTGCTTTTCGGGATAGGCGCCGACGCGGATGTTGAATTGGCCGGTCCGGGCCAGCGCGTCGATCAGCTCGACCGACGAGGCAAAGCCCTCGGGGTGGGCGCGGAACCCGGCGCTGCCCTTCGGCGGATCGCCCCGCAGCGCCACGATCTCCGAGACCCCGGCGGCCGCGTATTCGGCGGCGATGGCCAGGGTTTCGGCGCGGGTGGCGTCGACACAGGTCAGGTGGCCCGCGACCCGCAGCCCGGTGGCCTTGCGGATTGCCGTGACCGCCTCGTGGGTCAGCTGGCGCGTGGTGCCGCCGGCGCCATAGGTGACCGAGACGAATTCGGGCGCCAGCGGTGCCAGAGCCTGCACGCAATCCCAGAGCCGGAAGGACCCTTCGAGGTTCCGGGGCGGGAAGAATTCGAACGAGATGGACGGACGGTTCATGTTGGATCCTTGATTGCGTGCCCGGCTCTTGTGTCACGGCGATTTTGGTGAGACAAATTCATAATCTTCAGAACAATAATGAGCCGTACTCAGAATCATGCATATCGAGTTTCGCCACCTGCGCACGATCAAGGCCATCCATGACACGGGCGGGCTGGCGCGCGCCGCCGACCTGCTCAACATCACCCAGTCGGCGCTGAGCCATCAGATCAAGGGGATCGAGGATCAGGCCGGGGTCGAACTGTTCGCGCGCCGCTCCAAGCCGCTGCGGCTGTCGGCGGCGGGGCTCAAGATGCTGGCGGCGGCCGAGGCGATCCTGCCCCGCGTCGCGGCGCTCGAGGCTGAATTTGCCGGTCTGGTCAGCGGCAAGTCGGGGCGGCTGCATATCGCCATCGAGTGCCATGCCTGCTTTGAATGGCTGTTTCCGGTGCTGGAAAAGTTTCGCAAGGCCTGGCCCGAGGTCGATGTCGACATCCGCCCCGGCCTGGCCTTCGATGCCTTGCCGGCGCTGCGGCGCGAGGATGTGGACCTGGTGGTCTCGTCCGACCCGGAAAGCGTGGAGGGCACGGATTTCACGCCGCTTTTCGATTACGAGCCGGTCTTCGTGGCCTCATCCTCGCATCCCCTGGCACAAAAGGAGGTGATCGAGGCCGAGGATTTCCGCGGCGAGACCCTGATTACCTATCCCGTCGACCGCGCGCGGCTCGATATCTTCTCGCAGTTGCTGACCCCGGCCAAGGTAGAGCCGGGCGCCATCCGGCAGGTGGAACTGACGGCCGTCATCCTGCTGCTGGTGGCGTCGAACCGGGGCGTGGCGGTGCTGCCCGACTGGGTGGTGCGGCAGGTGCGCTACAACTCCGATTACGTAACCCGCAAGCTGACCGCGCGCGGGATCACCCGCAGGCTCTATGCCGCCACCCGCAGCGAAGACACCGCCCGGCCCTTCATGTCGCATCTGATCCGGTTGGCGCGTCAGGAAGCGGTGAAACTTCAGCGCGATCCGGCCTAGGCGCCGCGTCCGCGCCCTTGGCCTGCTCGGCCGTGAGCCGCAGCCGCGCCTCGTCGAACGGGCCCGCGCGACCGAACAGGTAGCCCTGACCCACGCGGCAACCCAGGTCGCGCAGCACCTCGATCTGGCCTTGCGTCTCTATGCCCTCGGCCACGACATCGACGCCGAGCCCCTCGGCGATCGACATGAACCCCGCAACCAGCACCCGCGAGCGCGGGTCGCTGGAGATGCTGTCAACAAAGCGGGACTCGATCTTCAACTCGTCGAATTCGAGCTGGCGAAGGTGCTGGAACGAGGCAAATCCGGTGCCGAAATCATCGAGCGAGATGCGCACCCCGACCTGCCGGAGCCGCGAGACATTCTGCTGGATGATGTCGCCGGACCGGGCGATGAACACGTCCTCGGTGATCTCGAATGTCAGGTGCCGCCAGGTGTGGGAAAAGCCGTGCAGCAGGCCTTCAAGATCCGAAAAGCCGCTCTGGGTGGCCAGCGCGATCTCGGGGATGTTGATCGAGACCTGGCCGGGGTCCAGCCCGTCGCCCAGCAGCACGTCGAGATCGGTCAGGACCATGCGGGCCATGTGCAGGAGGAAATCGCCGTGCAGGCCCAGCTCGTCGACCTGGGGCAGGAAATCACCGGGCATGACTACCGACCCGTCGGGCTGGACCCAGCGCGCCAGGGCCTCGAAGCCGCAGAGCCGGCCGTCGGCGAGGCGGATCTTGGGCTGGTAATGGGGGCGGATCTGGCCGCTGCGCAAGGCATAGACGATACGGTCCCGGTCCTCGAGGCTGGCGCGCTGGGCAGTGTTGGCCGCATCGAACATTACGGCGCTGCCGTCGCGCAGCGCCTTGGCCTGGAACATGGCCCGGTCGGCATTGGCGCAAAGCGTCGCCGGGGTATCATCCTGCGCATCGGGCATCGCGATCCCGATCGAGGCGCCGACGCGCAAGACCTTGTCCTCAAAGGTGATCGGCACCGCGAATGCCCGCGAGGCATGCTGGCCCAGCCTTTGGGCCACCCGCGGCGAGGACATGCCCGGCACCGCCATGATGAACTCATCGCCGCCAAGCCGGGCCGCGATGCCGCCATCGCCGGCAAGCTCGCGCAGCCGGCTGGCCATGACCGAAAGCACATGGTCGCCGGCGGCGTGGCTGTAGGTGTCGTTGATCGGCTTGAACCCGTCCAGATCGATCAGGAACACCGCGATGCGGCTGCGCCGGTGCGGATTGTCGAGCATCCGCTTGAGCGCCTTGTCAAAGGCGGTGCGGTTCAGAAGCCCGGTCAGCCCGTCATGATTGGCCAGATGCTCGAGCTGGTAGAGCCGCGCATCCGCCTCGGATCGGGCATGCCGGAGCGCGCGGTGGGTGTCCTTCTGCGCCCCGATGGTCTGCACGGTGTTGAAGACATAGACGATCATCAGCCCGGTCGCGATCAGCCAGTCCACCTCTCCGGACGGGACGTAATCGGTGCGCGACGCCACGTGGAACACCCAGAAGGCCACCCCGAAGGCGGGAATGCTGATGGTCCAGTTGAAGAAAGGCAGGAATACGAAGGTGTTGGAAATATGGACAAAAGCGCCGAACAACCACAAAAAGCCCGCCAGCAGGAAGGCCACCGATCCCTGTTCGGCCAGCGCAACCGCCGGGATCAGGTAGATCATGGTCGAGAACCAGTTGTTGAACCACAGGAACAACAGGAACCTGTAGCTCATGTCCCGGTCGCTGGCGGGCAGCCGGGCATGGATCATCCTGGCCGAAATCTCGGTCTGGGCGACGAAGAACAGCATGACGATCGCCGCCGTGACCGCCCCGGCCCAGACGCAGACGCCTGCCATCAGCAGCGCCATGACGACCCGCTTGCCGACATCGCGCGCCTCGATATGGACGACGAAACGGCCCTGGTATCTGATGTCGTCCAGCGTCGGCAGTTGCATTTCGGGCTCTGGTTTCCTGCTGCACCAGCATGCGCACCAAGGCGCGAACATCCGGTTAACCGGCCAATGGCGGCGCCGGCCCGCCAGACCGTCCCCGGCCCTTGTCGCGCCGCCCGCATTTGCCTATACGCGCGCCTTGACCCAACAGGAGCTCGCAGATGGCCGGCAGCGCAAATCTCAACGTGATGATCAAGTCCGCCCGCAAGGCCGGGCGGGCGCTGCTGAAGGACTTCGGCGAGGTGGAGAACCTGCAGGTCTCGTCCAAGGGCCCCGGTGATTTCGTCAGCCGCGCCGACAAGCAGGCGGAAAAGATCATCCGCGAAGACCTGATGGCGGCGCGTCCGACCTACGGCTTTCTGGGCGAGGAAGACGGCGAGATCGCAGGCGAGGACCCGACCCGCCGCTGGATCGTCGACCCGCTCGACGGCACGACCAACTACTTGCACGGCCTGCCGCACTGGGCGGTCTCGATCGGGCTGGAGCACAAGGGCCAGATCGTCGCCGGGGTGATCTATGACCCGATGAAGGACGAGATGTTCTGGGCCGAAAAGGGCAATGGCGCCTGGATGAACGAAAAGCGGCTGCGCGTCTCGGGCCGCAACAAGATGATCGAGAGCCTCTTTGCCACCGGCCTGCCGTTTGCCGGGCGCTCCGACCTGCCGGAAACCCTGCGCGACCTCGGCCGCCTGCTGCCGGCCTGCGCCGGTGTGCGCCGCTGGGGCGCCGCGGCGCTCGACCTCGCCTATGTGGCGGCCGGGCGCTACGACGGTTTCTGGGAGCGCCGCCTGCACGCCTGGGACATGGCCGCCGGCATCATCATCGTGCGCGAAGCGGGCGGACTGGTCGAGCCGCTGCGCCCTGGCGGCGACATCCTGGCGGATGGCGAGATCATCTGCGCCAACGAGCCGATTTTCGACAACTTCGCCAAGGTCATCCGCGGCATCTAGACATGGCTAAACCCTGAGTTGTTAACGAAGGTTAAAGTCGCCTAAAAAATGTCATAGTTTCGAAATAGATTGTTTCCCGAGGTGATCCAATGCCACGGCGAACAGCTATGAGCGAGATGATGATATGCGACCTGGGACTGGGCCAATCGGCGTCTTGAAGCGCTTTCTGAGGGACGAACACGGTGCAGTCACGGTTGACTGGGTTGTCCTGAGTGCCACCATCATGACGGTTTCCCTGACGGCCTTCGGCCCGATCCTGGGCGGTGTCGTGGCCGGAGCCATGAACATCAACAGCAGCCTTGCCGCCATCGAAACCGGATCGGAAGGGTCTACGTCAGGCGCGTTCTCGAATTCGGGCGCCGGCAGTCTGGGGACGGGCGGCTCGACCGCCGCCAGTGCGCAATCCGGGTCGGGCAGCGCGGTATCCACCGGCCAGACGGCCCGCCAGATCGCCCGGGCGCGTCAGCAGGCCGCCCGCGCCGCGCGGATCGCCGCGCGTCAGCAGGCCCGCACCGAGGCTGTGGCCGCGCGCCGGGCCGCCGTCGCCGCGCGCCGCGCCGCGCGCGCCAACTAGCCCGCCGAAACTTCCGCCAGCAGCGCCGCGTTGCCGCCCGATGCGGTGGTGTCGATGCAGATATGCCGCTCGTGATGGACATGGGCCGCATCGGGCTGATCGCAGACCAGGGCAACGATCGGCCCCGGACGCTGCGACAGCGCCTGTTCGTAATCCGCGCCGGTCCGGGCGTCGCCCCACCAAAGCACGGTCGCCAGCCCGTTCAGGCCCGCCAGTTGGCTGGCCGAGAGGCTGCCGCCCGCGCTGATGCCGGTGCCGCCAAGCGCCTGCACGGCGGCGACCTGCGCTGCCGCGGCCTGCGCGCCGGGTCCCATGCACAGGATCGGCCCGCGCGGATGCCGCCTCAGCCGGTTTGACTCGCCCGTCGGGCCGGGCATGTCGCGCACGGGCTGTTCAGGTGACGCCTGCGGGGCCTTCAGCGCCCGCTCCAGCGCCGAGATATCGGCCGGCCCCGGCCAGGCTGCGGCGGCACCGGCCTTTGCAGGCTTGCGGAAGCGGGGCAGGTAATCGGGCCCGCCCGCCTTGGGGCCGGTTCCGGAAAGACCCTCGCCACCAAAAGGTTGACTGCCGACAACCGCGCCGATCTGGTTGCGGTTGACGTAGATGTTGCCGGCATGGACGCTCTCGACGATGGTCTGGACCCGGTCATCGATCCGGGTGTGCAGCCCGAATGTCAGGCCGTAGCCGGTGGCGTTGATCGCCTCGATCACCTGCGGCAATTCGCCGGCGGCAAAGGTGGCGACATGCAGCACCGGCCCGAAGATCTCGCGGTCCAGATCACCGATGCCGGCGACCCTGATGACCGTGGGGGCGATGAAATGGCCCTGTGGCGGGGTCTTGAGCCGGTGCAGGACGCGGCCCTCGCGCTCTGCCGCGTCGATATGGTCCTGAATGGTGCGGGCTGCTGCCACATCGATGACCGGGCCGACATCGGTGCGGAGCTCCCACGGATCGCCCAGGCGCAGCTCGTCCATCGCTCCTTTCAGCATTTTCAACAGCTTGGGCGCGATATCTTCCTGGATATAGAGACAGCGCAGCGCCGAGCAGCGCTGCCCGGCGGAGCGGAAGGCGGAGTTGACGATATCGCGCACCGCATGTTCGGGCAGGGCGGTGCTGTCGACCACCATGGCGTTCAGCCCGCCGGTTTCGGCGATCAGCGGGGTTCCGGGCGCGCAATGGGCGGCCATGGCGGCGCGGATCTTGCGGGCGGTCGCGGTCGAGCCGGTGAAGGCCACCCCGTTGACGCGCCCGTCCGAGGTCAGCGCCGCGCCGACCGCGCCGCCACCGGGCAGAAGTTGCAGGCTGGCCTCCGGAACACCGGCGGCCAGCAGCAGCGTGACCGCCCGATGGGCGATCAGCCCGGTCTGCTCGGCAGGCTTGGCCAGCACCCCGTTGCCTGCGGCCAGCGCGGCCGCGATCTGGCCGGTGAAGATGGCCAGCGGAAAGTTCCAGGGGCTGATGCAGGTCCAGATGCCGCGCGCGGGCAACTCACCGGCAGAGCGGGCCTCGGCGGCATAATAGCGCAGGAAATCAACCGCTTCGCGCACCTCGCCCACCGCATCGGCCAGCGTCTTGCCGGCTTCGCGCGCCAGCAGTGCGAAGAACTCGGGCGCATTGGCCTCATAGGCATCCGCCGCGCGCTCAAGCGCCGACGCGCGGTCGCCAACCGGCGCGTCCCAGGGTCTGGCGGCTGCCAGCGCCGCCGCGATCTGCTCGGGCGAGGCATCGCGCAGCAGGCCGCAGGGCATGCCGGTGGCGGGGTCAAGGCTTTCGCGGCTATCTGCGGCCTTGATGTTGGATTTCTGACTCTTTCGGGCGCCAGAGACCAGTGCGGCGCTGTTCCAGATCGTATTCCTGAAAGCGCCGCGCCCGGTTTCGATCCGCGCCAGCGTCGGGGCATGGGTGATGTCCCAGCCCGCCGAGTTGCGCCGCGCGGGGGCAAACAACTCTGCCCCGGTGCGGATGCTCATGCCCTTGGCGAACGTGTCGAAGGGGCAGGCGGCGACCTGCTCGGGCGGCACTTCCTCATCGACGATCTGGTTGACGAAGCTGGAATTGGCGCCGTTTTCCAGTAGGCGGCGCACCAGATAGGCCAGCAGGTCTTCATGGGCGCCCACGGGGGCGTAGATCCGGCAGCGGGTCTTTTCTGCATCCAGAACAATGGTATGCAGCGTTTCGCCCATGCCGTGCAGGCGCTGGAACTCGAAGTCCTGAGTGCTGCGGCCCATCGATCTGGCCAGGTCCAGCACGGCGGCGACGGTATGGGCGTTGTGGGTGGCGAATTGCGGGTAGATGCGGTCAGTCATGCCCAGCAACTTGCGGGCATTGGCGATGTAGCTGATATCGGTCGCGGCCTTGCGGGTGAAGACCGGGAAGCCGTCCATGCCCTCGACCTGGGCGCGCTTGATCTCGGCGTCCCAATAGGCGCCCTTGACCAGCCGCACCATGATGCGGCGGTCCAGCCGGACGGCCAGATCGTGCAGCCAGTCGAGCACATGGCCCGCGCGCTGGCCGTAGGCCTGCACCACCACCCCGAACCCGTCCCAGTCCCTTAGCGCCGGATCGCCCAGCACCGCCTCGATCACGTCGAGCGAAAGTGCAAGCCGGTCAGCCTCTTCGGCGTCAATGTTGAAGCCCATGCCGGCCGCCTTGGCCAGCAGCGCCAGCGCCCGCACGCGCGGCACCAGCTCTTCCATCACGCGGGCGCTCTGGGCCACCTCGTAGCGCGGGTGCAGCGCCGAAAGCTTGACCGAGATCCCCGGATTCTGCGCCACCGAGTCATGGGTGCAATGGGTGGCGATGGCGGCAATGGCGCGCGAATAGGCCAGATGATAGGTGCGCGCGTCGGCCTCGGTCCGGGCCGCCTCGCCCAGCATGTCGTAGGAATAGGTAAACCCCTTGGCCTGCATGCCCTTGGCGCGGGTCATGGCGGCGGCGATGTCCTCGCCCAGCACGAACTGGCGGCCCATCTCGCGCATGGCGCGCGCCACGGCGGCGCGGATCACCGGCTCGCCCAGCCGCTTGATCGCCCCGCGCATCACCCCCGACAGGCCGCGCTTGCGGTCATCAAGCACCCGCCCGGTCAGCAACAGCGCCCAGGTCGAGGCGTTGACGAGGCTGGACGCCGACTGCCCCAGATGCTTGCCCCAGTCCGAGGGCGCGATCTTGTCCTCGATCAGCGCGTCGATCGTGTCGGCGTCGGGCACCCGCAGCAGCGCCTCGGCCAGGCACATCAGCGCGATGCCCTCGTCGGTCGATAGCCCGTATTCGGCCAGAAAGACCTCCATCAGCCCCGGCTCGGACGAGGCCCGGATCTGGCGCACCAGATCGGCGGCATGGGCCGAAATGCGGGCGCGGTCCTTGCCGGCAAGTCCGGCCTCGGCAACCAGCCGGGCCAGAACCGGCGCTTCGGGGGCGTAGATGGCCGCGTCGATGGCGGTGCGCAACGGTGAGGATGACATGTCGGGACTCCTTGATCTCGGGCCCAGAATACCGCAGTATTGCAAGGCAGTTTGCCTTCAGATTTGAAACAGGCAAGACATTTGGACCGAAGTTGAGGCAAAAAGTGACGGAACGCGCTTTTGACATGGACCGGTTTGACCATCGGATTCTCGATGTTCTGGCGGTCGAGGGGCGCATCAGCGTCACCGAGCTGGCCCGGCGCATCGGCCTGTCGAAATCCCCGACCCAGGCCCGGCTCAAGCGGCTGGAGGAGGGCGGGGTGGTGCGCGGATACCGGGCGCTGTTCGACCCGATCCGCCTCGGACGCGACCACGTGGCCTTTGTCGAGGTGCGGCTGAGCGACACCCGCGAGGCGGCGCTCGATGCCTTCAACGCGGCGGTGATGAAGCTGCCGGAAGTCGAGCAATGCCACCTGATCGCCGGCTCGTTCGACTACCTGCTGAAGGTGCGCACCGACGGAATGACCGGCTACCGGCAGTTCCTGGCCGAAAAGATCTCGACCCTGCCGCATCTTGCAGGCACCTCGACCTATGTGGCAATGCAGGCGGTGAAGGAAGAGGCGATTGCGCCTGTGGAGCCGGGCGGTGCGATGTGAGTTCTGACGATTTGAATGCAAGTTCGGTGATTCACGATCAGGATCTGCTCTATTGTCGACCCTACGGCGGGCTCAACGATACCTTGGTCCAGATGGAGAAATGCCGAAACTACGCGCACGATCACGGGCGCGCGCTGATTTATGATACCAGCTATTCCGGATTGGCTGTGGCCTTTGAAGAATGTTTCGTGCCGTTGCCGAGCTTCGGGCCAAAACCTGTTGCTTGGACCGAAGGGGTGAAGGGGCAACTGGATCTGATTCAGGATGTGTGCCCGGCCGAAGTGGCGGGTCGGATCGGGTCATTCAGGATAGACAAACGCCCCAGCGGCAAATCGTTCATTCATCAGACTGAGATCCCCTCCTATTTCGACCACGGTCGAGCGCATTCAGAAAAGCTGTTGGTCCACGCGACCTTTGGCGGGGGCGCAATCGGCTTCATTTTCCTGTCACATGTTGCGCTGACCAGGCAACTGGCTGACGCTGTCGCCGCCAGGTTGATCCCGCTTTCCGGCAGCTACGACGCCGTCCATATTCGCGACACGGACATGTCTACCGACCTTGAGCTGCTTGATGTGAGTTTGCCGGATCTGCTTCGGGATCGGCGGGTCCTGATTGCTTCGGATAACATTCAAACAAGGAACAGATACTCGAACAGGCTGTCGGGATGCTCTGAAGTGGTTTCCGTGTCTGAGATACCGGAAAACGAAGGCAAGCCGTTGCACAAATCCGAAGACCGCGATCTGAATTATCTCGTTGACCTTTTGTCCGACCTTTTCGCGCTTGCCCGGGCCGAGCGGCTGTTCATCACCCTTACCGACATGGGAAGACCCTCTGGTTATGGAATGCTGGCCGAAATGCTGCGGCGCCACCCGCGAATTCTTGAGAACCTCTTTTGTCTCGCCAGCCCGGATTTGAAAGCCGCCTTGTTTCGAGACGGAAACCCGGCTGACGATCCTGAAATCGCGATCAGGATCACAGAGCGCGCCAAGGCGGCAAGGGCCGAATTCTGGGCCCCGCAGACGGAGTTATCCAAGCAGTTCGAAGGAAAATGCGCCCGCGCTGAAGCTGCACTCGCCCTGGACAACGAACGCACCCAGCGCCTGCTTGCCGAAAGCGCCCCGCGCGACTAGGAACCTGACCAGGGCCCGCGTGGTGGAATGGTAGACATCGGAGACTTAAAATCTCTTGGCCGCAAGGCCGTGCCGGTTCGAGTCCGGCCGCGGGCACCACGCTGGCGTCAGGTCCGGATGCCGGCGAACCTTTCCTGCCAGTCCTGCCGTTCTTCATCGGTGATCTTGCGGAACGTGACCTCGGGCACCGTGAAGGCATGTCCCGCCGGCAGCGCGGTCAGCGCCGCCTCGATATCGCCGGGCCAGCCGTCGTCGCCGGTGCCCATGGCGTCCATCAGGCTGGCCGCCGCATCGGGGATGAAGGCGCGCGACAGGACCGCGTAGAGCCGGATCAGGTTCAGGCCCAGCCGGGTCTGCATTGCGGCGGTTTCGGGCGCGGTCTTGAAGCTGGTCCAGGGCGCGGCCGATTGCAGGTATTCGTTGCCCGCGACCCAGATCGCCCGCAGTTCGGCGGCGGCCTTGCGCACCTCGATTGCGTCCATATGGCCTTCATAGGCACGGATGCGGGTGGTCAGCTCGTCGCACAGCGCCTGTTCCTGCGGGCCCCACTGGCCGCCTTCGGGCACCGTTTCGCCGAACTTCGAGCGGCAGAACTTGGTGATGCGGCTGACGAAATTGCCCAGCACATCGGCCAGGTCTTTGTTGACGCTGGTCTGGAAGTTTTCCCAGGTGAACTCGCTGTCCGAGTTCTCGGGCGCATGGCTCAGGAGCCACCAGCGCCAGTAATCCGCCGGCAGGATTTCCAGCGCCTGATCCATGAACACGCCGCGCCCGCGCGAGGTGCTGAACTGGCCGCCGTCATAGTTGAGGTAATTGAAGGACTTGATGTAATCGACGAGCTTCCACGGCTCGCCCGAACCCAGGATGGTGGCCGGGAAACTGAGCGTATGGAAGGGCACGTTGTCCTTGCCCATGAACTGGGTATAGCGCACGTCAGCGGCGCCCTTGTCGGTCCGCCACCAGCGCTGCCAGTCCGTGCCCTTGCCGGCATCGACCCATTCCTGGGCGCAGGCGATGTATTCGATCGGCGCGTCGAACCAGACGTAGAACACCTTGCCCTCCATCCCCGGCCAGGGCGCGTCGCCCTTGCGCACCGGGATGCCCCAGTCGAGGTCACGGGTGATGCCGCGGTCTTGCAGTCCGTCGCCGTCATCGAGCCATTTGCGGGCGATCGAGGTGGTCAGGATCGGCCAGTCGGTCTTGCTGTCGATCCAGTCTGACAGCTGTTGCCGCAGGGTGGACTGGCGCAGGTAGAGGTGCTTGGTCTCGCGGATCTCCAGATCGGTCGAGCCCGAGATGGTCGAATGCGGGTTGATCAGGTCGGTGGGGTCCAGCTGCTTGGTGCAGTTGTCGCACTGGTCGCCGCGTGCGGAGTCAAAGCCGCAATTGGGGCAGGTGCCCTCGATGTAGCGGTCGGGCAGAAACCGGCCATCGGCCCTGGAATACATCTGCCGTTCCGAGACTTCGCGGATCAGCCCGGCATCGGCCAGCCGCCCGGCGAAGGCCTGGGTCAGGCGGTGGTTCTGCGGGCTGGACGAGCGGCCGAAATGGTCGAATGACAGGCGGAACCCGCGCGCGATCTCGGCCTGCACCGCATGCATTTCGGCGCAATATTCCGCCACCGGCTTGCCGGCCTTGGCGGCGGCCAGTTCGGCCGGGGTGCCATGTTCGTCGGTTGCGCACAAGAACAGCACTTCATGCCCGCGCCCGCGCAGGTAGCGCGCATAGAGATCGGCCGGCAGCTGGCTGCCCACCAGGTTGCCCAGATGCTTGATCCCGTTGATGTAAGGGATTGCCGAAGTGATGAGGTGACGTGCCATGCGACCGGATACCTTGCCAGATTTGGACCCGTTTAGCCCAAGCCCGTGCGGGGTGCCAGAGCCAGCGGCCCGCTCAGCGGTCGCGGCTGCGCCCGGTCAGCCGCCCCACCCAGAAGGAGGTGCGCGGCGCGTAGACATAGGGGGTGCGCCGCGGCGCGGCCGGGCGGCGGCGCATCCGGTAGAGCCCGAAGCCCACCAGCACCACATGCGCGAGCGAGATCACGGTAAACAGCGCCGAGGGCCCGAATATCTCGATCAGCTGGGCAGTGCCCAGCGGCGCGGCAATGGCGCCGACCGCGTAGAAGAACATCAGCGCCGCCGAAAGCTCGATCCGTTCTTCCGGGGTGGCATAGTCATGGGCGTGGGCGGCCGAGATCGAGTAGATCGGGAATGTCGTGAAGCCGAATATCGCCGCCGAGGCCATGATCCCGACCGGCCCGGTCCCCGATAGCGCCAGCGTCAGCAGCGATGCCAGGATCGCCGCCACCGAAAGCCAGATCAGCACCCGCCGCCGGTCGAACTTGTCGGCCAGCCAGCCCACCGGATACTGCGCCAGCGCGCCGCCCAGCACGTAGATGGCCAGGAAGTAGCCGATCTGGTCCGCGCCCAGCCCGACTTCCTGCCCGTAGATCGGCCCGACCATGCGGAACGATGCCGCCGACAGCGCCGCGACCACCACCGCGGCGGTGGCCAGCGGCGAGCGCGCCCAGGCCAGACCCGGCCGCAACCTGCCCGCCAGCGGCGACACCGGCTGGCTGGAGGTGCTCATCCCCAGGGGCAGGATCGAGGCGCAGCACAGGATGGTCAGGATGTTGTAGGCGATATAGGTCGGCATGTCGGCCAGCGCGCCGATCATGAACTGGGCCACGAAAGAGCCCGACACATCGACGATCCGGTAGGTGCCCATGGCGCGGCCGCGGGTCTGGTTGGTGACCTTGGCGTGCAGCCATGCCTCGATCACCGTGTAGCAGCCGGCGACGCAGATGCCGGTCGAAACCCGGAACAGCGACCACCAGAGCGGGTCGGTGACCAGCACATGCGCGGCCAGCCCGATGGCCCCCAGGGCGGTGAAGGTCGCGTAGGCGCGCGCATGGCCAACGTCGGACATCAGGCGCGGCGCCCACCAGCAACCGATGAAGAACCCGAAGAAATGCGCCGATCCCAGCGCGCCGACCTCGGCCCGGCTGAAGCCCGCCGCCAGCCCGGTCAGCGCGTCCAGCGGCCCGACCCCACCCGAGGACAGCTGCAACATGACAACCGAGGCAAACAGGGGCGCAAAGGAGAAAAGCAGGCGCATGCTGCCTTGATGCCCCCGCGCGGGCCCGGCCGCTAGGGCTTTTGCGGCATCGGGCGGTCGTTCCCGGCCTTGTGAGCCAATGGCTTGCGCCAATGCTTGCGCCGATACTTGCGCCGATACTTGCGCCTGCGGGCGCGGTCTGTAAGGTCGCGCGTCCATCAGCAGGGGATTACCGATGAAGCAGATCGAGTTGGGGCGCAGCGGCATCATGGTCACCGACTGGTGCCTGGGCACCATGACCTTCGGCAACCAGACGCCCATGGCCGATGCCCATGCCCAGATCGACCGGGCGCTGGATTTCGGCATCAACTTCATCGACACCGCCGAGATGTATCCGGTCAACCCGGTCCGGGCCGAAACCATCGGCCGCACCGAGGAAATCATCGGCGCATGGGTCGCCAGATCGGGCCGCCGTGATCAGGCCGTCATCGCCACCAAGATCGCCGGCGACACCCAGATGGTGCGCGAGGGGCGCGGCTATGACGGGGCGACGATCCTGAGCGGCGTCGATGCCGCGCTCAGGCGGCTGCAAACCGACCGGATCGACCTCTTCCAGCTGCACTGGCCGATGCGCGGCAGCTACATGTTCCGCCAGAACTGGCGCTTTGACCCCTCGCGACAGGACCGCGCCGCGACCATGGCGCATATGGCCGATGTGCTGGGCGCCATGGATCAGGTGGTCAGGGCCGGCAAGGTGCGCGCCTTCGGTCTGTCGAACGAAAGCGCCTGGGGCACCGCGCAATGGCTGCGGCTGGCCGACGAGATGGGCGCGCCCCGCGTCGCCAGCATCCAGAACGAATATTCGCTCCTGTGCCGGCTGTTCGACACCGACCTGGCCGAATTGTCAGTCAACGAGGATGTGACGCTGATGGCCTTCTCGCCGCTGGCCGCCGGGCTGCTGACCGGCAAGTATCAGGGCGGCGCGGTGCCGCAGGGCAGCCGGATGTCGCTCAACGGCAATCTCGGCGGGCGCAAGTCCGAGCGGGTGTTTGCCGCCGTTGACGCCTATCTGGCGCTGGCCGCCGAGGCCGGGCTCGACCCCGTCCATATGGCGATGGCCTGGCAGCGCAGCCGGCCCTTCGCCATTTCGGCCATCTTCGGTGCCACCACCTGTGCCCAGCTTGAGCGCATCCTGGCGGGCGAGGCGCTGGTGCTGCCCGCCGATCTGGTGGCCGCGATCGATGCCACCCACAAGGCGCATCCGATGCCCTACTGACCCCCCCCGCCGGTCTGTCGCGGCCAGACCTCGCGCCGTCGAAAAGCGGCATTGCCGTGCGGGCCGCAGTTGATAGGGTCGCAAGGAGCGCGCGCAGGACAGATCGGGGCGACAGACGCATGGGATATTCGGGCTTTCGGATCTTGAAGGAGGGGCTGTTCGGCCAGAAAGGCTGGAAGCCGGTCTGGCGCGACCCGCAGCCCAAACCCGAATATGACATCGTCATCATCGGCGGCGGCGGTCACGGGCTGTCGACCGCCTATTACCTGGCCAAGAACCACGGCCTGACCAATATCGCGGTGCTGGAGCGCGGCTATATCGGCGGCGGCAATGTCGGGCGCAACACCACCATCGTGCGGGCCAACTACTTCCTGCCCGGCAATTCCGAGTTCTACAGCCATTCGCTCAAGCTCTGGGAAGGGCTGGAGCAGGACCTGAACTACAACGTCATGCATTCGCAGCGCGGCCTGATCAACCTGTTCCATTCGGACGGCCAGCGCGATGCCTTTGCCCGGCGCGGCAATGCGATGATCAACCAGGGCGATGACGCGGTGCTTCTGGACCGCGAGGGGGTGCGCAAGCATCTGCCCTATCTCGATTTCGACAATACCCGCTTCCCGATCTATGGCGGCCTCTACCACCCGCGCGGCGGCACGGCGCGGCACGACGCCGTTGCCTGGGGCTATGCGCGCGGCGCCGACAGCCGGGGCGTCGACCTGATCCAGAATTGCGAGGTGACGGGGATCGACATTCAGGGCGGCAAGGTCACCGGCGTCCAGACCACACGCGGTCCGATCCGCGCGCGGAAGGTCGCGATGGTTGCGGCGGGGCGTTCGGGTCAGGTTGCGGCGATGGCCGGGATGCGCCTGCCGGTCGAGAGCCATGTCCTGCAAGCCTTCGTCACCGAGGGGCTCAAGCCCTGCATCGACCATGTGGTCAGTTTCGGCATGGGGCACTTCTATATCAGCCAGTCCGACAAGGGCGGGCTGGTCTTTGGCGGCGATCTGGATTTCTACAGCTCCTACGCCGCGCGCGGCAATCTGCCGATGAAAGAACACGTGATGGAAGCCGCGATGACCCTGATGCCGATGATCGGCAAGGCGCGGGTCTTGCGCAGCTGGGGCGGGATCATGGACATGTCGCCCGACGGCTCGCCCATCATCGACAAGACCGATACCGAGGGGCTGTTCGTCAATTGCGGCTGGAACTACGGGGGCTTCAAGGCGGTTCCGGCCTCCGGTTATTGCCTAGCACACCTGATTGCCACAGGAAGTCCGCACGATGTGGCCGCCCGATTCCGGCTGGATCGGTTTCGCACCGGGCGCGGGTTGATGGATGAAGAGGGAACCGGGTCCCAACACAACCTGCACTGATAGATCTGATTGGAGAGACGAATGCCAACCCCCTTCCGCATGCTGATCCTGACCGCCGCGCTGAGTGCCGGCGCCTTCCTTGCCGCGCCGGCCTCGGCTGCCTGCTCGAACGCCGAGGCCTGCGCCGAAGCCACCGCGATGGCCCAGACCATGCAGAACGTGCGCTCGCAGAGCAATGAACAGGTCGAGTTCACCTCCGTTACCGCCATTGACGAGGCCGTGGTCATCGACCTGGTGCTCAAGGTCGCCAACCTGCCGTCCGATCAGGCCGGGCGCGATGCGCTGGGCCAGACGCTGCAACAGGCGCTGACCCAGCAGATGTGCGCGCTCGAGGACACGCCCAAGCTGTTCACCGTCGGCGGCAAGCTGCGCCTGCGCGGCAAGAACACGGCGGGCGAATTGCTGTTCGACATCACTTCTTCGGCCTGCTGAGGACTGCTCCATGCGACTGACCTGCCCGCTCTGCGGCGAACGTGACCGGCGTGAATTCTACTATGGCGGCGATGCCATGGCGCTCGAGCGTCCGGCCCCGGATGCGGGCGATGTCGCATGGAACGACTACGTCCACCTGCGCGACAACCCCGCCGGCGCGACCCGCGACCTGTGGTATCACGACGGCGGCTGCGGCACCTGGCTGGTGGTCGAGCGCGACACGCTGACCCATGCCATCGCCAAGGTGACGCCCGCCTCGGAGGTCGCGCGATGAGGGTCGCGGGCAAGGGGCTCTACGACCAGTCGCGCCGGATCGGCTTTTCCTTCGACGGCAAGCCGATGAGCGGGATCGAGGGCGATACGCTGGCCTCGGCGCTGCTGGCCAGTGGCGTGCGCCTGATGGGGCGGTCGTTCAAGTATCACCGGCCCCGCGGCGTGCTGACCGCCGGTTCGGAAGAACCCAACGCGCTGGTGACCATCGGGCAGGGGGCGCAGGCCGAGCCCAATGTCCGCGCCACGGTGCAGGAGCTTTTCGCCGGGCTGAACGCCCAGAGCCAGAACCGCTGGCCCTCGCTGCGCGCGGACCTGCTCTCGGTCAACGATCTGGCGGCGCCGTTCTTCTCGGCGGGCTTCTACTACAAGACCTTCATGTGGCCCCGCGCCTTCTGGGAGCGGGTGTATGAGCCGATCATCCGTCGTGCCGCGGGCCTCGGCGCGCTGTCGGGCCGGCACAACGAGGATCACTACGAAAAGGCCTTCGCCTTCTGCGATGTGCTGGTCATCGGCGGCGGGCCATCGGGCCTGATGGCGGCGCTGACGGCGGCCCGCTCCGGGGCGGATGTGATCCTGGCCGACGAGGACCAGCGCTTTGGCGGCCGGCTGCTGGCCGAAACCGAGGAGGTCGACGGGCAACCGGGCGCGGAATGGGCAGCTTCAATGGTGCGCGAGCTGGAAGGGATGGACAATGTCCGCCTGATGCCGCGCACCACCGTGACCGGGGCCTACGATCAGGGCACCTATGGCGCGCTGGAGCGGGTCGGGCTGCACCGGCCGCGCGAGGCGCATCTGCCGCTGGAATGCTTCTGGCGCATCGTCGCCAGGCGGGCGATCCTGTGTGCAGGCGCGCTGGAACGCCCGATAGCCTTCCCCAACAACGACCGGCCCGGCATCATGATGGCCGGGGCGGTGCGCGCCTATCTCAACCGCTGGGGCGTGGCGCCGGGGCAGCGGGTGGCGGTCTTTGGCAACAATGACGACGCGCACCGCACGGCGCGCGATCTGGCCGCTGCCGGGGTCACGGTCGCGGCGGTGATCGACAGCCGCGCCGAGCCGGGAGTTTCGGGCGACTTCCCGACATATTCCGGCGCGCAGGTGGTGGCGACGCGGGGCCGGCAGGGCCTGACGGGCCTGACCGTCCGCCATTCGGGCGGCACGGTGGATATCGGCGCCGATTGTCTGGCCATGTCCGGCGGCTGGAATCCCAGCCTGCACCTGACCTGTCACATGAACGGCCGCCCCGACTGGAGCGAGAGCCTGCACACTTTCGTCCCCAGGGCCGGAGCCATCCCCGGACTGGTCGCGGCGGGCGCCTGCAATGGCACTTTTTCAACCTCCGCCTGCCTTTCGGAGGCAATTGCCGCCACGAAAGCCGCAGTTTCCGAACTTGGGTTCAAACCTGCCGCCATCAAGGCGCCCAGGGCCGATGGTGCCGCCTACCGGATCGAGCCGCTCTGGGCGGTCGAGGGCAAGGGGCGCAAGTGGATCGACTTCCAGAACGATGTGCACGTCAAGGACGTGCTTCTGGCCGCGCAGGAGAACTTCCGCTCGGTCGAGCACATGAAGCGCTACACCACCCAAGGCATGGCTACCGATCAGGGCAAGAGCTCCAACGTGGTGGCGCTGGCGGTGCTGGCCGATGCCACCGGGCGCGGCATCCCCCAGACCGGCACCACCACCTTCCGGCCGCCCTATTCGCCGGTCTCCATCGCCGCCATGGGGGCGGGCGCGCAGGGCAAGGGCTTTGCGCCCGAGCGCTTCACCACCTCCGATCAGGCCAGCCGCGACCGCGCCGCGCCGATGATCGAGGCCGGGCTCTGGTACCGGCCCTCCTATTTCCCCAGACCCGGCGAGGCCACCTGGCGCGAGGCCTGCGACCGCGAGGTGACGATGGTGCGCGAGGCGGTCGGGGTCTGCGATGTCTCGACGCTCGGCAAGATCGACATCCAGGGGCCGGGTGCCGCGCAACTTCTTGATTTCGTGTATACAAACACGTTTTCGACCCTCCCCGTCGGCAAGGTCCGCTACGGGCTGATGCTGCGCGAGGACGGCCATGTCATGGATGACGGCACCACCGCGCGGCTGGGCGAGCAGCATTTCGTGATGACCACCACCACGGCGGCGGCCGGGCTGGTGATGCGCCATCTCGACTTCGTGTTGCAGGTGTTGCGGCCCGATCTGGACGTGCGGATCATCTCGGTCACCGAGCAATGGGCGCAGTTCGGCGTGGCCGGCCCGCAGGCGCGCGAGGTCATCAACAGCCTGATCGACGCGCCGGTCGACCACGCGACCATGCCCTACATGGCCTGCGCCCCGGTACAGGTCGGCGGGGTCGGCGGGCGGCTGTTCCGCATCTCGTTTTCCGGCGAGCATGCCTATGAGCTCGCGGTCCCGGCGCGCTACGGCGAAAGCCTCTACCGGCTCTTGGTCGCGCAGGCCGAGGCGCTGGGCGGCGGGCCCTATGGCATGGAGGCGCTCAACGTGCTGCGGATCGAGAAGGGGCATATCACCCATGCCGAGATCCACGGGCGCACCACCGCATTCGACATCGGTTTTGACCGGATGGTGTCGCGCAAGAAGGACTGCGTCGGTCAGACTTCGGCCGCGAGGCCCGGCCTGATCGGGCCCGAGCGCGAGCAGCTGGTGGGCCTCAGATCCGTCACCCCGGCCGACAAGCTGACCGCCGGCGCGCATCTGTTTGCGGGCGGCGAGGCGGCGGTGCGGGCCAACGATCAGGGCTATGTGACCTCTGTCTGCTGGTCGCCGACGCTGGGCAGCAATATCGGGCTGGCCTTCCTGCGCAACGGCCGCGCCCGGCATGGCGAGAGGGTGCGGTTGGTCGATCACCTGCGCAGGATCGAGACGGTCTGCGAGGTTTGCGACCCGGTATTCGTGGATCCCGAAGGAGGGCGGCTGCGTGGCTAACCTGATAGCAACCCCGCCCTTCGGCGATACTTTGCCGGTCACCGTCGGGGCAACGACGATCACCGAGCGCCCCATCGAGCGCGCCGCATCAGTGGCGCCCTTTGCCGGGAGGGCCAAGGCGGTCTCTGCGGCGCTGAAGCAGGCAATCGGCCTGGGGCTGACCGGGCCGGGCGAGTGGGCCGCCAAGGGCGAGGCTTCGGTGATCTGGTTCGGGCGCGACACCTGGCTGGTGATCGGTGCGGAGGTGCCGGAGTCGCTGCAAGCCGATGCCGCCGTCACCGACCAGTCCGATGCCTGGGCCTGCCTGCGCATCGACGGGCCGCAGGCCGAGGCGGCGCTGGCGCGGCTGGTGCCGCTCGATCTGCGCGCAGCCGCCTTTGGCACCGGCCGGACCGCCCGCAGCCTGATCGGCCATATGAGCGCCTCGATCACCCGCGCGGGCGGGCAGGGTTATGACCTGATGGTGATGCGCTCGATGGCGCGCACATTGGCCCATGAGGTGGCAGAAGCGCTGCAGTCCGTGGCCGCCCGCGGCGCCTGAGGCCCCTCGACCCGGCGCCGCCTTGCGGCCCCGGGGCCTCCGGCGGAGGTATTTGCACCAACGTGAAGGGGCGGGTTCTGGACTTCGGCACCCCCGGGGCCGATATTGCCGGGCATGAGTCTGCCATCGGGTTTCCTTGACGAATTGCGTGGGCGACTGAGCCTTGGCCAGGTGGTCGGGCGCAAGGTCATGTGGGACAACCGCAAGTCCAATCCCGGCAAGGGCGATCTCTGGGCGCCTTGCCCCTTCCACCAGGAAAAGACCGCGTCCTTCCATGTCGATGACCGCAAGGGCTTTTACTACTGCTTTGGCTGTCACGCCAAGGGCGACGCGATCTCGTTCGTGCGCGAGACCGAGAATGTGAGTTTTGTCGAGGCGGTCGAGATACTTGCGCGCGAGGCCGGGATGCCGGTGCCCGAGCGGGACCCGCAGGCGCAGGAGCGGTCGGACCGGCGGGGCGAGCTGATCAAGGTGATGGAGCAGGCGGTGCAATGGTTCCGGCTGCAACTCAAGACCGGCCCCGCCGCCGAGGCGCGGGCCTATCTGGCGAGCCGCGGCCTGAGCGAGGCAGCGCAGGACCGCTGGGAGATCGGCTTTGCGCCGCCGGGCTGGCAGGGGCTGGCCGATGCGCTGCGCGCCAGGGGCATCAGCGACGAGATGATGCTGGCGGCGGGGCTGACCAAGGCCTCCGACAAGGGCAGGGCCCCCTATGACACCTTTCGCGGCCGGATCATGTTCCCGATCCGCGACGCGCGCGGGCGGGCCATCGCCTTTGGCGGCCGGGCCATGGATCCGGGCGACAGTGCCAAATACCTCAACTCGCCCGAGACCGAACTGTTCGACAAGGGGCGGACGCTGTTCAACCTCGGGCCGGCGCGCGAGGCCGTGGGCAAGGGCAAGGCGCTGGTGGTGGCCGAAGGCTACATGGACGTGATCGCGCTGTCGGAGGCGGGATTTGGCGGCGCGGTGGCGCCGCTCGGCACCGCGGTGACCGAGGACCAGTTGCGGCTGATGTGGCGGGTGGCCGATGAGCCGGTGATCGCGCTCGATGGCGATGCGGCCGGGCTGCGCGCCGCGCTCAGGGTGATCGACCTGGCGCTGCCGCTCCTGGAGGCGGGCAAGTCGCTGCGCTTCGCGCTGATGCCCGAGGGGCTCGATCCGGACGACCTGGTCCGGGCCCGCGGGGCCGGCGCGATGGGGGCGGTGCTGGAGGCCGCGGTGCCGATGGTGCGCCTGTTGTGGCAGCGCGAGACCGAAGGCAAGAGTTTCGACAGCCCCGAGCGCAAGGCCGCACTCGACAAGGCGTTGCGCGCGCGCCTGGACACCATCCGCGACGCCTCGATCCGCAACCATTACGGCGAGGAGATCCGCGAGCTGCGGCGCGCGCTGTTTGGTGCCCGCCCGGGGCGA
>CAUJIU010000094.1 GCA_963205075.1 Pseudomonadota bacterium | reverse complement strand
CGGCGAGGGCGCCTCTTCGACAACCTTCTGGTTGCGGCGCTGGATCGAGCATTCGCGCTCGTGCAGGTAGACGGCATTGCCGTGGCTGTCGGCCAGCACCTGGATCTCGATATGGCGCGGCTGGGTCACGAATTTCTCGATGAAGATCCGGTCATCGCCAAATGAACTTGCCGCCTCGTTCTTCGAGGACTGGAAGCCCTCGCGCGCCTCGTCGTCATTCCAGGCGATGCGCATGCCCTTGCCGCCGCCGCCGGCGCTGGCCTTGATCATCACCGGATAGCCGATCTGCTGGCTGATCCTGACCGCCTCGTCGGCATCGCCGATCAGGCCCATATAGCCGGGCACGGTGCTGACACCGGCCTCCATCGCCAGCTTCTTTGAGGTGATCTTGTCGCCCATCGCCTCGATGGCGCCGACGGGCGGCCCGATGAAGGCCACGCCCTCTTTCTCCAGAGCCTGGGCGAATTTCGGGTTTTCCGACAGAAAGCCATAGCCCGGATGCACCGCTTGTGCCCCGGTCTCGCGGATCGCGTCCATGATCTTGTCGATCACGATGTAGGACTGGTTGGCGGGCGGCGGGCCGATATGGATCGCCTCGTCCGCCATCTGCACATGCAGCGCGTTGCGGTCCGCGTCCGAATAGACCGCCACGGTCTGGATGCCCATCTTGCGGGCGGTCTTGATGACACGGCAGGCGATCTCGCCCCGGTTGGCAATCAGGATCTTGGTGAACATCAATGGCCGTCCTTCAAAAACGCAACCGCCGCCCGGACCGGATGGCCCGCGCGGCGGTCAGATGCGATTGCTGCGCGCCCAGCGGCGCGCGGATCAGTTGCAGAGGTTGGGGTTGACGTCGTTGGCCAGCACACCCGCCGTGCCGCCGATGAGCGCGCCGGTCGTGACGTTGCCGCCCGTGGTGTTGGCGATGACGGCGCCCGTGGCCGCACCTGCAAGGCCGCATTCCAGATCGTTGTCGAGACAGGCCGACAGTCCGAGGACCGCGACGCCGAGAATTGCCCAAGTGGTGGTTCTACGCATTGTAATCTGCCCTTTTTGCTATGCCGATTGCGCAAAGACTCGGGCATTGTCGGCCCAAAGACAACATAAAAGTTCCCGGTCGCCCGCTCACGGGCGGAGTTTCGCGGAAGGGGCGCGAAAAATTCGGCCGGTCTGACAGGATTTGGCGCGTCAGACCGGCCAGGGGAAGGGTAATTGCCGCGAGCGGATGCAGCCAGGGACAAAAGCCGACCCGCCCGGACAGGTTGAGACTGGCACGGGCGGCGCGATGCGCAAACAGCAGATTGCGCGGCGGGCAGGCGGTTGGCAAAACCCTGCCGGAACCGACCGTTGGCCGGCAATTTACCGCCGATCAGTCCCATTCCGCGTCCTCGTCTGCGGTCAGGTGATTTTCGGCGCCCTCGGCGAACACGTCGGGAAAGCTGACGCGCGCCCGGGCGATATCGATGCGCAGCAGCGCGTCATAGCTCTGCGGATCGAAGGGGTCTTCGGCCGGCACGACCTCGCGGCCAAAGAGCCAGCTCAGCCGCCCGGCATCGAGATTGCCGCGCACGAAGGGGTCTTCGCCGAAATGCGCCCAGAGTGCGGCCATGAAGCCCTCGTCGGCGCGGCGGTCGGCCGGGCGGCGGTCGCGGTAGCGCTCGCGCGAGATGATCCTGGTGGCGCCCTCCTTGGCGGCGCGGCGGATGGTGAACTGGAAGTCCGAACTGGGCAGCCGGCCCGGAAATCCGCGATGCTTTTCCATGATGTGGTCCTGAGGTCAGAAATCGGACCGCTCACAACCGCTTGCGCTGATCGTGAACGGCTCGAAGAATTGCGTGGCATCGGGCGAGATTTCCCCGAAGGCGACTGGTCGGTCAGACAGAGAGATGACGATCTCTGCAACGGTTTGGCCTTCGGCGGCAAGGGCGGGCAGGGCGTGGTTGGCGCAAAGTTCGGCCATGTCGGGCGCGGTCGCGGCATAGTCGAGCCCCTGCCCCGCCGGATCGATGGCCGGCGCCAGGTAGCGAAACCGCGCAAGGCGGGCCGGGCCTTCCTCGATCAGGACTTCCATCAATGTCACCTCCAGACCCGATGCCAGGGTCACCGACTGGGCAGAGGCCGCAACCGGCATCAAGACCCCCACCAAGACCAGCACGCGCCACATCATTTGCCCTCAGAGCGGGATATTGTCGTGTTTCTTCCAGGGGTTCTGCACCTGCTTGCCCCTCAGCGACGCGAATGCCCGGCACACCCGCCGCCGGGTCGAATGCGGCATGATCACCTCGTCTATGAAGCCCTTCTCGGCGGCGACGAAGGGGTTGGCGAAGCGGTCTTCATAATCGCGGGTGCGCCCGGCGATCTTGTCCTTGTCGCCAAGTTCCGCGCGATAGAGGATCTCGGTCGCCCCCTTGGCTCCCATCACCGCAATCTCGGCCGTGGGCCAGGCATAGTTGAAATCGCCGCGCAGATGCTTGGAGGCCATGACGTCATAGGCGCCGCCATAGGCCTTGCGGGTGATGACGGTCACTTTCGGCACCGTGGCCTCGCCATAGGCGAACAGCAGTTTGGCGCCGTGCTTGATGACGCCGCCATATTCCTGTGCGGTTCCGGGCAGGAAGCCCGGCACGTCAACCAGCGTCAGGATCGGGATCTCGAAGGCATCGCAGAAACGCACGAAACGCGCGGCCTTGCGGCTGGCATCGATGTCAAGACAACCGGCCAGCACCGTGGGCTGGTTGGCCACCACGCCAACGGTCGAGCCTTCCAGCCGGACAAAGCCGGTGATGATGTTTCTGGCGTAATCGGCCTGGATCTCGAAGAAATCGCTCTCGTCGGCCAGCTTGAGGATCAATTCCTTCATGTCGTAGGGCGTGTTGGCGCTGTCGGGGATCAGGGTATCGAGGCTCTGGTCGACCCGCGCCACCTCATCGAAAAACGGCCGGGTTGGCGGCTTCTGGCGGTTGTTGAGCGGCAAGAGGTCGATCAACCGGCGCACTTCGGCCAGCGCCTCGACATCGTTCTCGAACGCGCCATCGGCCACCGAGGACTTGCGGGTATGGGTCGAGGCGCCGCCCAGTTCTTCGGCGGTAACCACCTCGTTGGTCACCGTCTTGACCACATCGGGTCCGGTCACGAACATGTAGGAGCTGTCCTTGACCATGAAGATGAAGTCGGTCATCGCCGGGCTGTAGACCGCGCCACCGGCGCAGGGGCCCATGATGACGCTGATCTGCGGCACCACTCCGCTGGCCATGATATTGCGCTGGAACACCTCCGCATAACCGGCGAGCGAGGCGACGCCCTCCTGGATGCGTGCGCCGCCCGAGTCGTTCAGCCCGATGACCGGTGCGCCGTTCTGCATGGCCATGTCCATGATCTTGCAGATCTTTTGCGCATGGGTCTCGGAAAGCGAGCCGCCAAACACCGTGAAATCCTGGCTGAAGACATAGACCATCCGCCCGTTCACCGTGCCCCAGCCGGTGACCACGCCGTCACCGGCCGGCCGCTGGTCCTGCATGCCGAAATCGGTGCAGCGATGGGCGACGAACATGTCGAATTCCTCGAAGCTGCCCTCGTCGAGCAGCAATTCGATCCGCTCGCGCGCCGTCAGCTTGCCCTTGGCGTGCTGCGCCTGGATGCGCGCCGCCCCGCCGCCCATGCGCGCGGTGCCGCGGCGGGTTTCCAGCTCAAGCAAGATGTCTTTCATGGCGCTCCCCTTGGCATTTGCTGTCACCATAAGCCCTGAGGCCAGGTGTGAGAAGCGGGCTTTGGCAAATTTGCAAACTAATGAGTTTTGCAATTTGTATTTATGCGAAATTGCAAAGTATTGCGCCGTCCGCCCCGCAGGTGTTGATCATTGGCACCTTGAGCACGGAGTCAACATGCCCCAATTGCCCGTCCCGGTCATCACCATCGGCCTCCTGATCCTGTCGAACCTGTTCATGACCTTCGCCTGGTATGGTCATCTCAAGTTCAAGGCCGCGCCGCTGGCGCTGGTGATCCTGATCAGCTGGGGCATCGCCTTTTTCGAGTATGTGCTGCAGGTGCCGGCCAACCGCATCGGCCACGGCCATTTCAGCGCCGCCCAGCTCAAGACCATTCAGGAAGTCATCACCCTGAGCGTATTTGCCCTGTTTTCAGTGCTTTACCTCAATGAACCGATCCGCTGGAACCATCTGGTCGGCTTTGGTTTCATCGCGCTCGGGGCCTGGTTCATTTTCGCGCAGTTTGCGTCGCCGCAGGCGTGACGGGCTTGAGCGCGGCGTTTGCAAAGCGTAGTGTTGCCGCAGCAAAACTGCAAAGGCAGCGGTCATGGCGGTCCAGAAGCTCTATGCCGGCGTCAAGCTGCGCGACATTCGCGGCCGCCTTGGCCTGACCCAGAAGGTCTTTGCCGAGAAACTCGGCATTTCGCTGCCCTATCTCAACCAGATGGAGAACAACAACCGCCCGATCTCGACGGCGGTGGTCCTGGGGCTGGCGCAACAGTTCGGGCTGGACGTGACCGAGCTGCATTCGGGCGACGAAGCGCGGCTGATGGGCGACATGCGCGAGGCGCTGGCCGATCCGGTCTTTGCCGGACCAACACCGCCACTTGCAGATTTGCGACTTGTGGCTTCGAACGCCCCGACACTTGCCCGGGCATTCCTGGACCTGCATTCGGTCTATCGCCAGACGCATGAACGCCTTGCATCCTTGGATGAAGCGCTGGGCCGCGAGGATGCGCGCCTGCAGCCAAGTCCGTGGGAGGAGGTGCGCGACTTCTTTCACTATTGCGATAATTACCTCGATGCCATCGACCGCGCCGCCGAGCGCTTTGCCGGCAGGTCGGACGACCCGGCGAGCCTCGCCGCCACCACGCTGGCTGACCGCGGCATCGTCGTCAGGCGCGAAGATCAGGCGGTTGTCCGGCATTTCGATGCCGCGTCACAGCGGCTGACGCTGTCGTCGCGCGCCGCATCCTCGACCCGGAATTTTCAACTGTTGCTGCAACTGGCGCTGATCACCCAGGATGCGCTGCTGGAGGCGACGCTTGATCTCGCGCGGTTTCATTCCGCCGAGGCCCGCGCCATCGCCAAGATCGGGCTGGCCAACTATTTCGCCGGTGCGGCGCTGATGCCCTATGAACGCTTCCTTGCCGCCGCGCAGGAAACCCGGCATGACCTCGAGCGCCTTGGCGACCGCTTTGGCGCCTCGCTGGAACAGGTGGCGCACCGGCTGTCCACCCTGCAGCGGCCGGGCGCCAAGGGGATTCCGTTCTTCTTTGTCCGGGTCGATCCGGCGGGCACCATCACCAAGCGCCACTCGGCCACCACGCTGCAATTCGCCCGCTATGGCGGCGCCTGCCCGCTCTGGAACGTGCACCGCGCCTTTGAGACGCCGGGCCAGTTCCTGCGCCAGCTGGCCGAGACGCCGGACGGCGTCCGCTACTTCTGCCTGGCGCGCGACGTCACCAAATCCTCAGGCGCATTCGATGCGCCGGTGCGGCGCTATGCCATCGGGCTTGGCTGCGAGGTGCGCCACGCCGACGCCCTGGTCTATGCCGACCATATGGACCGCAAGAACGATCAAGCCTTTGAGCCGATTGGCATTTCCTGCCGCATCTGCGAGCGGCGCAATTGCCACCAGCGCGCCGTCCCGCCGCTTGAACGCAAGCTGCGGGTCGACCCCGATCACCGGGGCGTGCTGCCCTATCAGGTGGATTGACGCGGCTCAGGCCTTGCTCAGCGCCGCCGCGATCTGATCCTTGAGCATCATGCGTTCCTTGCGCAACTGGCCCAGCGCAAGGTCCTCCATCGGCTCCAGATTGGTTTCGGCCCGGTGCACCTGACGGTTGATCTCGTGATACTTGTCCGTCAGCACGGCGAAATGGCCGTCTTTGGCGCGCAGCGCGTGGATGGCGTCCTGCTGGTCGGGAAAATCATCGGCAAGTTCATGCGGGGTATGCGACATGTGGTTTCCTCCATTGGTCCCGACCAGTCTATCGCAGGTGAGCCGCCCGCACCTTGACCCAGGACAAATCAGTTGCCCGCCGGCCGCCAGCCCGCCGCCCGCGCCTCGGACTGGCTGCAAAACCAGCGCTCGCCGGCCGACAGGTCGATGCGGGTGCGCCCATAGTCGCGGTTGCCGGGCATGTGGTAGATCCGGCCCGAATCCGAGATGTTGCCCTTGATCACGCAGTTGGGATCGGGCGGCATTTGCTCAGGCGGCACGGACTCCGCCCGGAATGCCGCCGGGCTCTGCATGGTGCCGGACCAAAGCCCCGCCTGCCGCAGCTGCGCCGATTTCTCCGCCAGAACATAGTCTTGCGAATACTGCTGATAGGCGGTTGCCCATCCGTCGAGCACCAGATCCTCGGCAATGTCGCGGCCCGCGACCCGACAGCGGGCAACGGTGCGCCCATAGCGGTCGGTATCGAGGGGCTCGCAGGTGGCGGTCTGCCCGCCATATCGGCGCGCCAGTTCGGCCGCCACAAAGGCGCCGCAGCCCCATTCGCGGCCGCCCGCGTCGCGGCAGGTCTGGTCCATTTCGGGCGCGTCGATGCCAAAGAGCCGCACCGTGGTGCCGGAAACGTGGAGGGTGTCGCCATCGACCACCTCGACCGGGCCGGAAAAATCGGCCCGGGCCGGCGCGGCCAGGAACAGCAGGATCAAGGCAAGGCCAGCGCGCGTCATCGCGTTAATAAAGATTAACGCGCACTCCCTTTCAAGCGGATCCGGCCGCGCTGGTTAACGTTGCGAGTTGCGCCAGTTCGGGTTGATCCAGGGCTCGTCGTTCTGCGGCGCAAGCGGCGCCCGGCCCAGCACGTGATCGGCCGCCTTCTCGCCGGCCATGATCGACGGGGCGTTGAGATTGCCGTTTGTTATCAACGGGAAGATCGAGCTGTCGGCAACGCGCAACCCCTCGACCCCGATGACCCGGTTTTCGGGATCGACCACCGCCATCGGGTCGCTCTTGCGCCCCATCCGGCAGGTGCCGCAGGGGTGATAGGCGCTCTCGGCATGCTCGCGGATGACCGAATCCAGCTCGTCATCGCTCTGCATCCGCTCGCCGGGCTGCAACTCGCGGCCCCGGAACGGCGCGAAGGCCTCCTGCGCGAAGATCTCGCGGGTCAGGCGGATGCAGGTGCGGAAATCCTGCCAGTCCTTGTCCTGCGACATGTAGTTGAAGCGGATCACCGGCGGCGCCTTGGGATCGGACGACCGCAGCGTGACCGACCCGCGCGAGGGTGACCGCATCGGCCCGACATGGGCCTGAAATCCATGCCCTTCGGCCGAGGCCTTGCCGTCATAGCGCACGGCGATGGGCAGGAAATGGAACTGGATGTCGGGATATTCGACCCCGGCCGCCGACCGGATGAACCCCGCGCTCTCGAACTGGTTCGAGGCGCCGATCCCGGTCTTGGTGAACAGCCAGCGCGCGCCGACATAGGCCTTGCCCAGCAGCGACCAGTAGGAATAGAGCGAGACCGGCTGGGTCGCGTTCATCTGCACATAAAGCTCCAGATGGTCCTGCAGGTTCTGCCCGACGCCGGCGCGATCGGCCACCACCGCAACCCCCGTCTCGGTCAGGTGCTTGCCCGGACCGATACCCGAGAGCATCAGCAATTTGGGCGAGTTGAGCGACGAGGCCGCCACGATCACCTCGGCGCGCGCGCCGATGACCTCGATCTTGCCGCCCCTCTCGACCTCGACGCCGGTGGCGCGCCCGTTCTCGATCACCACGCGGCGCGCCAGCGCCCGCACGATCGTGCAATTGTCGCGCCGGAGCGCCGGGCGCAGATAGGCCGAGGCTGCAGACCAGCGGCGTCCGCGCCAGATGGTGGCATCGAAGGGCCCGAAGCCTTCCTGTTGCCGGCCGTTGTAGTCCGGCGTAACCGGATAGCCCGCCTGGCGCCCCGCCTCGACAAAGGCCAGGGTCAGCGGGTTGGTGCGCGGCCCGCGCGTGATGTGCAGCGGGCCATCGGTGCCGCGCCACGAGGCATCGCCGCCATGGCCGCCGTCATGCCAGTTTTCCATGCGTTTGAAATAGGGCAGCACATCGGCATAGGACCAGCCATCGGCGCCCATTTCGGCCCAGGTATCATAGTCGCGGGCATGGCCGCGCACGTAGATCATGCCATTGATCGACGAAGACCCGCCAATGACCTTGCCGCGCGGCGTCGCCATCACCCTGCCGCCAAGATGCGGCTCGGGCTCGGATTTCAGGCCCCAGTCATAGATGGGCATGTTCATCGGATAGCTCAGCGCCGCCGGCATCTGGATGAAGGGCCCCATGTCAGAGCCGCCATGCTCGATCACCAGCACCGATTTTCCCGCCTCTGCCAGCCGGTAGGCCATGGCGCAACCCGCGCTGCCCGCCCCGATGACCACATAATCGGCCTGCATCATTATCTTCGCCTTGTCATTCCGGATTTCAAAACAATTTCAATGGCCTGCCCGCCGCTCCTGTTACTCCCCGCGCGGAAAGCGCTGGCCGTCCTCGAGCACGTTGAGGTCCATGTGGTTGCGCATGTAGCGCTCGGATGCCTTTTGCAGCGGCTGGTAGTCCCATGGGTAATAGGCGCCGTTGCGCAGCGCCTCGTAGACCACCCAGCGCCGCGCCTGGCTTTGCCGCACCTCGGCGTCATAGGCCGCCAGATCCCAGCGGGCCCTGGCCATGGCGCGCAACCGGGCCAGCGTGTCCTGATGTGCGGGCGCGGCCGCCAGATCGTGCAGTTCCGCCGGGTCAGCCTCCAGATCGAACAGCTGTTCGGGGTCGAGCACGCAGCAAGTGTATTTCCATTTGCCGTCGCGAAGCGCCACCAGGGGCGCATTCGAGCCTTCGGCGGCGTATTCCATGGCCACCGGCGCCCGGCGCTCACCCCCCTGCGCAAGCGGCACAAGGCTTTCGCCATCGGTCCAGGGCAGAACCTCGTCAAGGCTCACGCCCGCGAGGTCGCACAAGGTGGGCGTGACATCGAGAGTGGAAACCGGCGCATCCACCCGGCCCGCCTCCATGTCCGGCGACGAGATCATCAGCGGCACCCGCGCCGAGCCTTCGTGGAACGACATCTTGAACCACATGCCGCGCTCGCCCAGCATGTCGCCATGATCGCTGACAAACAGGATGGTGGCCTGCTGCCGGGTCTCTTGCAGCGTCCGCATCAGCATGCCGATCTTGTCATCGAGATAGCTGATATTGGCGAAATAGGCTCGGCGCGAGCGGCGGACGTTTTCCGGCGTGATGTTGAATTTTGTAAAGTCGCAGGCGTCCATCAGCCGCCTTGAATGCGGATCTTGTTCCGAATAGGCAATCGGAGGCACCTCCGGATCAAGGTGCTCGCAATCCTCGTAGAGATCCCAGTACCGCTTGCGCGCCACGTAGGGGTCATGCGGATGGGTGAAACTGACCGTCAGGCACCAGGGCCGCGCGTCATGGCCGCGCGCCAGATCGTAAAGCTTGGCATTGGCGTGATGGGCGACCTCGTCATCATATTCCATCTGGTTGGTGATCTCGGCGACGCCGGCGCCGGTCACCGATCCCATGTTGTGATACCACCAGTCGATCCGCTCGCCGGGTTTGCGGTAGTCCGGGGTCCAGCCGAAATCGGCCGGGTAGATATCGGTCGTCAGACGCTCCTCAAAGCCGTGCAACTGGTCAGGGCCGACGAAATGCATCTTGCCCGACAGGCAGGTCTGATAGCCCGCGCGCCGCAGGTGATGGGCGAAGGTCGGGATGCTTGAGTCAAATTCCGCCGCATTGTCATAGACTTGCGTGCGGCGCGGCAGCTGCCCGGTCATGAAGGAGGCCCGCCCCGGCGCGCAAAGCGGCGAGGCGGTATAGCTGTTGGCAAAGCGGGTCGACCGCGCGGCCAGCGCCTTGAGATTGGGGGCGTGCAGCCAATCCGCCGGCCCGTCGGGAAACAGCGTGCCGTTGAGCTGGTCAACCATCACGATCAGGAAATTCGGACGCGTCATGCCGCAGGCGCCTCCGTCCGGTCCAGTTCGAGCCGCAGATAGCCCAGCACCAGCTCGGCCGCCCGCGCACCCGAGGGCGACTTCACGCCGAGGCTCTGATGCAGGTAGATCCCGTCGATCATGCCGCTCAGGCGCGCCGCCACCTCGCCCGCGCGCTCGCCGACCAGCGGGCGCAGGTCGTGGCGCAGGTTGGCCCGCAAGCGCCGGTGATAGATCTGCAGCAGGCGCTGCGCCTGGTCATTGGATTGCGCCAGCACGTAGAAATTGAGCCAGGCCGCAACCACTTCTCTGCGGAAGTTCGAGGTGCCGAAACCGGCGCGGATCACCGCCTCGAGCCGCTCGCGGTGCCCGCGCGCCATCGCCAGCGCGCCGCGCACCTCGGCACCGTAGACCGTCAGCGTCTGGCGCATCGCCGCCAGGAAGATCTGCTCCTTGCTGCCGAAATAATGATGCGCCAGCGCCGAGGACATGCCGGCCCGCTTGGCGATCTGACTGACCGTCACGTCGAGCGATCCGGCAGTTCCGATTTCGTCAATCGTGGCTTTTACCAGAGCTGCGCGGCGTATAGGCTCCATACCGAGCTTGGGCATCGTGACCTCTTTCGTCTTGCCAAGTGAAATTAGTTGGTCTTTTATTGACTCGTCAATCAAGAAAAACCGTCATCGATAGGGAGATCGAAATGACAAACAGAACCACATTGTCCATTCTGGCCATCTGCGCCGCCTCGGCGGCATCGGCAGATTGCGGCACGGTGCGCTTTTCCGATGTCGGCTGGACCGACATCACCGCCACCACCGCGGCAACCTCGATCGTGCTCGAGGCGCTGGGCTACACCGCCGAGACCAGCATCCTGTCGGTGCCGGTGACCTATACCTCGATGGCCGAGGGCGATATCGACGTGTTCCTGGGCAACTGGATGCCGACGATGGAAGGCGACATCGCCGCCTACAGCGATGCCGGCACCGTCGACACCGTGCGCGAAAACCTCGCCGGCACCGCCTATACGCTGGCCACCAATGACGTCGGCGCGGGCCTGGGCATCGCCGATTTCGCCGATATCGCCGCCCATGCCGATGCGCTCGACGGCAAGATCTATGGCATCGAGGCCGGCAATGACGGCAACCGCCTGATCCTCGACCTGATCGCCGCCGATACCTTCGGCCTGTCGGCGATGGAACTGGTCGAAAGCTCCGAGCAGGGCATGCTGGCGCAGGTCGCCCGCGCCGAAGAGCGCGGCGAACCGGTCGTGTTCCTCGGCTGGGCGCCGCACCCGATGAACGCCGCCTTCCCGATGACCTACCTGACGGGCGGCGAAGAGTGGTTCGGCGCCGAAGGCAGCGTCTACACCAACACCCGCGCCGGCTACGTGACCGAGTGCCCGAATACCGGCAAACTGCTGCAGAACCTCGTCTTCACCCTGTCGATGGAGAACGAGATCATGGGCGCCATCCTCAATGACGGCGCCGACCCGTCCGCGGCCGCCCATGACTGGCTGGCCGCCCATCCCGAGACCTGGACCGCCTGGCTCGATGGCGTCACCACCGTCGATGGCGGCGATGCCGTCGCCGCCGTGACCGCCGCCCTGGCCATGTAAGACCAACGACCGCCCCCTGCCCGCCGGGCGGGGGGCGGCCCATCCTGGCCACGGGCCGACCACTCGCATCGGGGATCAGATGAGCTGGCTGACGGATACCAAGGTTCCGGTCGGAGATTCGGCCGAATACATTTTCGGCTTGCTCAAGACCCATGCGCGGCCCTTCTTCGATGCGCTGACGGTCATCATGGAATGGCTGATCGGCGGCCTGGTCTGGCTGCTGCAGGCGCCGCCGGCCTTCGTGGTGATCGCCGCCTTCGTCGGCCTGACCTGGATCCTGCAACGGTCGTGGAAGCCCTGCCTGCTGGTGGCCGTGGGGCTGATGTTCGTCATCAACCAGGGCTACTGGGACGAAACCACCGACAGTCTGGCGCTGGTCCTGTCGGCCTGCGTGATCTGCATGGGGCTGGGGGTGCCCATCGGCATCTTCCTGGCCCATCGCCCGCGCGCCTACCAGTTCGTCAGCCCGATCCTCGACCTGATGCAGACCCTGCCGACCTTCGTCTACCTGATCCCGGCCGTGATCTTCTTCGGGCTCGGCATGGTGCCCGGGCTGATCGCCACGGTGATCTTCGTGCTGCCAGCGCCGATCCGCCTGACCTATCTCGGGGTCTCGACCACACCCAAACCGCTGCTGGAGGCGGCGCAGGCATTTGGCGCGACCAGTTCGCAGGTGCTGCTCAAGATCGAGCTGCCCTCGGCCTTTCCCCAGATCATGACCGGCCTGAACCAGACCATCATGCTGTCGCTGTCGATGGTGGTGATCGCCGCCTATGTCGGCGCCAACGGGCTGGGCAAGCCAGTGGTGCAGGCGCTCAGCCGCGTCGATACCTCGCTGGGCTTCGAATCCGGTTTCGTCATCGTGGTGGTCGCCGTGGTGCTGGACCGCATGCTGCGCCTGGTGCGCAAATGACCACAGCCGTCAGCTTCGACAACGTCAACATCGTCTTCGGCGACAAGCCGCATGTCGCCCTGCCGCTGATGGATGCCGGCCAGGACCGCCCCACCATCCAGAAGGAAACCGGCCAGGTGCTGGGCGTGCACAACTGCTCGCTTGACGTCGACGCCGGCGAGATCCTGGTCCTGATGGGGCTTTCGGGCTCAGGCAAATCCACGCTCCTGCGCGCGGTCAACGGGCTCAACCCGGTCTGCCGCGGCGCGGTCACCATCCACGATGGCGACTGGTCCTGCGAGGTGGGCTCGGCCTCCGTCGCCGATCTGCGCCGCATCCGCCGCGAATGCGTGGCGATGGTGTTCCAGCAATTCGGACTCCTGCCCTGGCGCACGGTGCGCGAAAATGTCGGCCTCGGGCTGGAACTGGCCGGCATGGCCAAGGCCGAACGCGCCCGGCAGGTCGACACGCAACTGGAGCTGGTGGGGCTGTCGGACTGGGCCGACCGCAAGGTCGGCGAGCTGTCGGGCGGCATGCAGCAGCGGGTGGGCCTGGCGCGCGCCTTCGCCACCGATGCCCCGATCCTCCTGATGGACGAGCCGTTCTCGGCGCTCGACCCGCTGATCCGCGCCCGCCTGCAGGACGAATTGCTCGACCTGCAGACCAAGCTCAAGCGCACGATCATCTTCGTCAGCCACGACCTGGACGAGGCCTTCAAGCTCGGCAACCGCATCGCCATCATGGAGGGCGGGCGCATCGTGCAATGCGGCACCCCGCGCGACATCTTCACCAACCCGGCCAACGATTACGTGGCCGATTTCGTGGCCCATATGAACCCGCTCGGGGTGCTGACCGCCCGCGACGTGCTCGAAGAAGGCGCAGCGCCCGAGGGCAGCCCCGGCATCGACGCCGAACTGCCGGTGCGCGACATCCTCACCCTGCTGCGCGATCAGCCGCAGCTTTCGGTCCGCTCGGAGGGCACGACAATCGGCCGCGTCACCCATGCCTCGGTGCTGGCGCGCCTCAGCCAGCCGGGCTCCTGATCCCCTTCATTTTGGCAAAAATACCTCCGCCGGAGGCCGCCCGCCGCATGGCGGCGGGCGTCAGCGCGGGCGCAGCTTCGATTCGCGCCAGGCGATATAGCTGACCGCCGCCACGATCACCGCGCCGCCGACCATCACCAGATGATCGACGCTCTCGCCAAAGATCAGGTATCCCAGCCCCGCCGACCAGATCAGGGTCAGGAAGGTGGCGGGCTGGGTCACCGAGATCGGCGCGGCGCGGAAGGCCAGCATCATGGTGTAATGCGCCATGGTCGCGAAACCGGCGGTGACCAGGAGCCAGCCCAGTTCGACCAGATCGGGGCGCTCCCAGACCGAGAGGCCGAATGGCGCCAGGCCAACCGCGGTCACCAAGGACATCCAGCCCACCACCACGGTCGGCGGGACCTTGTCGGTCAGGCGCTTGGCCATCAGGTAGCTCGCGGCAAACAGCGGCGTGCAGGTCAGCATCGCCACATGCCCGACCGAGACCTCGCGGAATCCCGGCCGCAAGATCAGCAGCGCCCCCAGCAGCGCCACCACGATGGCCAGAAGCCGCCGCGCCGCCAGCCGCTCGCCCAGAAACAGCGCGGCGCCAAGCGTGATGTAGACCGGCTGCAGGTAGTTCATCGCCGTGACCTCGGCCATCGGGATCTTGGTCATGGCGAAATACCACAACAGCGCCGCGAGCGTATGGGGCACGCCGCGCATCACGAAGGTGCCGGCCAGCCGGTCGCCAAGCCCCGCGCGCCACATCGCCGGCAGCATCGGGATCAGGAACACCAGCCCTAGCAGATAGCGCAGGAACACCACCTGCGGCGCCGGCAGGGTCTGCCCCACATGCTTGACGATGCCGGTGACGGCGGCAAAGCACAGGCCCGTCACCACCATCCAGGCAAACCCGACCACGGGACGCTGCGGCGCCCCGTTCACGGCCCCGGGGTCCGGGAGAACTCAGCTTTCCGCGTAGGCCGCCATGACCTCATCGCTCGCCTCGAGGTTATGGGTCACGTTCTGGACGTCATCGTCATCCTCGAGCGTCTCGACCAGTTTCATCAGCTTCTGCACGCCGTCGAGATCGAGCTCGGTGGTGGTCTTGGGGCGCCAGACCAGCTTGGCCGTCACCGACTCGCCCAGCTGCGCCTCGAGCGCGGTGGACACCTCGTTGAGGTCGGTATCGGCGCAGTAGATCCAGTGGCCGTCCTCGTCGAACTCGACATCTTCGGCCCCGGCCTCGATCGCCGCCATCATCACCACGTCACCATCGGCAACCGTAGGGGCATACATGATCTCGCCCTTGCGGTCGAACATGAAGCTGACCGAACCGGTCTCGCCGAGATTGCCGCCATTCTTGCCGAAGGTCGAGCGCACCACCGAGGCGGTGCGGTTGCGGTTGTCGGTCATCGCCTCGACGATCACCGCAACCCCGCCGGGGCCATAGCCCTCGTAGCGGATCTCTTCGTAGTTTTCGGCGTCCCCGCCCAATGATTTCTTGATCGCACGGTCGATCACGTCCTTGGGCACCGAAACCGCCTTGGCCTCCTTGACCGCCAGCCGCAGGCGGGGGTTCTTGGCCGGGTCGGGATCGCCCATCTTGGCGGCGACGGTGATCTCCTTCGCCAGTTTCGAAAACAGCTTGGACCGGATGGCGTCCTGACGCCCTTTCCGATGCTGGATATTGGCCCATTTGGAATGGCCGGCCATGAGAACCTCGTTTCACGGTTTGCGCTTTGCGGCCTCTATATGTCAGCCCCAGTGGCCGCCGCAACCCGTCAGAGCGGCCAGATCAGCGGAATGAAGATGCAGACCAGCACGCTCATCGACAGGTTCAGCGGGATGCCGATGCGCATGAAGTCGGAGAACCGGTAGCCGCCCGGCCCGTAGACCAGCGTATTGGTCTGGTAGCCGATCGGGGTGGCAAAGGCAGCCGAGGCCGCCACCATCACCGCGACGATGAAGGGCCGGGCATCGAGGCCAAGCGCGGTGGCGATGCCGATGGCAATCGGGGTCATCAGCACCGCCACGGCGTTGTTGGACACCAGCTCGGTCAGGGTCGTGGTCAGCAGGTAGACCACCCAGAGCACCAGGATCGGCGGCAATACCCCGAGCGAGGGCGCGATGCCGCCGACGATCAGCTGCATGGCGCCGGAATGTTCCAGAGCGGCGCCGATGGCCAGCATCGAGAAGATCAGCGCCAGCAGGCGCCCGTCGACAAAGGAAAACGCCTCCTCGGCATCGATGCAGCGCGTGCCGAGCACCAGCGCAACGGCCAGCACCGCCAACAGCAGGATCGGCGCCACCGACAGCGCCGAAAGCACCACGATCCCGACCAGCGCCGCCATAGCGATCGGCGCCTTGTCGCGGCGGAACGCGCGCGCCGATGGGTGCGAGACATCGACCAGGTTCATGTCCGAGGCCAGGCGCTGGATGTCCAGCGGCGCGCCTTCCAGCAACAAGGTGTCGCCCACCCGCACCACCAGATCGTCGATCTGGCGGCCGATATTCTTGTCGCGCCGATGCACGGCCAGCGTATAGACGCCATAGCGCCGCCGCAGGCGCATCTCGCCCAGACGCCGCCCGACCATGGTGCAATCGGGCGAGATCAGCACCTCGACCGTCATGGTCTCGACCGCCGAGACCTGATCGACCCGGCGCAGGCTCTTGTTGTTCTGCAACGACAGCAGCTCGGTCATTGCGGTGCGCAGCACCACCCGGTCGCCGACCTGCAACTGCACCCCGTCCAGATTGCGGCGCAGCGAGGCATCGCCCCGGATCACGTCGACCAGCCGCACCCCGTCGCGCTTGAACAGCTGCACGCTGAGCACATCGCGGCCGATCAGGTTGCTGTCGGGCGGGATGACGGCCTCGGTAAAGAACCGCATCTTGGATTTGTCCGACAGCAGCGTCGCCATGCTGTCCCGTTCGGGCAACAGGCGGTCGCCGAACAGCCACAGATAGATCAGGCCCCAGCCCGAAACCACCAGGCCAATGGGCGTGATCTCGAAGATCGAGAAGGGCTCAAACCCCGCCGAGCGGGCCACGCCGTCCACCAGCAGGTTGGTCGAGGTGCCGATCAGCGTCAGCGAGCCGCCGATGATTGCGCCGTAACTCAAGGGAATCAGCAGCTTGGAGGCAGCCACCCCCATGGTCTTGGACAGTTGCACGACCACCGGGATCATCACCACCACCACCGGCGTGTTGTTCATGAAGGCCGACCCGACCACCACGAAACCCATCACCCCGGCCAGCGCCATGCGCGGATGGCTTCGGGCATAGCGCTCGGCCAGCCGCGTCAGCGTGTCCAGCGCGCCGCTGCGCACCAGCGCCCCCATGACGATGAACATGGCCGCGATGGTCCAGGGCGCGGGGTTCGACAGCACGTCGACGGCCGCGTCATAGGGCAGCACGCCCGAGACCAGCATCGCCGCGACGCCGATCACGGCGACCACCTCGGTCGGATAGGTCTCGCGCAGGAAGAACACGAACATCGCGGCGACAACGACCATCGCCAGTATCGCCTCGGTCAGCGGCGACAGGGTCATGATCTCGATCATCGGGCATCCTGTGCAGCAGCGGCATCAATGTCGCCCGCATGAACAAGGCTGGCAAGGGCCTCGCGCGGGCGCGGCTGCACCAGCATCAGCCCGACCATCATGCAGCCCAGGGCCGCCCAGATCCAGCCGGAGTAGCGCTCGCCCAGCAGCAGCATGGACCACAGCACGCCGGTGCCGGTGATGATGTAGGAACATTGGGCGGCAAAGACCGCGCCCGCGCGCGAGGCCAGCCAGACATAGCCGCTATAGGCCAGGGCATGCGCCAGCGAGAGCACCAGCAGCGCCAGCTCCGGGCGCCCGAAGCCGGACAGGATGTTGAAGGACTCGCCGCTGCCGACCGCCAGGGGCAGGGTGATGACCATGCCTGCGACCGAGGCGAGAAACATCGCCTGCACCGCATCCATCCCGGCCATGCCGCGCGAGGCCACGAAATTTGCCTCGAACGCGTAGAACAGCGGCGCGATCATCGCCACCGGCAGATAGGCCGCGACCGCCCGCGAGGGCAGGCTGGCCTCCGGGAATGCGATCAGCGCTACGCCGGCCAGCCCCGCCAGCAGCCCCGACAGCCGCGCCAGGCTGAACCGGTCGGCCCCCAGCGCCAGCGCGATGGGAAAGGTCAGCAGCGGCACCGTCGACACCAGGATCGCCATCACGCCGGCGGGCAGATAGACCACCGAGCGGTAGAAGCTGGCATTGGGCACGATGGTGCCGATCAGCGACAGGATTACCGCGAATCTCACCGTGGCGGCGTTGATCGGCACCGGCTTGCGCCGCACCAGCAGGATAAGCCCCAGCAGCCCGGCGGCGATGGCGGTCTGCCAGAAGATCAGCCCGAATTGCCGGTGCCCGGTCGAGACCGCGACCTTGCCCAGCGCCTGGGTGATGCCCCAGCCAAGTCCGATCAGGACCAGCACGCTCACGAACAGGATACGGGTCTTCATGACGGCGTCGCCTCCAGACGGCCACCGCGCCGCACCATGGTTGCCGATCGGGCGGCGCCCGTCCGGTCATCGGTCTCGACCAGCAGGCCACACAGCGTCGCCTCGCCGCCCGCCGGTTCAAAGCGGGTCTTGGCCATGCCGGTGATGAAGCGGCGCATCGGCTCGGCCTTGTCCATGCCGATGACCGAATTGTAGTCGCCGCACATCCCGGCATCGCTGAGATAGGCGGTGCCGCCGGGCAGGACCATGGCATCGGCCGTGGGCACATGGGTATGCGAGCCCACAACCACGCTGGCGCGCCCGTCGCAGAAATGGCCCATGGCCATCTTCTCCGAGGTCGCCTCGCAATGCATGTCAACGATGCTGGCCTGCACCAGACCGCCGCGCGGATACTGGCGCAGCACCGCATCGATGGCCGAGAACGGGTCGTCGAAGGGCCGCTTCATGAATACCTGCCCCAGCACCTGCGCCACCAGCACCTTGCGACCGCCCGGCGCGTTGAACACCCGCGCGCCGTGGCCGGGCGCCACCTTGGAGTAATTCAGCGGCCGGATCAGGCGCGGCTCGGATTCGATGAAGGCCAGCATGTCCTTCTGGTCGAAGGCGTGATCGCCAAGCGTGACCACATCGGCGCCCGCCGCCAGGATGCCCTTGGCGTGATCGCCCGACAGGCCCATGCCGCCGGTGGCGTTCTCGCCGTTGACCACCACGAAATCGGCGCGCAACTCGGCGCGCAGCGCGGGCAGATGCGC
>CAUJIU010000093.1 GCA_963205075.1 Pseudomonadota bacterium | reverse complement strand
GGCAAGGGCACGATCTCGCGCGCGCTGGCGGCGCATTTCGGCTTTGCCCATCTTGATACCGGGCTTTTGTACCGCGCTGTCGGCCTGAAGGTGCTGGGCGGCGCCGATCCCGTGGCGGCGGCGCGCGACCTTGGCCCCGAGGACCTGGCGGCAGGCAACCTGCGCAGCGCCGAGGTGGCCGACGCGGCGAGCCGGGTCGCGGTCATTGCCGAAGTGCGCGCGGCGCTGGTGGACTTCCAGCGCCAGTTTGCGCGGCGCGAGGGCGGCGCGGTGCTGGACGGGCGCGATATCGGCACGGTGATCTGCCCGCAGGCCGAGGCCAAGCTCTACATCACCGCCAGCCCCGAAAGCCGCGCCGAGCGCCGCCGCAAGGAACTGGCGGCGGCCGGTGACACGCGGCCCTTGGCCGATGTGCTCGCCGATGTCCTGGCCCGCGACAGGCGCGACGCCGAACGCGCATCGGCGCCGATGCGGGCGGCCGATGATGCGGTGGTGATCGACACCAGCGACCTGTCGATCGATCAGGCGGTTGCCATGGCGATAGGCGTCGTCCAAGCCGTCCGGGGTTAGCGCCCGTCCTGGCCCGATCGCGCCGCGACCTTGTCATACAGCGCCAGATGGGCGTCCATGAACTGTTCCGCGCCGAACACGGTTTCCGCCAACCGGCGCGTCGCTCTGGCCATGCGCTCCTGTTCGGCCGCGTCGCGCACCAGCCCGATCAGCATCGACGCCACCGGCCCGAGGTCGCGCGGGTCAAAGAACTCGCCGGTCTCGCCGGGAATGATCGCCTCCCGGCTCGAGCCCACGGGCGTCGCGATCAGCGGGCGGCCGGAGGCCAGCGCCTCCAGAAAGACCACGGATGCCTGTTCGTCGCGCGAGGTCGAGATCAGGGCGTCCGAGGCGCCAAGGTACGGGAACACGTCGCTTTGCATGCCGGTGAAAACGATCTGGCCGGCAACGCCCAGCTTGCGGGCGCGGGCGCGGACCCGCTCGGTCTCCTGCCGCTGCTGATGCCCGACAATGACCAGTGTCGCCCGCTGGCCCAGCCGGTTCAGATGGGCCAGCAGCGGCACCGCCGCGCTCTGGTTCTTGCGGTGGCAGACATCGCCGACCATCACCAGGGTCAGGTCATCGGCGGGCAGGCCGAGCGCGCGGCGCAGCGCCCCCTTGCTGCGCGGATCAATCACGTCGATCGCCCCGGCGGGAATGGAGTTGGGGATCAGATGCAGCCGGTCCTGCTGGACCAGGTGCCAGCGCCGGTACCAGTCGGCCGTATAGGCCGAAGGCGCGATCACGGCGTCATGGCTGCGCCAATGAGGATGCAGGATCCGCGCATGGGCGGTTGCCACCGAAATCAGCTGTCCGGGCAGGCGCAACCGGCTGGCAAAGCGGTCCGCAGAGGTGCCGTGGCTGTGGACGATGGCGCCGCCCCAGTCGAGGATCTCGGCACGGACCGAGCGAATTGACGCCGCGTTGAGCAACCTGACGCCAATATCGACGGGCCGGGTCTGGACGGATGGCGGAAATGCCTGCTGACCCACCCACGCATCGGGACGGTGGAACAGTTTCACCGCCATGCCCCGCGCCGCGAGCCCGTTCACGAGGGTGGCTGCCATCTTGGCGGCCCCGTTGGGCCCGCCATGGCTGCTGATGATGGAGATTTTGCGCAAGGTTGCGGGCGGCTCTCTGACATTGGGAGGCGGCGGCCCGGTTGGCGGGCCGGGCCGAGTTGCGGGACAGGCTATTTCCTGCGCAATGCCGCTACAAGCCCTGCATCATTCCGCCACGCGGCGCAGACGGACCGGACGGTTGATGCCCGGTGCGCCCAAAGCCCTGATTGCCGGCCGGCGCCCCGGGGCCAAACCCCTTGCTATTGTGGGGGTCGGCGACTATAGACCTCGCGTCGAACAGGCCGTCAGAGCCCAGGGACGAAGACCGAGCAGGGTCGGATGCATCCGACCCTGATTCTTTTTCGGACCGGGCCGGAGCGGAACCCAACCCAAGACCGGCGGAGACAACCGCATGGCCAGAAAACACCATAAGGAAATGAACACGCATGTGCGCTAAATCGACCATGGAGGAATTCGAAGCCCTCCTCAACGAAAGCTTCGAAATCGACACGCCCGCCGAAGGCAGCGTCGTCAAGGGCAAGGTCCTCGCCATCGAGGCCGGACAAGCCATCATCGATGTCGGCTACAAGATGGAAGGCCGCATCGACCTCAAGGAATTCGCGAATCCGGGCGAAGCGCCCTCGATCGCCGTGGGTGACGAGGTGGAGGTGTTCCTCCGCCAGGTCGAGAACGCCCGTGGCGAGGCTGTCATCAGCCGTGAGATGGCCCGCCGGGAAGAAGCCTGGGATCGTCTCGAAAAGGCCTACGAGAAGGAAGAGCGCGTCGATGGCGCCATCTTCGGGCGCGTCAAGGGTGGCTTTACCGTCGATCTCGGCGGCGCCGTGGCCTTCCTGCCCGGCAGCCAGGTCGATGTCCGCCCCGTGCGCGACGCCGGCCCGCTCATGGGTCTCAAGCAGCCGTTCCAGATCCTCAAGATGGACCGTCGCCGTGGCAACATCGTTGTCTCGCGCCGCGCCATTCTGGAAGAAAGCCGCGCCGAACAGCGCGCCGAAGTCGTTGGCAACCTGACCGAGGGTCAGTCGGTCGACGGTGTGGTCAAGAACATCACCGAATACGGTGCCTTCGTTGATCTTGGCGGCGTTGACGGCCTGCTGCACGTCACCGACATGGCCTGGCGCCGCGTCAACCATCCTTCCGAGATCCTGTCGATCGGCGAGACCATCAAGGTTCAGGTCATCAAGATCAACAAGGAAACCCACCGCATCAGCCTGGGCATGAAGCAGCTGCAGGACGATCCGTGGGATTCGGTCGAAGCCAAGTTCCCGCTGGAATCGGTGCATACCGGCCGCGTGACCAACATCACCGACTACGGCGCATTCGTCGAGCTGGAGCCGGGCGTCGAAGGCCTGGTCCACGTCTCGGAAATGAGCTGGACCAAGAAGAACGTGCATCCCGGCAAGATCGTTTCGACCAGCCAGGAAGTCGAAGTCATGGTGCTGGAAATCGACAGTGCCAAGCGCCGCGTGTCGCTCGGCCTCAAGCAGACCCAGCGCAACCCGTGGGAAGTGTTCGCCGAGACCCACCCGGAAGGGACCGAGGTCGAGGGCGAGGTCAAGAACATCACCGAATTCGGTCTGTTCGTCGGCCTGTCGGGCGATATCGATGGCATGGTTCACCTCTCCGACCTGACCTGGGAAGGCCGGGGCGAGGACGTGATCGGCGACTTCCGCAAGGGCGACATGGTCAAGGCCAAGGTCATCGAGGTCGATGTCGAGAAAGAGCGGATCTCGCTCTCGATCAAGGCGCTCGACAACGATCCCTATGCCGAAGCCATCGGCGGCGTGAAGCGCGGCTCGGTCATCACTGTCGAAGTGACCAAGATCGAGGACGGCGGCATCGAGGTGTCCTACGAGGGCATGAAGTCGTTCATCCGCCGCTCGGATCTCAGCCGTGACCGTGGCGACCAGCGCCCCGAACGTTTCGGCGTTGGCGACAAGGTCGATGTGCGCGTGACCAATATCGACGCCAAGACCCGCAAGCTGGGCCTGTCGATCAAGGCCCGCGAGATCGCCGAGGAAAAGGACGCGGTCGAGCAGTATGGCTCGTCGGCTTCGGGCGCCTCGCTGGGCGACATCCTTGGTGCCGCTCTCAAGAGCAACGAAAGCAAGTAAGTTCGCGCCGCAAGGCCGGACCGGGCCCCGTCGCCGCAAGGCGGCGGGGTTTTTGCTTGCGCGAATCACCCCTCGCCCCGGTCTTCGGCTCGGCATCCTCGAGCGTTGGTGCGGGGCATCGCTGTTGCCCCAGTTGGTGCATTTCGGGCCTCTGGGGCCGGATTCTCCGTTTGGGGTAACGACTTGGCATTTGTGCAATGGCCTGAATTGCCTATAGTCTGCGCAAGAGCGAGAACATGGACTCGTCACTGCAAACGACTTGGGGGAGTGCCTGAGTATGATCAGGTCCGAATTGATCCAGAAGATCGCGGATGAGAACCCGCATCTCTACCAAAGGGACGTGGAGCGCATCGTCGGCACCGTGTTTGACGAAATCATCGACGCCATGGCATCGGGCGACCGGGTCGAGCTGCGCGGCTTCGGCGCGTTCTCGGTCAAGAAGCGCGACAGCCGCATTGGCCGAAATCCGCGCACCGGAGAGGCGGTCGAGGTCGAGGAGAAGGCGGTGCCCTTCTTCAAGACCGGCAAACTGTTGCGCGACCGCCTGAACGGCAAGTAAGATCGGTTCATGAAAACACTGCGTTTCGCCTTCTGGGCACTTGTCGGGTTGTGCCTGATCGTCATCGGCCTCGCCAATCGCGGCATGGTCACCGTGCGGGCCATGCCCGAGTCGCTGGGCCGCCTGTTCGGGCGCTCGCCCGATATCGAGCTGCCGCTGTTCGTCGTCATCATCGCCGGCGTCGGCGCCGGGCTGATGATCGGCTTCCTGTGGGAATGGGTGCGCGAGTCGCGGTTCCGGGCCGAGGCGCGCAGCAAGGGGCGCGAAGTGGCGATCCTCAAGCGCGAGATGGACCGCCTGCGCGACGAAAACGGCGATGGCAAGGATGACGTTCTGCAAATCCTCGATGCCGCAGCCGCCCGCGACTGAGCGGCCCATGACCAGACCCGTCAACGTCAAGATCTGCGGTCTGCGCGACCCGGAAAACATCGCCGTCGCGGTGCAGGCCGGGGCGCGCTATGTGGGGTTTGTCTTCGTTGCCAAATCGGTGCGGTATGTCAGCCATGACCTGGCGCGTGACCTGGCGCTGGGTGTGCCGCCCGGCGTCGCCAAGGTCGGGCTGGTGATGAACGCGACTGACGCCGATCTCGATGCGCTGACGGCAACCGTGGCGCTCGACATGCTGCAGCTCCACGGCGCGGAAAGCCCCGAGCGGGTGGCGGAAGTGCGCGCGCGTTACGGGCTGCCGGTGATGAAGGCGGTGGGCGTGGCCGAAGCCGGCGATCTGGCCGCGCTGGAGCGGCACTCCCGCGTTGCCGATCAGATCCTGGTCGATGCCAAGACCCCTCCGGGGGGCGACCTGCCCGGTGGCAATGGCCTGACCTTCGACTGGCGGCTGATCGCCGGCCGCCGCTGGCCCTGCCCCTGGATGCTGGCGGGCGGTCTGACGGCCGCCAATGTGGGTGAGGCCATCCGGCTGACCGGCGCGCGGCAGGTAGACCTGTCGTCCGGCGTGGAAAGTGCGCCCGGAGTCAAGGATCCGGCGCTGATCCGCGCCTTCATCGCCGCCGCGATGGCCTGAGCCCGCCGCGCCCGCCCGTCTGCCCTTTACCGCCCGCGCGCGTGGCGCTAGGTCATGAACGCATAGCGAGGAGACGGGATATGGCCGAAGACCTTTTCAACAGCTTCATGAGCGGCCCCGACGAGCAGGGCCGTTTCGGCCAGTTTGGCGGGCGTTTCGTCTCCGAGACGCTGATGCCGCTGATCCTCGATCTGGAGGCGGAATACGAAAAGGCCAAGACTGACCCGACCTTCTGGGCCGAGATGGACGACCTCTGGGCCAACTATGTCGGCCGCCCCTCGCCGCTCTACCATGCCGAGCGGCTGACCCGGCATCTGGGCGGCGCCAAGATCTACATGAAGCGCGACGAGCTGAACCATACCGGCGCGCACAAGATCAACAACGTGCTGGGCCAGATCATCCTGGCCCGCCGCATGGGCAAGACCCGGATCATCGCCGAGACCGGCGCGGGCCAGCATGGCGTGGCCACCGCCACCGTCTGCGCCAAGTTCGGGCTGAAATGCATCGTCTACATGGGCGCCCATGATGTCGAGCGGCAGGCGCCCAACGTGTTCCGCATGCGGCTGCTGGGCGCGACCGTGATCCCGGTGACCTCGGGCCGTGGCACGCTCAAGGACGCCATGAACGATGCGCTGCGTGACTGGGTGACCAATGTCCGCGATACCTTCTACTGCATCGGCACCGTTGCCGGCCCGCACCCCTATCCGGCCATGGTGCGCGACTTCCAGTCGATCATCGGCAAGGAAGTGCGCGAACAGATGGCAGCCGCCGAAGGCCGCCTGCCGGACACGCTGGTTGCCGCCATTGGCGGCGGATCGAATGCCATGGGGCTGTTCTATCCATTCCTCGACGACAAGGATGTGCGGATCATCGGGGTCGAGGCGGGGGGCAAGGGCGTCAACGCCAAGATGGAGCACTGCGCCAGCCTGACCGGCGGCCGCCCCGGCGTGCTGCACGGCAACCGCACCTATCTGTTGCAGGACGATGACGGGCAGATCCTCGAAGGCTTCTCGATTTCAGCCGGTCTCGATTATCCGGGCATCGGGCCCGAGCATAGCTGGCTGCACGATGTGGGCCGGGCCGAATATGTCGCCATCACCGATGTCGAGGCGCTGGAAGCCTTCCAGCTTTGCTGCCTGCAAGAGGGAATCATCCCGGCGCTGGAGCCCAGCCACGCGCTGGCGCATGTGATGAAGATCGCGCCGAAACTGCCCAAGGATCACCTGATCTGCATGAACATGTGCGGTCGTGGCGACAAGGATATCTTCACCGTGGCCCGCCATCTGGGCTTTGACATGAAGATCTGAAGCCGGGCCGCCCCTGGCCGCTTTGCGGCTAACGCTTTGAAATTCAAGCTGCAAGATGGATGCTTGGGCCTGAAATGCCCCATAAACTGAGGTTTATTCGGGCGAAAAACGTGCCCTTAAACCTCTGTCCAATGGTCAGGTGGGAAGATCGGGAGGAGTGTTGGTGCCGGGGGAACGACCACCGCAACCATCCCAACGGAGACCGACATGAAAAAGCTACTTCTGGCAACTACGGCCGCCATCGCACTCTACAGTGCGCCCGCCATGGCGGCGCTGTCGAACGAGGACATCATCGCCCTCTATCCGGGCGCAAGCCACATCGAGGTGCAGCGGACCGCGACCACCACCAAGGTCGAGGTCATCATTGGCGATCGCAAGATCGAGGCGGTCTATGCCAACGATGACGCGAACACCGTGTTGTCGTATGAAGAAAAGACCCTGAGTCCCGAAGAACTCGCCGACGCCCTGGACGACGACACCGACGATGACGATTCCGACATCGATGACGACGACGAAGGTGACGACGACGACGGCGACGAAGGCGATGACGAAGAAGATGACGATGACGAAGGCGATGATGACGACGACGAAGAAGATGACGACGACGAAGAAGACGACGACGAAGACTGAACTGCCTCGACATTCGGCAATGGGCTCGGCGCAGGCGCGCCGGGCTCGCTCCGGGTCAGTGACGGTTGCCGGTTAGGAACGACATGCTCCGCACGATTGCCCTGATCATCGCGCTTCTGATGCCGCCCGCCGCGGCATTGGCGGCGACGTTTCAGGATGTGATCGTCCAGCAGCTTCTGGAGCAGGGCTTTGCGCGGGTCGAGATGAGCCGCACCCTGCTGGGCCGGGTGCGGATCGTTGCCTATTCAGACACGTTGCGCCGCGAAATCGTGTTCAACCCCAATACCGGCGAAATCCTGCGCGATTACTGGGAAGTGCTCGATGCCAGTGGCTCCAGCTACGTGCCGATGTACAGCCGACCCGAGACCGGCGGTTCGGGCGGCTCCGGAGGGTCCGGGGACGACGACGAGGAAGACGATGACGAAGAAGACGATGACGACGAAGAAGACGATGACGAAGAAGATGACGACGAAGAAGATTGACGCCCGCGCAGCCGGACTGTGCGGGCCAGCTCGGTTTCCATTCCGTTAGGTGAATTGATCTGTGTCGCAACGCCTGAGCATCCTCGCCATCCTGTTCGTTCAGGCGCTCTGTGCGTTTTACTTCCTTTCGGACATCGTGGTTTCCTACTTTGGCCTGCGGCCGATCGACTGGCAGGTCATCGAGATCGTCGAGCTTTCGGCCGGCCTGGGTCTGGTGGTCAGCGTGGTTCTCGGGGCGAGCCTGTTGTTCCGCACCTTCACCCGCAATGTCGTGATCGAGGAAAAGCTGCGCAACCTCTCCGCGGCCTTCATGGACCTGCTGGAGGAACGCTTTGAAGCCTGGGCGCTGACGCCGGCAGAGCGCGACGTGGCGCTGTTTCTCATCAAGGGCATGTCCGGACCCGAGATCGCCGAACTGCGCGCCACCAGCGAGGGCACCGTCAAGGCCCAGACCAATGCGGTCTACCGCAAGGCCGGGGTTACGGGGCGCCCGCAACTGCTGAGCCTGTTCATTGACGATCTGATGAACCCGCCGGCCGGCTGATCCGTGCCAGCGGGCGCGGAGGCGCCACATTCTGGCCCGCCCTCGCCATTTCCACGCCACTTTTCGGTGCCAACCAAGGCAGTCAGGCCCGGCCGCAACTCAGGCGGGTCCAGTTTTCGTCGAGGCGCGGGGGCGTCTCGTGTCTGCCAACTGGCCCGTGTCCGGGGCCGCGAAACCGAGGATTGCCCCAATGTTCAGGAAAACCCTGCTGACCGCCAAGGCCGCGCTGCTGCTGAGCGCTTCGATGGGATTTGCGGCCACTGACTATGCCAGCCGGCTGGCCAATGCCTATCTTGAACATGGCTACACCCATATCGAGGTCGAGACCGGACCGACCCAGACCCGGGTCGAGGCCTACAAGGAAGGCATGAAGGTCGAGGTCGTCTATGACAACGAGACCGGAGAGATCCTGACCCGCACCGTCGAGCCCGGCGTGGCGGAAGGCCCCGGCGACGATGTCGAGTTCAACGTCGAGTCTCACGACTTCGTCGAGCCGCCGCATGATGATGATGGCGAAGACGAGGAAGACGACGACGAGGAAGACGACGACGAGGAAGATGACGACGACGACGAGGACGACGAGGACGAGGACGACGAGGACGAGGAAGAAGAAGGCGACGACGAGGAAGGCGACGACGAGGAAGACGAAGAAGAAGACGACGAGGAAGGCGAGCACGAAGAAGCGCGCGACTAGCGCGCAGTTCGCGGCGTCAGCTCAGGCGTCCGGAGCGGTCCAGGTGATCCAGCGGCCGTGAAAATCGGCCCGGCCAATGGCAATCTCATGGTTTCCCGGCCAGAGCCGCAGACTCAGCGCGGCGCCGGGGGCCGTGCCGTCAGTCTCCATCCGGAACCAGGCCAGCGGCGAGCCAGTGTCACTCTGCGCGCCCGCGGTTTCGATCATGGCAGTGCCTGTTTCGCGCGCGGCGGCCGGGAAATACTGCCAGGCGACGGTCGAATAGATCAGCCGCAGCTGGCCCGGCCGGGGCGCCAGGCGTCCGGCCAGCCAATCAATCGCATCCGCCCGGTCGACCGGTGCGTCGGCCATCGCCATCGCTGTTTTCGTCAGCGCCATCCGGTGGGTCTGGTCGGCCCACAGGTAGGAGTTCAGCCGCAGCCGGTCATCGGCATTGCCCGGATCGAGAGGGTTGAGGTCCACGCCGCGCCGCTCGGCTATTTCGGGGCGCGCATCGGGCGGCAGCGGGCCGCTCCAGACCGGCTGCAATACCAGCGGGCTGTCCGGCGGGCCGAGGCGCCGGCCCCCGATCTCGAGCGCGAAGCGGTCCCAGATCAGGTTGAGACCGGCGCTGGCGCCCAGTTCCGACACCACCATCGGCAGCCCGAATCGCGCCGTCAGCCAATGCCCGACCGCGATCAGCGCCGCCGCGCGGCGCACCTCGTTGGTCTGTGGCGGGCTGTCCAGCCATCCATCGATGAACGTCGCCCGTTCGGTCAGGGCGGTCCTGATCGCCGACCAGAGCGCATCCTCGTCCGCCTGCTCCGGCGGATAGACCGCGACCAGCGGCGCGTATCCCTGCAATTTCAGCGCGTGCAGCGCCCCGGCCAGCCGCAGCGACACCGAATCGCCGGCGCTGGTCAGGTCTCCGGGCCAGTCGAACAGCCGGTCGGCCAGCGGCGTGCCCGGGTGCAGGCGCGCGGCCACCAGCGTCAGCAGGCGCGCCGTGAAGGGAGAGCCCAGCGCCTCGCAATGCGCGGCCTGCGCGGCGAGCGCTGCGCGCAGGCGCTTCATCCGCGGAACCGGTCGATCAGCTGTTGCAGCGGGCTTTTCGGCGGTTCGTCGGCCTGCTCCGGCGCGGCGGCGGGCGGGGCCGGGGCGGCCTTGGGCGGTTTTCCCTCGCCCGAGCGGGCGGGCGCCATGCGCAGCGCCACGGCGTTCAGGAACCGCGCCGCATCGCCGCGCGCCAGGTCGGCCGCGCCATCGCTGATGCCGCGCAACAGGTCGTCCAGCCAGTCCTGATCGGCCTTGGCGAAATCGTCGAGCACGTAGCCCGCCACCCGGTCCTTGTGCCCCGGATGGCCGATACCGAGCCGGACCCGGTCATAGCCCTCGCCGATATGGGCATGGATGGATTTCAGCCCGTTATGGCCGGCATGCCCGCCGCCCGACTTGGCCCGCACCTTGCCGGGCGCGAGGTCAAGCTCGTCGTGAAACACCACCACGTCGCCGGGCTCCAGCTTGTGAAACCGCATGGCCTCGCCAACCGACTGGCCCGAGAGGTTCATGAAGGTCATGGGCTTGAGCATGACGATCCGCTCGTCATCAAGCCGCCCGTCGCAGGTCTGGCCCTGAAACTTGGCGCGCCAGGGTGAAAACCCGTGATCGGCCGCGATCCGGTCAACGGCCATGAAGCCGATATTGTGGCGATTGGACTGGTACCTGGTTCCGGGATTGCCCAGCCCGACAAACAGCTTCATTGCGCGCGCTTTCCTGACCTCGGTCGCAAGAGTGGTAGCGGCTGGGGCCGCGACCCACAACAGTCAGCGCGCGGGGCAGGGGGGCGGCAGGGGGGCGGCAGCCCGGATCGAAAGGCAGAAACGGACATGATTGGATAGCAGAAGGGCCGGATATATCAAGCAACCACATGAATCGCGCAGCGCCCGCCGAAATGAAAACGGGGCCCGTAAGGGCCCCGTTTCCGCATGGTCCGGTCGACGGATCAGGCCTCTTCGGCTTCCGCCTCGGCCTCGTCGCCGCCTTCTTCGTTCTCGGCCGAACGCAGCCCCGACGGGGCCGAGATGTTGGCGATCACGAAGTTGCGCTCGATCGTCGGCTTGACGCCTTCGGGAAGGTTGACGTCATGGATGTGGATCACGTCGCCCACTTCCAGACCGGTCAGGTCCACGACGATGCTCGACGGGATGTCGCCGGCCAGCACGTCCAGTTCAACTTCCGGACGCACGATGGTCAGGACGCCGCCCTTGCGGATGCCGGGGGCCTCGCGCTCGTTGATGAAATCGACGTGCACGAACAGGTTGATGCGGCTGGTCTGCTTGAGGCGCATGAAATCGACATGCGTCGGCAGGTCCTTGACCACGTCGCGCTGGACGCTGCGGCAGATCACCCGCACATCCTCCACCCCGTCAACCTTGAGGTTGAACAGGGTCGACAGGAAGCGACCGGCGCGAAGCCGGGTCAGCAGGCTGTTGAATTCCAGATTGATCGGAAGCGGATCGATGCCGCCGCCGTAAACGATGCCAGGTACGTCGCCATTGCGGCGAGCTTGACGGGCGGCCCCCTTGCCTGTCCCCGTCCGTACCGTGGCGTGAAGATCGGGGATCTTGCGTGCCATAGGTAGTCTCCAATATGGAGGGCCGCCCTCCAAGGGTGTGCGGCCCGGATGAAGCCGCGTCCTTAGTGCCGAATCCCGGAAATGAAAAGCCTCAATCGCAATTCGGGGCTACTGCCAGTCGCCCTCGAAGCCTTTGGGAACCAGAATGTTGTCGCGATCCAGTTCCGTCACGGATTTGCGGCCGCAGAGCGCCATGCTGGTGTCGAGCTCGTTGTGAATGATCTCGAGCGCGCGGGTCACACCGGCCTCGCCCATGGCACCCAGCCCGTAGATGTAGGCGCGCCCGATCATGGTGCCGCGGGCGCCCATGGCCAGCGCCTTGAGCACGTCCTGCCCGGTCCGGATGCCGCCATCGAGCCAGACCTCGGTCCTCTGACCCACCGCCGCAACCACCGGCGCCAGCGACCGGATGGTGGACAGGGCGCCGTCAAGCTGGCGCCCCCCGTGGTTCGAGACGACGATCGCATCGGTGCCCAGGTCGGCGGCGCGCTCGGCGTCTTCGGCCTCGAGTATGCCCTTGATGACCAGCTTGCCGCCCCACCGGTCGCGGATCCGGGCGACCTTGTCCCAGTTCAACAGCGGATCGAACTGCTCATTCGACCAGTTCATGAGCGAGGCGATGTCATCGACCCCCTTGGCATGACCGATGATGTTGCGAAAGGTGTGCCGGCGGGTGCGCAGCATCTGCAAGCCCCAGCGCCATCTGGTCGCCAGGTCCAGCACGGTCGCTACCGACGGGCGCGGCGGCGCCGAAAGCCGGTTCTTGAGGTCCTTGTGGCGCTGGGCAACCAGTTGCAGGTCCAGTGTCAGCACCAGCGCCGAGCAGCCGGCGGCCTTGGCACGGTCGATGATGTTGTCGACAAAGGTTTCGTCGCGCATGACATAAAGCTGGAACCAGAACGGCGCATCCGCATGGCGGGCCACGTCCTCGATCGAACAGATCGACATGGTCGACAGCGTGAACGGCACCCCGAACCGGGCGGCGGCGCGGGCGGCCTTGATCTCGCCATCGGCTGATTGCATTCCGGCCATGCCGACGGGCGACAGCGCCACCGGCATCGCCACCTCCTGCCCCAGCATCGTCGTCCTGGTGGAGCGGTTGTCGAGCTGCCGGCCGACCCGCTGCCGCAGGCGGATCCGGGTAAAGTCGGTGGTGTTTTCGCGAAACGTCTGTTCGGTGAAACTGCCCGACTCGGCGTAGTCGAAGAACATCTTCGGCGCCCGGCGCCGGTGCAGTTGCCTGAGATCGTCAATGCAGGTGATGATGGGCATCTGGGGTGGCCTTGTGCCTGATCGTTGCATGCCGACACTGGCAAGTTGCGGTGGCCGGGGCAATCCCCGGCCCGGTCCGATGCCTCAGGCGCGATGTGCGCCGTCAGCCAGGCTCCTGACGAAGGCCAGCACCTCGGCGACCGGGGCGCCCTTGCCGATGCGCTCGACGATGGCAGAGCCGACAACCACGCCGTCCGCGACGTTCGCGATGGTCTGGGCGGCCTCCGGGGTCTTGATCCCGAAGCCGACCACCACCGGCAGGCCCGAGGCCGCCTTGATGCGCGCCACTTCCGGCCCCACATCGCCGGCTTCGGCATTGGCGGCCCCGGTGATGCCGGTGATCGAGACGTAATAGACAAAGCCGGAGGTGTTCTGCAGCACCTTGGGCAGGCGGCGGTCATCGGTGGTCGGGGTCGCCAGCCGGATGAAGTTCATGCCCGCTGCCTGGGCCGGGATGCAAAGCTCTGCGTCCTCCTCGGGGGGCAGGTCGACCACGATCAGACCATCGACACCGGCAGCCTTTGCGTCCGACAGGAACCTGTCCACGCCGCGCGAGAAGATCGGGTTGTAGTAGCCCATCATCACCACCGGGGTGGTGCTGTCCTGCTGGCGAAGCTCGCGCACGATCTGCAGCGTCTTTTCCAGTGTCTGCCCGGCTTCCAGCGCCCGTTGCCCGGCAAGCTGGATGGTGGGGCCATCGGCCATCGGGTCGGTGAAGGGCATGCCAAGCTCGATGATATCGACACCGGCGGCTGGAAGGCCCCTGACAATGGCCAGCGAGGTGTCGAAATCGGGATCCCCCGCCATCACATAGGCGACGAAGGCCTTCTTGCCGTCCTGTCTCAACTCGGCGAACTTGGCGTCGATGCGGCTCATGCCGACTCCCTTCGGTCTTGCTGGCCTTCGGGCCCCGTTGGGGTGTGCGATAGGTTGGGCCGAAAAGCAAGTCGCCTCGGACAGGTCCACCATGGCAATGGCGCCGCTGCCGCCTCGTTGCTACAGGTTATCCTGCATTCCAAAGTGATCTGATTTCCAATGTCCCGGTTACGCATCTATTTCGTTGCTGCATGCCTTCTGGCCGTCATCGGCCTGTCCCTCTCGGTGATCGGGCTGCCGTGGCTCGAGGCCGACCTGCCCGGCATCCTGCTGCTGCTCTGCCTCCTGGCGGCGCTGGTGGCGGGTGGGCGCCGCCTCTGGCGTTGGCCGGGGCCGTGGCTGGCGCCGCTGGCGCTGGCAGCCCTTGCCATGGTCCCCTTCGTGATCGCCGCGCGCGGGTTCCGGCGGCTGGACATGATCGCGGTCCTGTTTCACGTCGAATTCGGGACCGAAGGCGCAAACCTGAGCGGATTTGTCAACGAAACGATCCAGGCGGTCGTCGCCGCCAGCATGCTGGTCCTGGGGCTGGTGCTGCTGCGCAACTGGCTGGGACTTGGGCGCGGGCTGTTCGTCGGGTCCGCGGTTCTGCTGCTGATCGCCAACCCGATCTCGCTCTATTCGGTCCGGTCGGCCATTGCCGCCGAAATCGACAGCGACCTGGTCGCCCGGCTGCGCACGGCCGATATCGGGCCGCCGCCGGCGGTTCTGCCGGATATCGTGCTGATCTACCTCGAGGGCACCGAGCGGACCTTTCTCGACCGGCCGGGTTATGACGGCGCGCTCGATGCGCTGGCCCCGCTCGACGGCGAGGGCCTGACCCTGACCGGGGTGCGCCAGATCGAGGGAACCGAGTGGAGCCTTGCCGGCATCGTCGCGTCCCAATGCGGGGTGCCCCTGCTGCCCAACGGGCTGAGATTTCGCAACAATTTTGCCGGAATGGGCTCGTTTCTGGGCCGGCAGGTCTGCCTTGGCGATTTCCTGCAGGCTTATGGCTATGCGACAGAATTCGTGGTGGGCAACGATTCGGAATTCGCCGGGTATGACAATTTCTTCAACAGCCACGGTTTCCCGACGATCTTCGACCAGCAGGATTTCCACTCAATCACCAGCGAGGCCGAGTTTGAGGCGGCGCTGGCGGGTTGGGTGATGGACGACCAGATTGTCTTCGAGGCCGCCCGACAGCGGTTTCTTGACCTCAGGGCCAAGGCGGCACCGCTGGCCCTGGTGATCGAGACCATCGCGCCCCACGGCAACACGATATTTATCAGCCGCAACTGCTCGGACGACGGCCGGGCGAAACCAGACTACGATCCGGCCCGCGCCCTGCGCTGCACCGCTGACGAAACGGTGGCCATGGTCGAATTCCTGCGCGCCAATCGCCGTGACCGCCCGCTGGCCATCGCCATCCTGTCCGACCATCTCAACCACAGCCGCACCGCGGCCTCGGTGTTTGCCGGAGGGCCGCGCAGCAACCTTGCGCTGTTTCTGGGCCTGGGCGGGCCCCGGCGGATCAACCGAGAGGCATCGATGGTCGACATCTACCCGACGCTGCTGGCCTGGCTCGGATTCTTGCCGCCGGACACGGGCGCGGGGCTTGGCGTATCGCTGCTCGGGACCGCGCCGACATTGGTCGAGGAGAAGGGACTGGACCGGTTCAACGCCGAACTGCTGCCCAATCCTGCCCTGTCGCAGGCGATCTGGGCCGAGACCGGCGGCTAGACTAGCGCTGCGCCGGTTCGGCCACGCTGATCATCCAGCGCGTGCCCCAGCGGTCGGTGACCATGCCGAAGGCGGACGACCAGAAGGTCTTTTCCAGCGGCATGGTGAGGGTGCCGCCTTCAGCCAGCGCGGCGACGATCTCGGCGGCGCGCGCCGCGGTCGGGGCGTCGTGATACACCGAACTCGCGCCCATGCCGCCGGGACCATAGCCTTCGGGGATGTCGCAGCCCATCAGCGGCATACCGGTGCCGGTCGAGACATAGGCATGCATGACCAGACCCTCGGTGCCGGGCGGGCGCTGGTCGGGCGGGGCATCCGAGAATTCCATGATCGCCAGATCGGTGGCGCCGAAGATCTCGGCGTAGCGGGTCATGGCTGCCCGGGCCGTGCCGGCAAATCCGAGATAGGGGGAAAAGCTCATCGCAGGCTCCTGTTCCTGTCGTTTCGATCCCGAGTTTTGTATTTCCAGAATCAGGCTATGCCGGCATCTTGGCCTTGCATAGGGGCTCAGATGGCAACCATTCGCTTCACACCCAATCTCGCCAAGCACCGCGAGACGCCGACGATCGTGACCCCGGGCACCACGGTGCGCGAGGCTGTCGATGGCGGTCTGGCGCAGGATCCGCTGCTGAAATCCTATGTGCTGGACGAACAGGGGCGGCTGCGTAAGCACGTCAACATCTTCGTCGATGGCACGATGGTTTCCGACCGCTCCGCCCTGAGCGATCCGGTAGCGCCGGGATCCGAGATCTACATCATGCAAGCCCTGTCAGGAGGATAGGAATGGACCGTCTGCACGTCGGAACCCGCAAGGGCCTGTTTCAGTTCCAGCGCGGCAAGTCCGGCTGGGCGCAATCCGGCCCGCCGGCCTTTCTGGCCGAGCCGGTGACCGCGCTGCTCGAGGACCCGCGCGACGGCACCCTATACGTGGCGCTTCAGCACGGGCATTTCGGCTGCAAGATGCACCGCTCGTCCGATGGCGGTGCCAGCTGGGAAGAAATCCCGACCCCGACCTATCCGGTCTCTGACGCGCCCGACGCGCCGGCGCTGGAGATGATCTGGTCGCTGGCGCCCGGCGGCAAGGACCAGCCCGGCAAGATCTGGTGCGGCACCATTCCCGGCGGGCTGTTCGTGAGCCATGACCGCGGATCAAGCTGGGAGATCAACCGGCCGCTCTGGGACCAGCCCTCGCGGCCCAACTGGTTTGGCGGCGGCTACGATCACGCCGGCATCCATTCGATCATCGTCGATCCGCGCGACCCCGACCACATCCTGATCGGCGTGTCCTGCGCCGGGTGCTGGGTCACCGGTGATGGCGGCAAGAGCTGGGAGATCGTCGGGCGCGGCATGCATGGCGACTACCTTCCCCCCGACAAGGCCTTCGATCCTGTCGGGCAGGACCCGCATCTGATCGCCGCCACCGCCAGCCAGCCCGACCGCGTCTGGTGCCAGCATCACTGCGGCATCTACGTGTCGTCCGACTTTGGCGGCACCTTCACCGAGATTACCGATGTGGCGCCTTCCAACTTCGGCTTCGCCGTGATCGCCCATCCGTCGCGCCCCGATACCGCCTGGTTCGCGCCCGCCATCCGTGACGCCTTTCGCGTGCCGGTCGACGGGCGCTTTGTCGTCACCCGCACCGATGACGGCGGCAAGAGCTTCCGCCAGCAGTCGCGCGGCCTTCCCGAGGGCCTGTCCTACGATCTGGTCTACCGGCACGGGCTGGTCTGCGACGATACCGGCGAGCGGCTGGCCATGGGCTCGACCACCGGCAATCTCTGGGTGTCGGAAAACGGGGGTGACGACTGGCAATTGCTCAGTTCCTTCCTGCCGCCCATCGCGCAGGTGGCCTTCGCCTGACAGCGGCGCGCCTGCGGCTTGCGCCGCCGCGCAGGCCGCCGTAGAAGCCCCCAGCATTTGCAGGAGGGTCAGGCCATGGGTTTCAAGATGGGGATTGTCGGATTGCCGAATGTCGGCAAGTCGACCCTGTTCAACGCGCTGACCCGTACCGCCGCCGCGCAGGCCGCCAACTTTCCCTTCTGCACCATCGAACCCAATGTCGGTGACGTGGCCGTGCCCGATGCGCGGCTCGACAAGCTGGCGGCAATTGCCAAATCGCGGCAGATCATCCCGACCCGCATGACCTTTGTCGACATTGCGGGCCTGGTGAAGGGCGCCTCGCGCGGCGAGGGACTTGGCAACCAGTTCCTGGCCAATATCCGTGAGACCGACGCCATCGCCCATGTGCTGCGCTGTTTCGAGGATGGCGACATCACCCATGTCGAAAACAAGATCGACCCGGTGGCAGACGCCCAGACCATCGAGACCGAGCTGATGCTGGCCGATCTGGAATCGGTCGAGCGGCGGCTGGCCAACATCGTGCGCAAGGTGCGCGGCGGCGACAAGGAAGCCATCGAGCAGGAGCGGCTCTTGCTGGCCGCGCAAGAGGCGCTTTCGGCCGGGCGGCCGGCGCGCACGGTCAAGGTGGCCCCGGAGGAGCAAAAGCAGTGGCGGATGCTGCAGCTCTTGACCTCCAAGCCGGTGCTCTACGTCTGCAACGTCGAAGAGGCCTCGGCCGCCTCCGGCAACGCCTTCTCCGCCCGCGTGGCGGAAATGGCCGCCGCCGAAGGCAATGCCCATGTGGTGATCTCGGCCCGCATCGAGGAGGAGATCAGCCAGCTCGACCCCGACGAAGCCGCGATGTTCCTCGAGGAGATGGGGCTGGAGGAGGCCGGGCTCGACCGGCTGATCCGCGCGGGCTACGCGCTGTTGCACCTGCAGACCTATTTCACCGTCGGCCCCAAGGAGGCCCGCGCCTGGACGATCCCGGCAGGCACCATGGCGCCGCAGGCCGCCGGCGTGATCCATGGCGATTTCGAGCGCGGCTTCATCCGCGCCGAGACCATCGCCTATGACGACTTCATCGCGCTGGGCGGCGAAACCGGCGCCAGGGAAGCCGGCAAGATGCGCGCCGAAGGCAAGGCCTACCAGGTCAAGGACGGCGACGTGCTGCACTTCCTGTTCAACACCTGACCGCCCGCACCCGCCGAACCGGATCAGGCAGGCAAGGTCGCGAAATCTGTTGCAGCACACGCACTCTGTGCCTTGCAGCCCCCAGACCTTGCCGCTAAACGGGTCGGCGGAGACGTGGCCGAGTGGTCGAAGGCACGCCCCTGCTAAGGGCGCAGACGGGAAATCGTCTCGAGGGTTCGAATCCCTTCGTCTCCGCCACCATCTAACATATTGATTTTAAACTATTTTATATCCCGCATATTGCGGGGTGTTTTCCGCGACATGTGAGGCGTGATGCCCCCTAGAGACTTGAACTCACGGGCGAAATAGTCGCCCAGAATGGCCAGAGTCTCTGTTTGGCATTTGGCGCGATACGGTTTTCGGAGGCCGCTTCCGGCGCTGGTCTTGACTTTCGGTTCCTTCCACGGCGACGACGACCATTACTGCGCAGACTTATTCTCCAAGTCGGAAGGAGTCTTCCCAGCCATGCTCTGCTGCCCTTTTTCGGAGCTGATCCAGGATAGCCGCCACGAAGGGAGCGGCGTCGCATTCTTGTTCCGCTCCATCAGCGTAGCGTGCGGGTTCCTTGAGACGCACTAACAATGCCTGCACTTCGGCTTTGACTGCCTCATCCTGCTTTATTGCGAGGTATGCCTCGAAGGGCTTCCCGCCTGTTCCACGGGGAAGGCCGATACGACGCTCAAAATCGGGTATGCTAACCTCGTGTGCCACACCAATGCTGAGCCGTTTCGCCTCATTCACCAACTTGCGAATTTCGACGTTGTGCGCCCAAGAGCCGGATTTAACTAAGCTACCATCCTTGTTCCGCTTGCCCTCCTTTCCGTACGGCCAGTCGCAGTCATGCAGCACGCCGAAATCCTTGCGGAAATGGATCAGCATCTTCAAGATTGCGCGGATCTGCGGCTTGCCCCGCGCTTTGATAACTGTGACCTGATCAATTAGTTCAT
>CAUJIU010000092.1 GCA_963205075.1 Pseudomonadota bacterium | reverse complement strand
GCGCCATATGGGTGGCGGCAGACCGGCGCAGGTCGTGCAGGGTCCAGCCCTCCACCTTCGAGAACTTGTCCAACCGTGCCTTGGCCTTCGAGAAACCCGAGACAGGCACCTTGCCCGCCGTGGTCGAGAGCAGGAAATCCCCGCTGTTCCACTTCGGCAGACCTTCCACGATGGCAAGCGCCGGTGCCGACAAGGGCACCACCTGCGGGCGGTCGGTCTTATAGAACGCGGCTGGCACCTCATAGGCGGTCTGGTCGGGCAACAGCCAGTCGCGGCGCAGCCCTGCAATCTCGGCCCGCCGCTGCGCCGTCAGGATCAGGAGCCGGACCATCGGGCCGAAGGGGTAGCCCATCTTGTCGGCGGCTGCCCAAATGGCCTTAAGCTCGTCCATCGTCAGCACACGTTCGCGGGCGACATAGCCCAATTCTGGGCGGCGCATCCCGGCGACGGGGCTGGCGGTCAGCAGGCCCCTATCGACGGCCCAGTTGAAGAATTTGGTGATGTGCTTCCGAACCTCACGCGCCGCGCCGGTGCCGTGCTCCATCGCAATCTCGTCAAGCAACTCGTGCGCCGTCGCCCGGTCCAGCGTGTCGATGGGCTTCGACTTCCATTCCGGCACGACATAGATGTTCAGCAGCCGTTCGGTGTCCTTCCACTTCACCGTATGGGCCTTTGCGTGCAGTTCGATGAAGCGGGCGCAGATCACCTCAAAGACCCGCTCACCCTTCTGGCGCAGCTCATCCTTGCGCTGGTCAGCAGGATCGTCGCCCCGGTCGGCAAGGTCGATGGCAGCCCGCGCCTTGTCACGCGCCGCCTTCAGGTCAATCAGGGGATAGGCCCCGAGGGTCATCCGGCGCAGCGCCCCCCGGTTCCCGCCGTTGCCCCGGCCCGCGACACGATACATCACCGACCAGCTTTTCTTCCCGGCCTCGGTGATGCGCAGCGCAAGGCCCGGGGTCAGGGTGTCGAAAACCTCAAGCCGCTGGCCCGCGACGGGGTTCATCTTGTCCACGGCCATCTCAGTCAGCTTCTTCTTCATCGCAAACTCCGGGGTAACGGCGGGGTAACGGAATGGTGGGCTATTCGGCTTTACGGGCCTATACCACCGGAGCCGACTATAGCGCCCAAGTGCCTGTAAGTAAACGTCTTTAGGCAACGCGCGGAGCCCTGCGGATACCCCGGGAAACTGGCGGCCCGCCCCTTGGTAAGGGTGAGGTCGAGAGTTCAATCCTCTCTCACAGCACCATTTCCCTCATTCCGGCAATGCCTGCCAACTGCGCGTCGTCGTGGCGGCCAGCGTGCTGGCACAAGGTCCGGCAGAGAGGGCGCGATTGCGGCGTCATGCAATCGGGCCGACGGCGCCATGGCATTACGGGCCAGGTCGGCGGCAAGGTGCCGCCGATATCCGTTGGTGAGTTCCCCCAGTCGACTTGCGTCAGCCGGGCTGTTCTTTCCATTCCCAGGGGCGGGTGAAGCCGCCCAGCGCCGCCACCACGTCGGCATCCGCCACCGTGCCCGTGCGCTTGAGTTGCGCCACCAGACCGCGCCGCTTGTCCTCGATCACCGAGACCACTTCGGCGGCCACGTCGGCATTGGCGAGCGCCTCGTTATAGACCCGGGTGATGGCGCGGCGGCGCAGGTCGGGCTTGAAGACCTTGCCGACGGCGGTCTTGGGCAGCTCGCCGATGATTTCCAGATGCTTGGGAATCGCGGCACGCTCGCTGATGTGGTGGCTGGCATAATCCATCAGTTCCGCCTCGGTCGCGGTGGCGCCCTTGACCAGCTCGACATAGACGCAAGGCAACTCGCCCGAATGCACGTCCGGCTGGCCGATGGCGCCGGCGAAGGCAACCGCCGGATGCCCGGCGAGAACCTCCTCGATGGTGGCGGGGTCGATGTTGTGGCCGCCGCGAATGATCAGGTCCTTGGCCCGGCCGGTGATCCAGAGATAGCCGTCTTCGTCGAAACGGCCCAGATCGCCCGTGCGCAGGTACTGGGCATCGGAATCGGGGCCGGGGAAGAACAGACCCTCGTTCTTTTCCTCGTCGGAATAGGTCATGCCGCCATAGACGCCGGGGCTGGAGACGCAGATCTCGCCGACCTCGCCCGGCGGGCAGACGGCGCCGTCACTGACGGCGCGGATCTGCACATCCGAATAGGGAAAGGGAATGCCGATCGAACCGATCTTCTTGAGACCGTCGGGCGGATTGATCGAGACCAGGCAGGTGGCCTCGGTCAGGCCGTAACCCTCGCAGACGGTGACCTTGGTGGTCTGTTCGAAGCGCTTGTACAGCTCGACCGGCAGCGGCGCCGAACCGCAGAAGGCCAGCCGCAAGGACGAGATGTCGGCATCCACCGGCCGCTGCATCAAGGCCGAGATCGCGGTCGGGACGGTGATGACGAATGTCACCTTGTAGCGCTCGATCAGCTTCCAGAAATTGTCGAAAACCCCCTCGCCGCGATAGCCTTGCGGGGTCGGGAACACGATATGGGCGCCCGACGAAAGCGAGGCGCCCATGGCCACGATGGCGGCAAAGACGTGGAACATCGGCAGCGGGCAGATCTGGACGTCCTTCTCGGTGAACAGCAGCCGGCCGCCGAGCCAGGCGTTGTAGATGATGCCCGAGGCCCGGTGGCGCGCCACCATGGGCATGCCGGTGGTGCCGCCGGTGTGAAACAGCGCCGCCACCCGGTCCTCGGTGCTGTCGCTGAAGGTCAGCTCCTTGGGCTGGCGGGCCAGTTCGGAATGAAAGCTGACCACGCGGGCGTGGTGTCTTGCCGGGTTCTTGGGCCGGATCAGCGGCACGATCAGCCGCTTGGCCCCGGTCAGGTAGGTGACCAGATCAACCTCGAGCACCGTCTTGACGTTTGGGGCGTGGCGCACTGCCTCGGCGGCCTTCTGGGCCACATCGGTGCGCGGGAAAGCCCGCAGCGTCACCAGCACCTTGGCATTGGTCTCGCGCAGGATGGCGCCGATCTGATCGGCCTCCAGCAGCGGGTTGATCGGGTTGACGATGCCGGCGGTCTGGCCGCCCAGGAATGTCAGGACGGCCTCCATGCAGTTTGGCAACAGGAAGGCCACCACATCGGACTCGCCCACGCCCAGGCTGCGGAACATGTTGGCGGTCTGCGCGGTCCTGGCGCGCAACTCGGCCCAGCTCAGCGTCACCTTGGCGGCGGTCGGGTCCGAAAGCAGTTGGTAGCTGACCGCCGGCCGCTGCGGAAACTTCGATGCCGTGCGCACCAGCTGCCCCCAGGATGTGGCGGGCAGATCGCGTTTGGACCAGGGGGATTCCTGTTCGATTGCCAGTCGGTCTTCGACAGTCGCATATGTCACGTCAGTTCCTCCCGTTGGAGGGACCTTGCGGCGGTGGTCTGCCCGGCCCCCAGCTTTTGCAAAAGGTGTAGACCATTGGCGGGGTCTGGCAAGTATGACGCTGCGAAATTGCTATTCTGCCGCAACCCCTTCGGTGAACTGCAAGCGGGCCAGCCGGGCGTATAGACCGCCCTGGGCCACCAGCTCGTCATGGGTGCCCTGGGCCGCGATCCGCCCGGCTTCCATCACCACGATCCGGTCGGCCGACTTCACGGTGGCCAGACGGTGCGCCACGATCAGCGTGGTGCGCCCGCGCGAAAGCTGCTCGACGGCGCGCTGGACCTCGCGCTCGCTTTCGGCGTCGAGCGCGCTGGTGGCCTCGTCCAGCAGCAGGATCGGCGCGTCGCGCAGGATGGCGCGGGCGATGGCGATGCGCTGCTTCTGCCCGCCCGAAAGCATCACGCCGCGTTCTCCGACATAGGTGTCGTAGCCCTCGGGCAGCGCGCTGAGGAAATCATGCGCGGCAGCGGCGCGGGCCGCGGCCTCGACCTCAGCATCGGTCGCGTCCGAGCGGCCGAAGCGGATGTTCTCGCGCGCGGTATCGGCAAAGATCACCGCGTCCTGCGGCACCAGCGCCATCAGCTTGCGGAACTCGGCGCGGGCCATGTCGCGCAGGCTGGTCCCGCCGATGCGGATGTCACCCTGATCGGGGTCGTAGAAGCGCTGCAACAACTGGATGACGGTGGATTTGCCCGCGCCTGACGGCCCGACCAGCGCCACGGTCTCACCCGGCTTCACGCTCAGGTCGAAATTGTCCAGGGCTGCGACTTCGGGCCGCGACGGATAGCGGAAGGACACATTGTCAAAGCGGATCTCGTCGGCGCCGGTCGCCGGGACCGGCCTGGGGCTGGCAGGATCGTTGACCGCGTCCTCGGCCTGCAGCAGTTCGACCAGCCGCTCGGTGGCGCCGGCGGCCCGCTGGACCTCGCCCCAGACCTCGGTCAGCGCCGCGACGCCGCCCGCGACCATGACCGCATAGATCAGGAACTGCACCAGCTCGCCCACCGACATCACGTCGCTGCGCACGTCATGCGCCCCGATCCACAGCACGCCGATCACCCCGGTGAAGATCAGGAACATCACCGCCGCCGTCATCTGCGAGCGGGTGCCGATGCGCTGCAGGGCCGAGACATAGCTGCGCTCGGTCAGGTCGGCAAAGCGGCTGCTGGTGCGCGCCTCGTTGGTGAAGGCCTGCACCGCCTGCACCGACAGCAGCGCCTCGGAGGCGTTGCCCGACGACGAGGCGATCCAGTCCTGGTTCTCGCGGCTCAGGCGGCGCAGGCGCTGGCCCAGCACGATGATGGGCACGATCACCGCCGGTACGATCAGCAGAACCATGCCGGTCAGCTTGGCCGAGGTGATGGTCAACAAGATCAGCCCGCCGATGATGATCAGCACGTTGCGCAACGCCACCGATACCGACGAGCCGATCACCGACAGGATCAGCGTGGTGTCGGTGGTGATGCGGCTCAGCACCTCGCCGGTCAGGATGCCCTCGAAAAAGGCCGGGCTCTTGATGATGGTGCGGTCGAATATCGCGCGCCGGATATCGGCCACCACCCGTTCGCCCAGCCGGGTGACGAAATAGAACCGGATCGCCGTGCCCAGCGCCAGCAGCGCCGCGACCCCGATGGCGGCGAGGAAGTAGCGGTTGAGCAGGGCCGCTTCCGAGATCTCGAAATTGTCGACGACCTGGCGCACGGCGATCGGCAGGATGAGCGACACCATGGCCGTCAGCACCAGCGCCACGCCGGCCAGCGTCATCAGCAGGCTGTAGGGCCGCAGGAAGGGCCACAATTCGCGCAAAGCCCCGATCCGGCGGCTCGACGGGCGGTCTTCGGAAACTTGCGTCGGCTGGTCGGCCATCGGAACCTCTTGGATTGATCCAGACTGACATAGGACTGCGACGCGCCCATAACAAGCGAAACGCCGTTGCCGTGGCCCTGCCGAGTGCCTATCTGAGAAGGGTCTGGAGCGGGTAGCGGGAATCGAACCCGCGCCTTAACCTTGGAAGGGTCTTATGATACCATTTCACCATACCCGCTCACGCCGGTCTGGGTAGTCCAAGCCGGCGGCTCCGTCAAGAAGGGCCGCCCGGATCGATCGAGCAACCTTGACGTGTATTTTCTCTTGCCAATCCTCCACAAGATGCAATGCTGAAGCGCCGTCACCCCCGTTCATGACAGGAACCGACATGAGGCATCTGGCCATATCCCTCGCGCTCGCCGCGGCCCTGACCGCGCCCGCCCCGGTGGTCGCGCAAACCTCCACCCAGTTCGACGCCGCCGCCCTGACCAGTCAGTGCACCGCCGCGCCGGACGGTTGCGACGCCTATGTCGAAACGCTGATTTCCAGCATCCGCGCCTCGGGGATATCGGTGGCCGATATCGACCGCCAGCTGGTCCTGATGGCGATCATTCTGCTTGATATCGCCAAATCCCATCCGCAGTTCACCGTCCTGTCGCAGGCGCTGCTCAGGATTTCCGCCGCGGTCTCCAACCCCGAGACCGCCACCATCATCCGCAATCTCGCGGCCGTGGTGACCAGCGGCAATGCCGGCAGCATCGACGTCTCGGACGCGCTGGGCGCCAGCCCGGCCTGAGGCGGTCAGCGGGCCGCGTATCCCGATGCCGCCCAGTCCGCATAGGTCTGGGCGAGCCCCTGCCGAAGCGGGCGCGCCCGGTTCCAGCCCAGATCGTGCAGGAAGGAGCTGTCCATCAGCTTGCGCGGCGTGCCGTCGGGCTTGGTGGCGTCCCAGGCCAGTTCGGCCTTGTAGCCGACCGTCTCGGCCACCAGTTCGGCCAGCGCCCGGATGGTTATCTCGGAGCCAGAGCCGATATTGACCGGCACATCGCCGGAATAGTTCCGCATCAGGAACACCAGCGCGTCGGCCAGATCGTCCACATGCAGGAACTCGCGCAAAGGCGTGCCACTGCCCCAGACCGTGACGGACGCCGCCCCCGCGGCCTTGGCCTCGTGGAACTTGCGCAACAGCGCCGGCAGCACGTGGCTGTCTTGCAGGTCGTAATTGTCACCGGGGCCGTAGAGATTGGTCGGCTGGGCCGAGATGAAATCGGCGCCATATTGCTTGCGATAGGCCTGGCACATCTTGATGCCGGCGATCTTGGCGATGGCATACCATTCATTGGTCGGCTCCAGCGGGCCGGTCAGCAGGTGGTCTTCGCGGATCGGCTGCGGGGCCATCTTGGGATAGATGCAGGACGAGCCCAGAAACAGCAGCTTTTCCACCCCCGTCCGCCAGGCGGCGTGGATGACATTGGCCTCGATCATCAGGTTATCGCGCAGGAACTCGGCCGGGCGCGTGTCATTGGCCTGGATGCCGCCGACCCTCGCTGCGGCCAGGATCACGCCGTCCAGCTCGGCCTCGCCCATCCAGTCGGTCACATCCGCCTGCGAGGTGAGGTCCAGATCGCCATGGCTGACCGTGACAATCTCGCAAGGCTCGGATGCCAGCCGCCGCACCAGCGCCGCGCCGACCATGCCGCGATGCCCCGCCACCCAGATCCGCTTGCCGTCGAGATCAAAGCTCATCCGTCACGATCCTTGCGATTGCGCTCGTTCCTGACCACCCGAATGTCGCTGGCCACCATTTCCCGCACCATTTCCGGCAGCGAGGTGGTGTGGCTCCAGCCAAGCACCGCCCTGGCCTTGGCCGGATCGCCGATCAGCAGGTCGACCTCGGTCGGCCGGAAGTAGCGCGGATCGACCTCGACCAGAACCCGGTTGCTGCCCTTGACGAGGCCCTTTTCCTCGACCCCGTCGCCGGTCCAGACCAGATCGATGCCCACCGCGGCAAAGGCCGCCTCGACAAAGCTGCGCACCGAATGGGTCTCGCCGGTGGCCAGCACATAATCGTCCGGTGTGTCATGCTGCACGATCCGCCACATGCCCTCGACATAGTCGCGCGCGTGGCCCCAGTCCCGTTGCGCGTCCAGATTGCCCAGATAGAGCCGCTCCTGCAGGCCGAGGCTGATGGCCGCCGCCGCGCGGGTGATCTTGCGGGTGACGAAGGTTTCGCCGCGCAGCGGGCTTTCGTGGTTGAACAGGATGCCGTTGGAGGCGTGCATGCCATAGGCCTCGCGGTAGTTGACCGTGATCCAGTAGGCATAGAGCTTGGCCACCCCGTAGGGCGAGCGCGGGTAGAACGGCGTGGTCTCGCGCTGCGGCACCTCCTGCACCAGCCCGTAGAGCTCCGAGGTCGAGGCCTGATAGAAGCGGCAGGTCTTTTCCATGCCCAGGATGCGCAGCGCCTCGAGCAGGCGCAGCGTGCCCATGCCGTCGGCATTGGCGGTATATTCGGGCGTGTCAAAGCTGACCTGGACGTGGCTTTGCGCGGCGAGGTTGTAGATCTCGTCGGGCTGCACCTCCTGCACCAGCCGGATCAGGTTGGTGCTGTCGGTCATGTCGCCGTAATGCAGATGAAAGCGGCGGCCCTGCTCGTGCGGGTCCTGATAGAGGTGGTCGATGCGGGCCGAGTTGAAGGACGAGGCCCGCCGCTTGACGCCGTGCACCTCGTAGCCCTTGGCCAGCAACAGCTCAGACAGATACGCCCCGTCCTGCCCGGTCACGCCGGTAATCAGTGCCTTTTTCATGCCGCCGCCCGCCTAGTCACCAGATTGTGCCACAGATGCCAGCATCGACCGCGCCTGGCAACCTGTCCTGCGGCTTCGCTGGCCGCCGCTCATCCCGGCAGACCGGCGGCATCCTCCCCGAACCGGCGCGACCGGTCGGGGCTTTCGTCGCGGTTGAGCACCGCCAGAATGGCCGTGCCGGGGGGGGCGGCGTCTTCGATCTGCGCCAATGCCGCCCGCACCTCGGATTGCGAAACGGTGCCGTAGCCGACACAGAACACCACCACGTCGGCCTGCGCCACGATGTAGCGCGCATCCACCGTGGGCAAGACCGCCGGCGCGTCGACGATGCCGATGTCGACGGCGGCGCGCGCGTTGATGAGGATGTCTTCGAACGCCTTGGTCTGCAGCAGCTGGTCGGTGGGCGCGGGGCTGCGGCGCTGGCCCATGATCAGCCCGGCCCCGGTGCGCGGATCGACATCGTAAAAGCCCTGGGCATCGTCGAACTGGCCGGGGTTGTTGAGATAGTCGAGAAAGCCGTCCTGCGGCTCCAGCCCGACCAGCCGGTGCAGAGCCGGGCGGCGCAGGTCGGCATCGACCAGCAGCACCTTGCGCCCGGCGATGGCATAGGTGCGCGCCAGCGCCAGCGCCAGCGTGGACTTGCCCTCATCGGGGATCGACGAGGTAAAGACCACCACCGCCCCGCCCTCGCGCCCCCGCACCGCCTGGTCCACCGCCGAGCGCAGGCGGCGCAGCGACTCGGCATAGGCCGAAAGCGGAGCATCCACCACCATGTCGGCGACGCTGAGCCGGTCCGGCGGCACCTCGACGCGCGGGATCGTCGCCCCGACCGGGATATCGACCAGATTGCCAAGCTGCTGGGCCGACAGGATGCCGCCGAGATAGTATTCGTTCAGGAATGCCAGCCCGACGCCAAGCCCCAGGGCCGAGAACAACGCCAGCGACAGGATCAGCTTCTTGTTCGGGAACGAGGCGGAGCGCGGGGCCATCGCCTGCGAGACGATCCGGCTGTCGGCCACCTGCACCAGGGCCTGCGCCTCCAGATCGCGCATCCGCGACAAGAGCGTGCGGTAATGGCGCTGGGCAATGTCGGATTCCTGCTGCATCTCGAACAGTTCGGCCAGGGTGCCGGCCGAGAGGTTGGCGGCAAAGACCTGCTCGCGGATCTGGACGCGCACCTGATCGGCCATGGTGTCGATCTGGGTGGCCTGGCTTTCAAGCGAGGCCACCGCGCCCTGGGCGCGCCGGGCCATGTCGCTTTCGATCCGGGCCAGCCCGGCCCGCAGATCGGCCTCGGCTCCGGTGGCAGGCGCCGCGCCCGCCAGCTGCGCCGCCAGCGCCGCCCTTTCGGCATCCATCTGGGCCAGCGCCTCGTCTTCCAGCCGGGCGGCGAGGCCGGACCAGTCCTGATCCTGCATCAGGGTGCGGGCGTTGGTCAGCAGGTCGCGGGTCTGGCCGGACCGGGTGTTTGCCTCCAGCAGCCGGTCGCGCAAGTCACGCGCCGCCTCCGAGCCGCTCTCGACCACCAGCCGGTCGATATTGTCATCCACGTAGGACGCCAGCGCGGATTCGTTCTCGGTCAGGGCGAGGCGGGCGGCGTCAAGCTGGCCTTGCAGCATGTCACGCATCGCCAATGCCGCCGAGACCTTGGTGCCGATCTGCAGGTCGATATAGGTCTGCGCCACCGCGTTGGCGATTGTCGCCGCCCGGTCGGGCGACTGGGCGTGCACCGAGACCGCGATCAGGTAGGTGGTGCCCCGCCGGCGCACATCGACCCGGCCGGTCAGACGCGCCAGGGTCGAGGACAGCAGTTCGGCGCCCGAGCGCGTGTCGCCCCCCTCGAGCCCCACGGCCATGCGCAGCTTGTCCAGCAGCGGCAGGGACGGGCCGAATTCCGGGTCGGCCAGCAGCCCCGCCGCATCGATGGCCGCCAGCATCACCGTGTCGGATCTGAGGATCTCGACCTCGCTTTCGATGCGGGCATTCTCGGCGCTGCCCTGCAGGGTGTAGGCGTCATCGGGATTGAGGATGTTCTTCTGGCTCGGATCGACGAACAGCAGCGCGGTCGCGGTATAGAGCGGCGTGGCATAGGCCAGATACAGCAGCGCCCCGCCCAGCCCGATGCCGACGGTCAGCAGCACCAGCCGCACCTGCCGGCGCAGGATCCAGAAGGCATCGCGCAGGTCGAGGAAATCCGGGCGTTGCTCTTTTGCGGGCGCGATGCGTTTCATATCAACCCTGAGTTGTTAACCAATTCAATAACAACTCTGCCGGGAAAAGCCATGGGCAATTCGGTGATTTCCGATCAGGTCTTCCGTTGGGGCCCGCCGCCGTCAGGGGCCGTGGCGGGCGCCAGACCGACCCCGATCACCGCCAGCAGGAACAGGGTGTTGGCTTCGATCTCGAGGCTGAAATCGCCCAGCGAATGCAGGGCGGCGACCGTCATCGCCCCGAGTGCCCCGACGGCGCCCGCCGCCGCCTCCGGCCCTGCCCGCGCGATCTTGCGCAGCCGCAGCGCGGCAATCAGCAACGCCAGCAAGGGCAGGCTCCCGGCCACCAGACCCAGTTCGGCCCAGAGCGTCAGGTAGCTGTCATGGGCCTGATCCCAGCTGCGCGAAGGCGACACTGGCGGCGCGTGGTAACCCTGAAAGGCCAGCGGAAAACCGTCCAGCCCGAAGCCGGTCCAGGGCCGGTCGCCGATCATGCCGATGACCTGCGCAT
>CAUJIU010000091.1 GCA_963205075.1 Pseudomonadota bacterium | reverse complement strand
CTACCTCGACCTGCGCCGCGAGGCGATGCAGGCCAACATGAAGCTGCGCTCGGACGTCGTGGCCTCGATGCGCAAGCGCATGTGGGACAAGGGCTTCCGCGAATACCAGACCCCGATCATCACCGCCTCCAGCCCCGAGGGTGCGCGCGATTTCCTGGTGCCCTCGCGCCTGCATCCGGGCAAGTTCTACGCCCTGCCGCAGGCGCCCCAGCAGTTCAAGCAGCTGATCATGGTCTCGGGCTATGACAAGTATTTCCAGATCGCGCCCTGTTTCCGCGACGAGGACCCGCGCGCCGACCGCTCGCCGACCGACTTCTACCAGCTTGACCTCGAGATGAGCTTTGTCACCCAGCAGGACGTGTTCGACACCATCCAGCCGGTGATCGGCGGCATCTTCGAGGAGTTCGGCGGCGGCCGGAAGGTCGACCAGAGCTGGGAACAGATCTCCTACAAGGATGCCGCGCTCTGGTATGGCACCGACAAGCCCGACCTGCGCAACCCGATCAAGATGCAGGTGGTCTCCGAGCATTTCGCAGGGTCCGGCTTCGCCATCTTCGCCAAGCTTCTGGAGCAGGACGGAACAGAGGTCCGCGCCATTCCCGCCCCCGGCGGCGGCAGCCGCAAGTTCTGCGACCGGATGAACGCCTTCGCCCAGAAAGAGGGCCTGCCGGGGATGGGGTATATCTTCTGGCGGCAGGCCGAGGATGGGTCAGGCATGGAAGCCGCAGGCCCGCTGGCCAAGAACATCGGCCCCGAGCGTACCGAGGCAATCCGCCAGCAGCTTGGGCTGGGCGTGGGCGATGCCGCCTTCTTCCTCGGCGGCAAGGCGGCGGCGTTTGAAAAGGTTGCCGGGCGCGCCCGCACCGTGATTGGCGACGAGCTTGGCCTGACCGAGAAGGACCGCTTCGCCTTCGCCTGGATCGTCGATTTCCCGATCTATGCCCGCGATGACGAGACCGGCAAGATCGACTTCGAGCATAACCCCTTCTCGATGCCGCAGGGCGGGCTTGAGGCGCTGGACGGCGACCCGCTGGCCGTGCGCGGCTTTCAGTATGACCTGGCCTGCAATGGCTACGAGCTGGTTTCGGGCGCGATCCGCAACCACAAGCCCGAGATAATGTTCAAGGCCTTCGAGATTGCCGGCTATGGACCGGACGAGGTGCGCAAGCGCTTTGGCGGCATGGTCAACGCCTTCCAGTATGGCGCCCCGCCGCATGGCGGTTGCGCGGCCGGCATCGATCGCATCGTCATGCTTCTGGCCGATACCGCCAACATCCGCGAGGTCATCATGTTCCCGATGAACCAGCGCGCCGAAGACCTGATGATGGCCGCCCCCTCGGACCCGACCAACGAGCAGTTGCGCGAACTGCGCCTGCGGGTGCTGCCGCCCGAGTCCTGACCGGGCTTGCGCCGGCCAGGCACAAAAATAAGTGATACCGGGCGCCGCATTCTGGCGCCCGTATCGTTATATAAGGTGCTGGTTGACCCTGACCGGAGGCCTTGCCCAAGTGCCGTTCGACCCGATCCTGGCCGAGATCCGCTTTGGCACCGGATTGTCGCCGCTGACCGGGCCGCCGCAATCGGTGGCCGCGATGCTGCGCGCCCTGCGCGGCACCGATCATGTGGCGCGGCGCGTCCGGCTGCCGCTTTATTCGCTGGTGCGTCCCTCGCTCAACGATCAGCGCATGGCGAGCCTTGCCCGCAACGCCGCGCGCGGCACGGACGGGCTCGCCGCCGCGCAGGCCGCCCTGACCGCCTTGCAACGCGAGGTGCGCGAGGTGCAGGGGCGCAATCTGGCGCTGACCATGGCGCGCTGGGCCGCGACCGGGGATGGCCTGCGCGAACGGCTGGTGGGTTTCTGGGCCGACCATTTCACCGTCATCGCCCGCAATGGCGGCATGGCGCATATGGTGACGCCCTTCGTCGAGGAGGTGATCCGCCCGCGCATTCTGGGCAAGTTCGCGGACCTGCTCTGGCAGGTGGCGCGCCACCCGCTGATGCAGTTCTACCTCGACCAGCGCAGTTCGGTCGGGCCGCAGAGCCAGATCGGCAGCCGCCGCGATACGGGATTGAATGAAAACTACGCCCGCGAATTGCTGGAATTGCACACATTGGGCGTCGATGCCCCCTATGACCAGACCGATGTCCGCCAGCTGGCCGAGCTGCTGACCGGCCTGACGCTGCGCCAGGACCGCAGCGTCTTTGACCCCCGGCTGGCCGAACCGGGCACCGAGACGGTGCTGGGTGAAACCTACGGCCCCGACCCGTCGGAGGCCGCGATCCGCGAGGTGCTGGGCGACCTTGCCCGCCACCCCGCCACCGCCCGCCATCTGGCGCGCAAGCTGGCGGTGCATTTCGTCTCGGACAGGCCGCCCGAGCGGCTGGTTGCCGATCTGGCGGACGCCTATCTTGGCGCGGATGGCGATCTTGGGGCGCTGACCGGGGCGCTGCTGGAGCATGAGGATGCCTGGGTGCCGGAGCGGGCCAAGGTGCGCCTGCCTTTCGAGTTCATCGCCGCCGGGTTCCGGGCGCTGGGGGTCGGGCCGGACTGGTTCGAGGCGCTGACGCTGGCCGATACCCGCCGGGCCATCGAGACGCCGCTGCGCATCATGGGCCAACCGTTCGAGCACCCGCCCGGCCCCGATGGCTGGGCGCAGGAGGCCGCGTCCTGGATCATCCCGCAGGGCATGGCGGCCCGGATCAACTGGGCGATGACGGCCCCGGCCAAGGTGGTCGACGCATTGCCGGACCCGCGCGACTTCGTGGTTGCCGCGCTGGGGCCGGAGGCGCCCGAAGCGGTGCGCTTTGCCGCCGGGGCCGCCGAAAGCGTGGGCGAGGGCATCGGGCTGGTGCTGGCATCGGCCGCGTTCCAGAGGAGGTGAGATGCAGCGCCGGGATTTCCTGATCGGGGGCGCGCTGGCCGGCTGCTCGCTGGCGGCCAGCCCGCTGGTGACGCCGATCGCGCTGGCCAGCGCGCCCTGGGACACGCGGCTGGTGGTGATCGTGCTGCGCGGCGGGCTCGACGGGCTCGACCTGGTGCGCCCCTATGGCGATGCCGCCCTGGCGGGCCTGCGCCCGACGCTGATCGACCCGGCAACGGTTGGCGAGCTTGATCTGGACGGGTTCTTTGCCGCCCATCCGGCCGTCGCGCCGCTGATGCCGCTTTGGGATGCCGGCGACCTGGGTTTCTACCACGCGGTCTCGACTCCTTATCGCGACAAGCGCAGCCATTTCGACGGGCAGGACATCCTTGAGGCCGGAGTGGCCGGGATCGAGGGCCTGGCCTCGCGCGATGGCTGGCTGAACCGGTTGCTGCAAGCGGTGCCCGGGGTCAGCATGGAGACCGCCTTCGCCATCGGGCGCGAACAGATGCTGATCCTGTCGGGCGCGGCGGCCGCCTCGCGCTGGTCGCCCGAGGCGCGGCTGGCGCTCAGCCCGCAGACCCGGCGCCTGCTGGAACTGGTCCAGCACGATGACCCGCCCTTCCGCGATGCCTCGCTGGCCGCCATCGAGATCGCCGAGCAGATCGCGCAGGGCGAGGGAGAGGCCGGCGGGCAGGCCGACATGATGACGGGCGAGGTGTTTCGCGGCGACCATGCGACCGTGGCCCGCTTTGCCGCCGCGCGCCTGCGCGAGGAGACGCGCATCGTCAGTTTCTCGCTCGGCGGCTTCGATTCGCATGCCGACCAGCAGCGCGGCCTGCCTCGGGCGCTGACCGCGCTGACCGAGACGCTGCTGACGCTGAAGGCCGGGCTTGGCGATGTCTGGGACCGGACGGCGGTGCTCTGCGTCACCGAGTTTGGCCGCACCGCGCAGGAAAACGGCACCCGGGGCACGGATCATGGCACCGGCGGCGTGATGATCCATGCCGGCGGCGCGGTGCGCGGCGGGCGCGTCATGGGCGACTGGCCCGGCCTGCGGCAGAGCGACCTTTATGACGGGCGCGACCTGATGCCGCTGCGCGACCTGCGCGCGCCGGCTGGCTGGATGATGCGGGGTCTGTTCGGGGTCTCGACCGGGATCATCGAACGGGCGGTGTTTCCGGGCGTTGATCTGGGGGCGGATCCGGGGCTGCTGCGCTAGGCGGCCCGGCGGTGTCAGGCCGCCAGCTTGGCCAGCGCCACCAGCGCCGAACCGAGCATCAGCGCGCCGCCCCAGAAGATGGCCCGGTCCACCAGGTCCGAAACCGGTTCGCTGTCATAGCGGGCGACGAGACGTTCGAGCATGGCGGGACCCATTCGTGGCAGGCGTGAGAGGCCAGCCTGCGCGCGGAATGCGGCGCCATTGGGTCATCAAGCGGGTGCTTTGCGGGCGCCGGCGTCTCAGATGGGCGGGCTGCGCTCCAGCCGGGCATCCACCGCCGTGGCCAGAAATGCCAGTTCGGCCTCGGCCGATCCGCCCTTGCGCCGCCGAGCCGATACGGCGGTGACGGCGTCATGAAGGGCGGGGTCGCGGGCCGACAGGGCCAGCCCGGCCAGAAACTGGGTCACGTAATCGATGCTGTCGCCACCCGTTGCATGGCGCAGCACATCGGAGGCGTGGGCCAGATCGTCGCGCAGGGCGATCGGGTCGGGCTGGACCAGGTCGCTGTCGATCAGGCGCGGGCCGCGCGGCTGACGCTCGATCGGCAGATGCCGCAGGATGGCCGACTGGAACACCGCGATGTTGTCGAAGGGCTTTGACAGGAACCCGTCCGCCCCCGCCGACAGCGCCCGGTCAGCGGCGGTGTCATCGCCGCTCATCCCCAGGATCACCTCCGGGCGGGGTGCCGACCCGGCCAGCTCGCCGATCAGCATCTCGCCGGGGCCGTCAGGCAGGCCCAGATCGACGATCACCACCGAGGGCCGATAGACCGCCAGATGCCGGCGCGCATGTTCGAGGCTGCCGGCCCGGCGGATCCGCGCCCCCGAGCGGATGCACAGGAGCCGCACCGCATCGCAGGCAAAGCGGCTGTCCTCGACCACCAGGACCGTCAGTCCCAGAAAGGGCCGGCTGGCGGTCGGCGGCCGGGTCTGCATGAAATCGTCCAGATCATCCATTGGCGTGGCTCCCGCAAGAACGCTCATGGAGCCATTTGAGATGCACATGGTAAATCTGCGGTTAACGGACGCGACGGTCCGTTACGCGATGCAAGGTTGCCACAGCCCGGCGGCTGCGCCATATCACCAGCAGCAAATCGGGAGCCAATCCATGATCGGACGCCTCAACCATGTCGCCATTGCCGTGCCGGATCTGGAGGCGGCGGCCGCACAATATCGCGGCACGCTGGGCGCCAGGGTCGGCGCGCCGCAGGACGAGCCCGATCACGGCGTGAGGGTGGTGTTCATCGAGCTGCCCAACACCAAGATCGAGCTGCTGTATCCGCTGGGCGCCGATTCTCCGATCGCGGGGTTTCTGGAGCGCAATCCGGCGGGCGGCATTCACCATATCTGCTACGAGGTCGCCGATATCGGCGCGGCGCGCGCCCAACTGGTCGCGTCAGGTGCGCGGGTGCTGGGCACTGGCGAAGCCAAGATCGGCGCGCATGGCAATCCGGTGCTGTTCCTGCATCCCAAGGATTTCAACGGCTGCCTGATCGAACTGGAACAGGTACCGGCCGGGGAGGGCTGAACCATGGGACCGACATCGGCATTGGTGCTGTTCGTGGTGATCTGGTTCATGGTGTTCTTCGTGGTGCTGCCGTTGCGGCTGACCACGCAGGGCGAGGCCGGCAAGGTCGAGCCGGGGACCCATTCCTCGGCCCCTGCCAATGCCAATATCGGACGCAAGGCCCGGATCACCACGATCTGGGCAATAGGTCTCTGGGTCGTCATCGCCGGGGTGATCCTGTCCGGAGTGATCTCGGTGCGGGATCTGGACTGGTTCGGCCGGATGTAGCCTCAGCGGCCGCTGATCCGGTGATAGAGATGGGTGAAGGTCGCGGCACCCAGGATCGGGATCAGCAGGTTGACCAGCGGGATGGCCAGCGGCACCGCCATCAGGCATCCGGCGATCCAGATCTGCAACCAGTGGCGCGAGCGCATGGCCGCGGCACCCTCGCGCCCCTCGCGGCGCATGGCCGCCACCTGGAAATATTCGCGCCCCAGCAGAAAGCCGTTCATCCCGAAGAAGATGAACACCGCCAGAAACGGCAGCAGCACGTAGAGGATGAAGGCGAGCATGTTGGCAAGGATCAGCACCGCCAGAAACGCCAGCGTGTCGCGCAGACCGTCAAGGAAGCTGACGCGCGGCACCGGCGGCAGGTCTGGGTAATGCGCGTCTTCGACCGCCTGCGCCACGTCATCGAGAAACAGCGAGGTGATGGCGGAGGCGACGGGGATCATCAGGAACATCGACAGGATCAGCATGAACAGCATCGATCCCCAGCTCAGCAGATCGCCCAGCCACTCGACCTTGCCCACCACCGGCAGTTCGAAATTGGCCGGATCGAGCCATTGGACGAACCACAGCAGCCCGGCATAAAAGCCGGTCAGCAGCGCCACCGTCAGCGCGATGCCGATCCAGAGCACCCGGCGGAACCGCGGATCCGCCAGTTGGGCCAGCGCCTTGAGGAAATCGGTGAGGATCATTCTGCCATCCAGGTGGTGATGGCTCCGAGGTCAGGGCGCGGACGGTCGGGCGGGGCGGAGGACTCGGTGCCGATATGGATGAAGCCGGCAATGCTCTCGGTGGGCAGCAGGCCCAGCTCGCCTTCGACGAAGGCGCGATTCTCGCTGGCCCAGCCGGTCAGCCAGTTGGCGCCCCAGCCCGCGGCCAGCGCGGCATTCAGGAGCGACAGGCAGACCGCGCCGGCGGAATAGGTCTGTTCGATCAGTGGCGCCTTGTCCGAAGGCTTGGGCGAAAGCACCACCGCCACCGCCAGATCAGCCTCGGCGAATTGCGCGACATTCCTGGCCGATCGGTCGGGGTCGAGGCCCGCAGCCTGGCAGAGGTCGGCCACCCTGGCGCCCAGCCGGGACAGCGCGGGTTTGGCCAGCACGATGAAGCGCCAGGGCTCCAGCTTGCCATGGTCGGGCACCCGCGCGGCGGCGGTCAGGATCGTGAGCAGCGCGGCGCGGTCGGGCACCGGGGCGCGCAGGGTCCGGGCCGGACGCGAGCGCCGGGTCAGCAGGAATTCGAGCGCGGCGGGGTTGGCATCGGGCATGGGGAGGTCTCCTTCCTGCCCCATGTCGGGCCTCGGGGCGCGCCGGTCAAGGGGGAACGGGCGGCGTGGACGCCGCCCGGGCGCCTCAGGCGTGAATCGGGCCGTCGCCGCAAGCCAGCGCCGCCTCGCGCACCGCCTCGGAGAAGGTCGGGTGGGCGTGGCAGGTGCGGGCCAGATCCTCGGCGGCGGCGCCGAACTCCATGGCCACGCAGACCTCGTGGATCAGCTCGCCCGCGCCGGGGCCGATGATATGGGCGCCCAGGATGCGGTCGGTTTCGGTGTCGGCAAGGATCTTGACGAAGCCGTCGCCGGCAAAGACCGCCTTGGCGCGGGCATTGCCCATGAACGAGAACTTGCCGACCTTGTAGGCGCGTCCGGCCTCCTTGAGCGCATCCTCGGTGGCGCCGACGCTGGCGACCTCGGGATGGGTGTAGATCACGCCGGGGATCACCCCGTAGTTCACGTGGCCGGCCTGACCGGCCAGGATCTCGGCCAGGGCCAGCCCTTCATCCTCGGCCTTGTGGGCCAGCATCGGGCCGACAATGGCGTCGCCGATGGCATAGATGCCCTTGATATTGGTGGCATAATGGCCGTCGGTGGCGATCTGGCCGCGCTTGGTCAGTTCGATCCCGAGCGCGTCCAGCCCAAGGCCGGTCAGATAAGGCTTGCGGCCGGTGGCGACCAGCACCACCTCGGCCTCGACGCTGGCCTCGGTTTCGTTCTTGCGCAGCTTGTAGGTGACCTTGTGGCCGCCCTTGACCTTGGCGACCGTCTGGACGGCGGCGCCCATGACGAAGGCGAGGCCCTGTTTCTTGAGCATGCGCTGGAGGGTCTTTTGCACCTCGGCATCCATGCCGGGGGTCACGGCGTCGAGATATTCGATCACCGTCACCTCCGCGCCGAGGCGCTTGTAGACCGAGCCGAGTTCCAGCCCGATCACGCCGGCGCCGATGACCACGAGGGATTTTGGCACCTTGGGCAGGGCCAGCGCCCCGGTCGAGCTGACAACGCCCGTCTCGTCGATCTCGACACCGGGCAGCGAGGCGGGCTCGGAGCCGGTGGCGATGACGATGTGGCCGGCCTCGTGGATGTCGTCGCCCACCTGGACCTTGCCGGCGGCGGGGATGGCGGCCCAGCCCTTGATCCAGTCGATCTTGTTCTTCTTGAACAGGAACTCGATGCCCTTGGTGTTGCCGTCGATCACCTCCTGCTTGTAGGCCAGCATCTGCGCCCAGTCGACCTTGGGGGCCGCGACCCTGAGGCCCATGGCGGCGAAATTGTGCCGGGCCTCGTGCAGCTGGTGGCTGGCATGCAGGAGCGCCTTGGAGGGGATGCAGCCGACATTGAGGCAGGTGCCGCCCAGCGTCTCGCGGCCTTCGACGACCGCGGTCTTCAGCCCAAGCTGGGCGCAGCGGATGGCGCAGACATAGCCGCCGGGGCCGGCTCCGATGATGATGACGTCATATGTGGCCATGTGTTTGGGTCCTTTCTGAGCCGGGGAGGGGGGCTCTGCCCCCCGCTGCGCTCCCCCCGGGATATTTCTGTGCCAAAAGAAGCATCAGATCAAAGCCGATGCCAGCATCGCCATGGTGGCGAGAAAGCCCACGCCCCAGATTACCGTCCGCCAGGGGCTGAGGCCGAAGTAATAGGCCGGCACGTAGAGGATGCGCGCGCCGAGGTAGATCCAGGCGCAGGCGGCGGAAAAGCCGGTGGACTTGTCGCCCAGGCTGAGGACCACCACGGCGAGGGTGAACAGGATCAGCGCCTCGAAATGGTTGTTGAAGGCGCGGTAGAGCCGGGCGGGCCTGGTCGAGAGCTGTTCGGCAAGCGGCTTGCCCATCCGGCTGAGGTCGCGCGGCGACATGGTCTTGCCGGGGCCGAGATCGAGATTGGCCGAGACCGAGACCAGAAGATACTGCACCCCTTGCAGCACGCCCGCGAGGGCCAGGACGGTGAGTTCGGGGGTCA
>CAUJIU010000090.1 GCA_963205075.1 Pseudomonadota bacterium | reverse complement strand
GCGGCCTGCCGGCCGAGATCTGGCACGAGACCATGGTGCGCGTGCTGGAAGGGCAGACCCCCATTCCGCTGCCGATGATCCGCCCCGTACCGCCGGCAGAGGCAAATCCGGGCCTGTTTGGCGGCGCCACCAATCCCGAGGCCGACCGCCTGCTGGATCAGGCTTTCGGCGGTGGCGCAGGTTTCCAGCCGCAGCCACAACCGCCCGCGCCGCAGGGCAACGATTCGATCCTCAACATCCTGACGGATATCCTGCGCGGCGACGGGTTCTGACGCCGGTCAGTCGGCCGGGTCGGGGCAGCGCAGGTAGCGGAACACGTAGCCGTTCCAGATCATGTAGATACCGCCCTCGGCGGCGTTCAGCAGCATGGCGCGCTCGGTCCAGCTCTGGCCCTCGCCCGAGCAATCCATGGTGTAGAGCGTCGCGTCCATGTTGACGACATCGACCGGCCGCGACATCCGGCACTGCATCTCGACCCCGTAGAAGATGCCGCCCTCGATCTTGAGCGCCCCGCCATCCACGCCCACCAGCCCGCAATCGGCGTTGGCGGCCTGCCGGTAGACGCCGTCATAGGGTCCGGCCAAAGCCGCCAGCGGCAGCGCCGCCAGTCCGATGCTGAGGGCCAGGCTGCGCATGGATCAGAAGTTGTGCAGGTCTTGGATCAGCCGGTCCAGATCACCGCCGCGCTGGTCCAGCAGCGCGCCGATCTCGGTGCGCTCGGACAGAAGCATGTTCACGCCCTCGATCACGATGTTGAAGAACCGCGTCTGGCCCGACTTGTCGGACACCAGGAAATCCACCCGGAACGGCGCGACCCCCTGCAGGATCGCCGTGGTGCGGACCTCGACCCCGTTGGGCACGGTGACCGATTCCATGACCTCGATCCGCCCGCCGATGAACTCGCGGAACCGCCGGCCATAGCGGCGGCTGATATAGCCCCGGAATGCCGCCGTGAAGGCCGAGATCTGCGCGGGCGAGGCCGAGCGCGCATCCTGGCCGAGCGTGTAGCGGGCGATCACCGGCACATCGGCGTAGCGGTCGAAGATGCCCTCGAAATCGACAATCATCGCCGCTTCGGATTTGCCCGAGGCGATGACGGCGTTGATGTCCCTGACCACGAGGTCAACCAGGCTGCGGGCGGTATCGGGCGTCAGCGCGTGGGCGCGGCCGGCAAAGCGGGTAAACAGAACGGCCGCGGATGCGCCGCCGAGTATGAGCCTGCGGGTCAGTTTCTTGTTCATTGCGTGGCCTCGTAGGGATCGAGATAGGGATCAAGATAGGGATCGGCATAGGGGTCAGCCGAATAGGGATCTATATAGGTGCCATCCCCGGCCGCCGCACCCCCTGATCCGCCCGGACCTTGCCCCAGTTCGAACCGCCGGTTCTGCAGGTAGATCAGCCGCGCCTGGGCGTAGCTGTCGGCACTGTCATAAAGCACCGAATCGACCATGCCGCCGAACTGGCCCCGGTCGATGACGATCCCGGCCACGCGCACCCCGGCGATGATCCGCATCTCGGCATCGCTCGCATAGTGGCCAAGCGGATCGAGGAACATGTCGACCAGCCCGCCGAATGCGTCGCGCTGGGTCGAGGGCCCGCGGAAGGGCACCTCCAGATAGGCACCCTCCGGCACCCCCCAGACAGCCAGCGTCTCGCCGAAATCGGTCGACATCTCGTTCAGCCCGATCGCGCCTGCCGGGTCGAACAGGCCGCCGATGCCGATGGTGGAATTCAGCAGGAACCGCACCGTGTTGGTCACGGCCCCCTCGATATCGCCCTGCAGCACGCCGTTGAGCACCATCCCCGGCAGGGCGGTGTTGTCCGCCATATGCCCCAGCGGCACGGTGATCTCGTCCGGCAGCCTGGCCGAACTCCGCCCCGCGGGGCCCAGAAGCGCGGAGTCGACCTGCTTGTTGAATTCGTGGACCCGCCGGTTGCGCGCCTCGAACGGGTCATTGAACTCGGCTCCCGGAATCGGCGCGGCACATGCCGCAACCACGAGAACCACAGTCATGACAGGCAGGATCTTGAACAGGGACTTGAACAATGCGCTTCGCTTTCCGGGTTTCGGCCAATCATAGACAGACTTGATGCCGATGTCAGCGCCCCCGTCATGTCGCAGGCGCCGAATGTCGGATTTAGGGGCATATTTACCTTCGCCCCGCATGGTTGCCGGGACACAGGCAACAGCGGCGGAACCATGCAGGCGGTATCAGGCGCATCGGGCGTCCGGCGGGATTTGCAGGCGGCGCTGAGGCAGGCCCGCGGCGGGATCTGGGCGGTGGCCGGCTTCAGCATCCTGGCCAATGCGCTGATGCTGACCGGGCCGGTCTACATGCTCAACGTCTATGACCGGGTCCTGCCCTCGGGCTCGGTCGAGACCCTGGTGGCCCTGTCCATCCTGATGGTGCTGCTGTTTGCGATGCTGGTGGTGTTCGATGCGCTGCGGGGGCAGATCGTCAGCCGCGCGGTCGGGCGGATCCGCTGGCGGGTCGAACGGTCGGCGTTTCTCAACGACCTTGCCGGCGCGGCGGGCGATGGCGCGCCGCGGCGCCGGGCCTTGCGGGATCTTGACGCGCTGTTGCGGTTCCTGATGTCGCCGGCGGCGCTGGTGCTGCTGGACCTGCCCTTCGCGCCGATGTTTTTCGCCGCCGTCTTCCTGTTCCATCCGCTGCTCGGGCTGGTGGCGCTCGGGGGCGCCCTGCTGCTGGCGCTGCTGGCCCTGCTTGGCCACCTGGGCAGCCGGGCGCCGATGGCGCGGCACCTGCTGGCCGCCCAGCGCGGCGAAAGCGTCGAATCGGCGGCGATGGCCGAAGCGCAGACGGTGCAGGCGCTGGGCATGGCCGCTGCCATCAGCCGGATCTGGCACGCGCACCGGATTGACGCGACCGGCGCCGCCATCGCCCTGGCGGACCGGACCGCCGGCTTCGCGGCGCTGGCGCGCGGATTGCGGTTGCTGCTGCAATCGGCACTGCTCGGGGCCGGGGCCTGGCTGGTGATCGACGGCAAGCTGACCGGCGGCGCAATGGTGGCAACCTCGGTGCTGATGGGGCGCGGGCTGGCCCCGGTCGAGGTGCTGGCCGGTCAGTGGAGCCTTGTGGTCGAGGGCTGGCGCGGCTGGCGCGGGCTGCGCGCCGGCGCCGTCGAGCCCGGGACGGATCAGCTCCGCTTTCACCTGCCTGCCTCCGCTCCGCGCCTCGAGGTCGAGCAGGTCACGCTGGTGCCGCCCGGCGCGCGGGTGGCGACCCTGCGCATGGTGTCCTTCACCCTGGAGCCCGGCGAGGCGCTGGGCGTGATCGGGGCCACCGGGTCCGGCAAATCCACGCTGGCGCGCGCGGTCATCGGCCTCTGGCCGCCTTCGGGCGGCACCATCCGCCTGGCCGACGCGCCCCCGGCGGCGCTGCCCGGACTGGCGCCGGCCCTGATCGGCTATCTGCCGCAGCGGGTGGCGCTGATGGAAGGCACCATCGCCGAAAACATCGCCCGGATGGACCGCGAGGCCGATCCCGAGGCCATCGTCACGGCCGCGCGGGCGGCCGGCGTGCACGAGATGATCCGCCGCCTGCCGTCGGGCTACGATACCCGCCTCGGTCCCGGCGGCACCGGCCTTTCGGGCGGGCAGGGCCAGCGGATTGCCCTGGCCCGCGCCCTGTTCGGCCAACCCCCGATCCTGGTGCTGGACGAGCCCAATTCCGGCCTGGACCATGACGGCAGCGAGGCCCTGAACGCCGCCATCCGCGCCTGCAAGGCGGCGGGGCGCTCGGTGCTGATCATGTCGCACCGGGCCACGGCGATTCGCGAATGTGACCGGCTGATGGTGCTGGAGGCCGGCATCTGCCGCGCCATCGGCCCGCGCGACGAGGTGCTGCGCGGTCTGGACGCAGGCGAGGCGGCGCCCGCCCGCGCCCCTGCGGCCTCATGAGCGCCGCGCAGCTGACCGGGGCCGATCCCGCCGCCCCCTGGCCGATCGGCGCACCGTTGCGGCTGGGGGGCGCGGCGCTTGTGCTGCTGTTGCTCGCAGGCCTCGTCTGGTCAATGACGGCGACAATCGGCGGCGTTGTCACGGCACCGGGCGCCATCGCCCATGCCTCGGGCAATGCGCTGATCCAGCACAGCGACGGCGGCATTGTCGCGGAGCTGCTGGTCAGCGAAGGTGATCAGGTGCGGGCCGGACAGGTTCTGCTCCGGCTCGACCCCGCCCAGACAGTGACCGAAATGGCACTGGCGCAATCCGAGCTGCAGGAGGTCTCGGCCCGGATCGCGCGGCTGCGCGCCGAGGCGGACGATCTGGCGGAACCGGTCTTCGACCCCGACCTGACCGCCATGGCAGACCCTGCCGTCCGCGCCCTGCTGGAAGGACAGCGGCGCATGCTGGCCGATGACCGCGCGGCGCAGCGGCGCGGCGCCGCCCGCATCGCCGCGCGCCGCGCGCTGGCGCTCGATCAGGCGGGCCGCCTGCGCCAGCAGGACGCGGCGCTGGCCCGGCAGCAGCAGCTTCTGCAGGCTGAACTGGCCAGCGAACAGACGCTGCTGGATCGCGGCCTGACCGAGCGGGCGCGCCTGCTGAGCGTGCAACTTGAGCTGGCATCCCTGGCGGCCGAGCGCGCCGGGCTGGCGGCCGATCTGGCCCGGACCGAAGCCGCAGCCGCCGATGCCGGTCAGGAACTGGCCCAGACAGCCGAGCAGCGCCGCCTGCAGGCGCAATCCGAATTGCGCGACCTGGAGCATATGGCCCGCGGCCTTCGGGACAAGCTCGACGCGCTGGCGCTGCGCCTGGGCCGGCTAGACCTGCGCGCGCCCGAAGATGGCACCGTGCAGGACCTGGCCATCGCCGGCCCGGGCGCGGTCCTGCGCCCGGCCGAGCCCGCGATGCTGCTGGTCCCTGCCGGCAAGCCGCAGATCGTGGTGGCCCGCGCGGCCCCGCGCGATATCGGCCACCTGGGGATCGGGGCCGAGGTCACGATCCAGTTGCCCGGGCTGGACCGGGCCGGAACCGGCCCCCTGACCGGCCGCATCGGCGAGATTGCCGCCGATGTCAGCCAGGGCTCGGCGCAGCACGCAGCCTCCTACCGGGTCGAGATCGTCATCGCGCCGGAACAGGCCGGCGCGCGGAACCTGCGCGCCGGGATGCCGGCGCTGGTGCTGATCCCGACCGGGCGGCAAACGCCGCTGGCCATGATCCTGTCGCCGCTTGGCCGCTATCTGGCGCGCAGCTTCTGACAAGGCGCATTGCCCCGGCCCCGGCCAGTTGCTAGCGTCCGGTCAACTCCAGCATCAGGATGCATGACATGAGCGACGCCATCTCGACCCGCCTTGCCCAACTGGGCGTGACCCTGCCCGATGCCCCCGCGCCGGCGGCCAACTATGTGCCCTTCGTGCAGGTGGGCAGCCTGCTGCACGTTTCCGGCCAGATCTCGAAGGATGCAGGCGGGCTGATCACCGGCAAGCTGGGCGCCGACCTCACCGCCGAACAGGGGGCCGCCGCGGCAAAAACCTGCGCCATCAGCCTGCTGGCGCAGGTCAAGGCCGCCTGTGGCGGTGATCTGGGGCGGCTGGTGCGGGTCGTCAAGCTGACCGGCTTTGTCAACGCCACCGCCGATTTCGCCGACCACCCCAAGGTCATCAACGGTGCGTCGGACTTCCTGGTCGCGGCTCTGGGCGAGGCCGGCCGTCATGCGCGCTCGGCGGTCGGATCGGCCTCGCTGCCGCTTGGCGTCGCGGTCGAGATCGAAGGCCTGTTCGAGATCCGCTGATGGCCCCCGCCCCGCTCGCCCCGCAGTTTTGCACCATACCGCTGGCCCATCGCGGCTACCATGACCGCAAGTCCCGCCGCCCGGAAAACTCGCTGGCCGCCTTCCGCGCCGCCATCGCGGCGGGCTATGGCATCGAGCTGGATGTGCAGATCTCGGCCGATGGCCAGGCCATGGTGTTTCACGACGATCTGCTCGACCGCCTGACCGAGCGGCGCGGTCCGGTGCGGGCCCTCGGCGCCGCCGAGCTTGGCGCCATCCCCCTGCGCCACAGCGACGAGCGCATCCCGACGCTGGCGCAGGTGCTGGAATGCGTCGCGGGCCGGGTGCCCTTGCTGATCGAGATCAAGGCCGGGCTGGACACCATGGCCGACACCGACGGGCGGCTGGAGGCGGCAGTCGCAGATGCCTTGGCGGACTATGCCGGGCCGGTCGCGGTCATGTCGTTCAACCCCCATTGCGTGGCCCATATGGCCCGCCTCGCCCCGCGCATCGCCCGTGGCCTGACGACCGAATCCTACGACCTGGCCCGCAGCGCGCCCATCCCGCCCGAAACCTGCGACCGGCTGCGCCAGATCCCCGATTACGCCCGCACCGGGTCCTGCTTCATCTCGCACGAGGCCGCCGATCTGGGCCGCGAGCGGGTGGCAGAGCTCAAGGCGCAAGGGGCCGCCATCCTGTGCTGGACCATCCACAACCCGGCCGAGGAGGCCGAGGCGCGCAAGGTCGCGGACAACATCACGTTTGAGGGATACCCCGCTTGACGGGGCGCGAACCCTCGCCACCTATGGCGCCATGACCGGCCAGATCGAGATCACCAGCCACCGGGGCGTCGCTGAAATCCCGGCCCCCGACTGGGACGCCTGCGCCTGCCCCGAGGCCGCCGATGGCACCCGCCCGGACGACCCGTTCACCACCCATCGCTTCCTGACGGCGCTGGAAGCCAGCGGATCGGTGGGCGCGGCCACCGGCTGGCAGCCGCATCCGCTGGTCGCGCGCAAGGGCGGCAGGGTCATTGCAGTGGCGCCCCTCTACGTCAAATCCCACAGTCAGGGCGAATACATCTTTGACCACAACTGGGCCGAGGCCTGGACCCGCGCCGGGGGCAGCTATTACCCCAAGCTGCAGGTCGCGGTGCCGTTCACTCCTGCCACCGGTCGCCGGTTCCTGACCCGGCCCGGCCATGATGCCGAAGGCGTCGCGGCGCTGGTGCAGGGGCTGGTCCAGATCGCCTCGGACAATGCCTTGTCATCGGCGCATGTCACCTTCTGCACCCAGGCCGAACTGGCGGCGGGCAAGGCGCTTGGCCTGTTGGCGCGCCAAAGCCAGCAGTTTCACTGGGAAAACCCCGGCTATGCCGGCTTTGATGCCTTCCTTGCCGCATTGTCGAGCCGCAAGCGCAAGGGCATCCGCAAGGAACGCGCCACCGCGCAAGCCTTCGGCGGCCGGATCGTGCAGCTGACTGGCGACCAGATCCGGCCCGAACACTGGGAGGCGATGTGGACCTTCTATCAGGACACCGGCAGCCGCAAATGGGGCCGTCCCTACCTGACACGGGCCTTCTTCGACCGCCTGCACCAGACCATGCGCGATGATGTGCTGCTGGTGCTGGCGCTCGACGGGCAAAGGCCGGTCGCCGGGGCGCTCAACTTCATCGGGCGGCAGAGCCTGTTCGGCCGCTATTGGGGCTGCACCGAGCATCACCCCTGCCTGCATTTCGAACTGTGCTATTATCAGGCGATCGACTACGCCATTGCCCACGGCCTGCGGGTCGAGGCGGGAGCGCAGGGCGAGCACAAGCTGGCGCGCGGATACATGCCGGTGGTGACCCATTCGCTGCACTGGATCGCCGATCCGGGCTTTCGGGCGGCGATTGCGCGCTATCTGGCGCAAGAAGCGCGGGCGATTGACAGCGATATCGGCGTGCTGGCCAGCTACGGGCCATTCCGGCACACCGTGGTGGAGGAACAGGAATGACTGAAAAACTGACCGCGCAAGCCCGCGACGCGGCCCTGACCGAGCTGGGCGCCAGCGGCTGGACCCCCGCGCCCGACCGCGATGCCATCGCCAAGACCTTCGTCTTTCGCAACTTCATCGACGCCTTCGGCTTCATGACCCGCACCGCGATCTGGGCCGAGAAATGGAACCATCACCCCGAATGGTCCAATGTCTACAAGACGGTCACCGTCCTGCTGACCACCCATGACGCGGGCGGGCTGAGCGAGCTGGACCTCAGGCTGGCGCGCAAGCTGGATCAGCTGGCCGGTTAGCCGATCGCCGCAAGCAGCGCCTCGCCGCCGGAAATGTCGCAGGTGCCCTTGCCGGTCTCGGGGTGGAACACCTTGACCACGCCATCGACCGCATAAAGCGAGAACCGCTTGCAGCGCCCGATCAGGCCGGTGATCTCGGCCGTGAACTCCATGCCCAGCGCGCGGGTGAACTCGCCCTGCGGATCGGCCAGCATGGTGATCCCGGCCTCGGCCGCGCCGGTCGAAAGGCCCCAGGCCTGCATGACGAACACATCGTTGACGCTGACGCAGATCACCTCATCGACGCCCCTGGCGGCGAAGGCCGCGCGGGTGCGCATGAAGCTGGGCACATGCGCCATGGTGCAGGTGCTGGTAAACGCGCCCGGCAGGCCGAAGATCACCACATTGCGGCCCCTGGTCAGCGACGTAACCGCAAGCGCTTCCGGCCCCTCTTTGCCCAGGCGGCGCAGGGTTGCCTCGGGCAGGTGGTCGCCAACGGAAATCGCCATGATGTGTCCTCTTTGGAATTGCAGCGCTTGCATGTGGCCCTATAGGGTCAACCCCTGCAGGAGGCCACAACAAAGGGCACGGAAATCATGACAAATGTGGTTGTCGTCGGGGCAGGACAGGCCGGCGCATCGCTGGTGGCCAAGCTGCGCGCCGAGGGGTTTGACGGGCCGATCACGCTGGTGGGCGCCGAGCCGGTGCCGCCCTATCAGCGCCCGCCCCTGTCCAAGGCCTATCTGCTGGGCGAGATGACCAAAGAGCGGCTGTTCCTGCGCCCGGCCGATTTCTATGCCGAGCATCAGATCGACCTCAGGCTCGATCAGGCCGCCCAGACCATCGACCTCGCCGCCCGGACAGTCACGCTGCAAGGGGGCGAGGTGCTGCCCTATGACCAGCTGGCGCTGACCACCGGATCGGTGCCGCGCCGCCTGCCCGCCAGGATCGGCGGCGCGCTGGATGGCGTCTATACGATGCGCGACCTCGCCGATGCCGACCGGCTGGCCCCGGAACTGGTCGCCGGGCGGCGGGTGCTGGTGATCGGCGGCGGCTATATCGGGCTGGAAGCGGCGGCGGTCGCGGCCAAGCGGGGGCTGAATGTCACCGTGGTCGAGATGGCCGAGCGAATACTCCAGCGCGTTGCCAGCAAAGAGACATCCGATTACATCCGCGCGCTGCACCAGCGCCACGGTGTCGACATCCGCGAGGGTGTCGGGCTGGCGCAACTGGAAGGCACCGGGCGCGTGACCGCCGCAACGCTGACCGACGGCAGCACTGTTCCGACCGATTTCGTGGTGGTCGGCGTGGGCATCGCCCCCAATACCGAATTGGCCGAGGCGGCGGGGCTGGTGCTCGACAACGGCATCAGGACCGACGCGTTCTGCCAGACCTCTGACCCCCATGTCTGGGCGGCGGGCGATTGCGCCTCCTGCCTGTTCGAGGGCAACCGCATCCGGCTTGAAAGCGTCGGCGGCGCCATCGACATGGGCGAGAACGCGGCGCTCAACATGCTTGGGCGCGGGGTCGAATACCGGCCCGCGCCGTGGTTCTGGTCAGACCAGTTTGACTGCAAATTGCAGATCGCCGGGCTGAACACCGGACATGACGCGGTGCATCTGCGCCAAGGCGCCACGCCCGACAGCCGCAGCCACTGGTACTATCGCGCCGGCCGGCTGATTGCGGTCGATGCCATGAACGACGCGCGCAACTACATGATCGGCAAGCGGCTGATCGCGGCGGGGATCTCGCCCGCGCCCGCCGTGCTGGTCGATCCGGCAACCGACATGAAGGCGCTGCTGACCCCATGAGGATCATCGGCGGGCGGCATCGCGGCCTGACGCTCGCCGCGCTGGGCAGGGGCGACGAGGGCGCGCATCTGCGCCCGACCTCGGACCGGGTGCGCGAGACGCTGTTCAACATCCTGATGGGCGGCCGCCACGGCGACCCGGTCAGCGGCGCGCAGGTGCTGGACCTGTTCGCCGGCACCGGCGCTCTGGCGCTGGAAGCACTGTCGCGCGGGGCGGCCCATGCCACGCTGGTGGATGACGGGCGCGTCGCCGCCCGCCTGATCCGCGACAACGTGGCGCGGGCAAGGCGCGCGGCCGATGTCACGCTCATCGCCCGCGATGCGACCCGGCTGCCGCCCAATGGCGGGGCGCCCTGTTCGCTGGTGTTTCTGGACCCGCCCTATGGCATGGGCCTGGGCGAAAAGGCGCTGGCATCGGCGCGGCAGGGCGGCTGGATCGCCCCCGGCGCGCTGATCGTCTGGGAGGAAAGCGCCGCCCAATCCGCCCCCGAGGGCTTCGCGCTGCTGGACCAGCGGCGCTACGGCGATACCTGGATCACGCTGCTGGCGGCTCAGTAGGTCGGGTGAAACCGGCCCGCGGGCGAGAGGGTGAAGATCTCGGCCGCGCCTTCGGTGATGCCGATCGAATGCTCGAACTGCGCCGAAAGCGACTTGTCGCGGGTCACGGCGGTCCAGTCATCGGCCAGGATCTTGGTCTCGGGGCGGCCCAAATTGACCATCGGCTCGATGGTGAAGAACATCCCCGGCTCCAGCACCGGCCCGGTGCCGGGGCGCCCGTAATGCAGCACGTTGGGCGGCGCATGAAATACCCGGCCCAGCCCGTGGCCGCAGAAGTCGCGCACCACCGACATGCGGTGCCCCTCGACATGGGTCTGGATGGCATGGCCGATATCGCCGAAGGTGTTGCCCGGCCGCGCCGCCTCGATGCCCAGCATCAGCGCGTCATGGGTGACCTCGATCAGCCGCTCGGCCTTGCGCGACAGGGCCCCGGCCACATACATGCGGCTGCTGTCGCCAAACCAGCCATCGACGATCACGGTGACGTCGATGTTGAGGATATCGCCGTCCTTGAGCACCTTGTCGCCGGGAATGCCGTGGCAGACCACGTGATTGACGCTGATGCAGCTGGCGTGCTGGTAGCCCTTGTAGCCGATGGTCGCCGACACCGCGCCGGCATCCCCGATCATGGCGGTGATCCGGCGGTCGATCTCGGCGGTGGTCTGGCCGGGAAAGACCAGTTCCGCGGACGCATCCAGAATGCTCGCGGCCAGTTTGCCGGCAACGTGCATCCCGGCGAAATCCGCCGCCTCATAGATGCGGATGCCGTCCTTTGTCAGTCTTCCTCGAGTATCGTCCACGCGCCTGCCCTCTTGCTCAAGCCGCCAGATAGGCGAAAATCGCCCTGAACTCCAGACCCGGTGGCGCAGGATCTGGCACCGATCTATATCTCGGCAAGGAGCACCGGATTTGCCCATGACCAACCCCACCGCCGCCATGCTGGTGATCGGAGACGAGATCCTCTCCGGGCGCACCCGCGACAGCAACATGCATTACCTCGCGCAGGAACTCAGCCGCGCCGGGTTCAACCTGACCGAGGTGCGGATGATCCCCGACAGGCCGGACGCCATCGTCGCGGCGGTGCGCAAGCTGTCGATCAGCCACGATCACCTGTTCACCAGCGGCGGCATCGGCCCCACCCATGACGACATCACCGCCGACAGCGTTGCACGGGCGATGGGGGTCTCGATCGCGGTCCGCGCCGATGCGCGCGCGCTCTTGCAGGCGCATTACGACCGCTCGGGGCAAGAGCTGAACGAGGCGCGCCTGCGCATGGCCCGCATCCCCGAAGGCGCGGTGCTGATCGACAACCCGGTCAGCGCGGCGCCGGGTTTTTCGCTCGGCAACGTGCATGTGATGGCCGGTGTGCCGATGGTGTTTCAGGCGATGGTGGCCTCGCTCCTGCCGACACTCACGGGCGGCACGCCGCTGGTGTCGCAGACCTGGCGGGTGATGCGCGGCGAGGGCGAGATCGCCGGGCCGCTGGCCCGAATGGCTGCCGATTTTCCCGAAGTCTCGATCGGGAGCTACCCTTTCCAGCGCGACGGGGTCTATGGCGCCAACGTGGTCGTGCGGGGCGCCGACCCGGCGCAGGTCGGTGCGGCGATGATCCGGCTGGCCGGACTGTTCCCCGCATGACCCTGCCGGCGCTGCCGCAGCTTTACGAGGTGGTCGAGGCGACATGGCCGGCGGCGCGCCGCCAGAGACTGGGGCCATGGACCATACGCGAAGGGCGGGGCGGCGGCAGCCGGGTCAGCGCGGCCACCGTTGAAGCGGCGTTCACCCCGGCAGACATAACCGAGGCGGCCAAGGCCATGGCGGCGCTGGGCCAGCCGGCCCTGTTCATGATCCGCCAGGGCGATACCGCGCTTGACGCCGCACTGGCCGCGCTGGGCTATGCCGTCAAGGACCCGGTCCGCCTCTATGCCGCGCCGGTGGCGAGCCTGATCGACGGCCCCCTGCCCGCCGCGACCACCTTCGAGGCATGGCCGCCGCTTGGCGCGCAAACCGGCATCTGGGCCAGACACGGCATCGGCCCCGAGCGCATCGCGGTGATGGGGCGCGCCAACCTGCCCAAGACCACGATCCTTGGGCGGGTGGCAGAGTCGCCCGCCGGAACGGTCTATGTGGCCCTGCACGGCCAGATCGCCATGCTGCACGCGCTCGAGGTCGAGCCCGCGTTCCGCCGCAAGGGCCTGGCCCGCAAGCTGATCCGGGCTTCGGCGCATTGGGCGGCGCGGATGGGTGCGGCGCATCTGTCGCTGGTGGTCACCCAGGCCAATGTCGGCGCCAATGCGCTCTACTCTTCGCTCGATATGTCCCCCGTGGGGCAGTATCACTATCGTATCCTGCCGGACTGACGAGGCCGATGACCCGAACAAGCCTGATCATGACGCTGTTGGTCTGGCCCGCTCTGGCTGGCGGCGCAACCATTGATCTGCCGCCGGCTTCGGTGCTGCAATCCGAATCGATCACCGACTTTGCCAGCTACGACATGCCGGTCGGTCCCTTCGGTGAGGCGGGCGTGCCCATGCGCCCCGAGGTCGGGCTGGTGACGCAGCAAACCTGGCGCATCGAGTCGGCCAGCCGCACCACCTTGCAGATCATCGATCCGATCCGCGATCAGCTTCTGGAACAGGGCTTTGAGATTGTCTTTGAATGCAAGGACATGGCCTGCGGCGGTTTCGACTTCCGCTTTGGCTCGGCCATTCTGGGCCTGCCCGAGATGTATGTGGACCTGGCCGATTTCCGCTATCTGGCGGCGGAAAACCCGGCCGAGCGGCAATCGGTCAGCCTGGTGGCCAGCCGCAGCAGCCGCGCCGGTTTTCTGCAGATCACCCAGGTCGGCCCCGCCGGCAGCGGGCCGCAGGATGTCGAGCCGGTGGTCGCGCCCGAGCCCGATATCGGGGCCGTCCAGCCGCCGGCTCCTGACCTCGCCGCAAGCCTGGCCAGCGTCGGCCACGCGATCCTTGGCGATCTCAGTTTTGAAACCGGATCGTCGGACCTGTCGGACGGCTCCTACGCCTCGCTCGACGAACTGGCGGCGCTGTTGCTGGCCGACCCGGAGCTGCGGGTCGCTCTGGTGGGCCATACCGATGCGTCGGGCTCGCTCGAGACCAATATCGCCCTGTCCAAACGCCGCGCGGCCTCGGTCATGGCGCGGCTGATCCGGGATTACGGGGTGCCGCAGGCGCAACTGGCGGCCGAAGGCATGGGCTTTCTGTCACCCATCGCCGACAATCGCACCCCGCAAGGACGCGAGGCCAACCGGCGGGTCGAGGTCATCGTCACATCGACCAACTAGCAACGAAAAACGCGGCCCCGCGGGACCGCGCGTTTCATCGGGCTCCGGCCCGCATCACCAGATGTCGGGCCCCTTGTCGGCAAAGGAATGCACCAGGAAGTCGATGAAGGCGCGCACCTTGGGCTGGGTGAACCGGCCCGGCGGATAGACCGCGTAGATGCCCTGGGTCTCGACCGGCAGGTCGGGGATCGCTTCCTCGACCAGCCCCTTGCTCATCGCGTCGGCGTAGAGGAACGAGGGCAGATAGGCGATGCCCAGCCCGCTGATGCAGGCATTGAGCAGCGACTGGCCGTCATTGACCGTCAGCCACCCGGCGGTGCGCACCTGCCGCTTTTCGCCCGAGGGCGCGGTGATCTTCCAGACCGCGCCGTTGGACTGGTTGGAGTAGTGCAACAGCTTGTGTTCATTGAGATCATCGATCCGCGCCGGCCGGCCATGATGCTTGAAGTAGCTCGGTGCGGCGATCATGCGCTTGGTGGTGTCAGTCAGCTTGCGGGCGCGCAGGGTCGAATCTTCCAGCTCGCCGATGCGCACGGCCATGTCGAAGCCTTCGGAAATCAGCTCCACGTAGCGGTTGTTGAGCACCATGTTGACGGTGATGTCGGGGAATTCCTGCAGGAAATCTCCCAGAACCGGCGACAGATGATTGACCCCGAAATCGGTGGCGACGCTGATCCGCAGCAGGCCCGAAGGCGCCGATTGCATCGAGGTGACCAGCGCGTCCGCCTCGCCGGCATCGTTGAGAACCCGGCGGGCACGGTCGTAATAGGCCAGCCCGATCTCGGTGGGCGAGACGCGGCGGGTGGTCCGGTTCAGAAGGCGGGCGCCCAGGCGGGCCTCGAGCGCGGACACATGCTTTGACACCGCCGACTTGGAGATGCCCATCTTCTTCGCGGCATCCGTGAAGCCGCCCTGGTCCACGACCGTGGCGAAGGCTTCCATTTCTGTTAGGCGATCCATGTGTGACCCTTTGCACGACTGACTTGGCCTCATCTATCGTCGCCAAATCAGGCAGCTTCGGGGCCAATGCCTGACAATTCCGGGGTTTTGCTGAGACTGTGGACCGACAAGAAACGCTCGTGCTAGCCTGTCCGGGCACTCAAATGACCCAAGGAGCGGCAGGATGGCCAAGGTAACCGGCATAGGTGGCGTCTTTTTTCGCGCCAGGGATCCCGAAGCCTTGTCCAGGTGGTATGCCACCCATCTGGGTATCGACAATGGCGACGGAGCCTGGACGCAAGAGGCAGGATACACCGTCTTTGCGCCGTTTTCCGACGATACGGACTATTTCCGCAAAGACCATCAGACCATGCTGAATTTCCGGGTCGATGACATTGCGGAACTGATCAAGACCCTCGAAGCCGCTGGAATCGCGGTGGAAACCCGGGCCGAATGGGACAGCTTCCTGGGCCGGTTCGCCCGCATCCATGACCCGGAGGGCAACCCGATCGAGCTTTGGGAGCCCGCCGTCAGCTAGAGACCGGCGGCCAGCCGCGTGCCCTGATCTATCGCCCGCTTGGCATCCAGCTCGGCAGCCACGTCGGCGCCGCCGATGACGTGGACCGCGCGGCCTTGCGCGAGCATCGCATCGGCAAGCGACCGTTCGGGCAGTTGGCCGGCGCAAAGCACGATGGTATCGGCCGCAATCAGTTCGGGCCGCTCGCGGGCATCGCCGTAGCTGACATGCAGGCCCTCGGCGCTGATGCGCTCGTAATTGACGCCGCCGATCATGCGCACGCCCTTCATGTCAAGCGTGGCGCGATGGATCCAGCCGGTGGTCTTGCCCAGCCGGCGCCCCAGCTTTTCGGCCTTGCGCTGCACCAGCGTCACCTCACGCAGCGGCGCCTCGGGGCTGGCGCCCAGGGGGGCCAGTCCGCCCGGCGCCAATGCGGGATCGGTGACGCCCCATTCGACAAGCCACTGGGCCAGATCGGTTGTCGGGCTGTCGCCGGTGACAAGAAACTCGGCCACGTCAAAGCCGATGCCGCCGGCCCCGATAATGGCAACCCGGCGCCCCACCCTGGCCTTGCCGCGCAAGACGTCTATGTAATTCAACACGTTGGGCAGGTCCTGCCCGGGGATCTGCGGGTCGCGCAGGGTGACGCCGGTGGCGATGATCACCTCGTCGAACCCCGCCAGATCCTTGGCCGTAGCCTCGGCACTCAGCCGCACCGAGACCCCGGATGCGGCGAGCATGGTGCCAAACCAGGCCACCAGACCGTGGAACTCCTCCTTGCCCGGAACTTCGCGCGCCATGGTCAACTGGCCGCCGATCTCGGCGGCGCGATCAAACAGCGTCACCTTGTGGCCGCGCTCGGCCGCCGTCAGGGCCGCCGACAGGCCCGCCGGCCCCGCCCCCACGACCGCGACGGCCTTGGGCCGGGCCGCAGGCTCGATCACCAGCTCGGTCTCGTGACAGGCGCGCGGGTTGACCAGGCAGGAGGTCAGCTTGCCGGCGAAGGTGTGGTCAAGGCAGGCCTGGTTGCAGGCGATGCAGGGCGCGATGCGGTCTGCCTGACCGGCCCTGGCCTTGGCCACGAAATCCGGGTCGGCAAGAAAGGGGCGCGCCATCGACACCATGTTGGCGCAGCCCTCGGCCAGCACCTGCTCGGCCACGTCGGGCGTGTTGATCCGGTTCGAGGTGATGACCGGGATCGACACCTGCCCCATCAGCTTGCGCGTGACCCAGGCAAAGGCGCGGCGCGGCACCGAGGTGGCGATGGTCGGGATGCGGGCCTCGTGCCAGCCGATGCCGGTGTTGAGGATGGTCGCACCCGCCGCCTCGATGGCCTTGGCCAGTTGCACCACCTCGTCCCAGGTCGAGCCATCGGGGATCAGGTCGATCATCGACAGGCGGTAGATGACGATGAAATCCGCCCCCACCGCCGCGCGGACCCGGCGCACCACCTCGACCGGCATCCGCATGCGGTTTGCGTAGGTTCCGCCCCAGCGGTCGGTGCGCTTGTTGGTGTGGGTCACCAGGAACTCGTTGAGCAGATAGCCCTCCGACCCCATCACCTCGACCCCGTCATAGCCGGCCTCGCGGGCGCGGGCGGCGGCGGTGGCGATGTCGCTGATCTGTTTCTCGATCCCGGCCTCGTCCAGCTCGGTCGGCGGGAAGGGCGAGATCGGCGACTTGCCCGGCGAGGGGGCCACGCAGTCCTTGTTGTAGGCGTAGCGCCCGGCATGCAGGATCTGCATGGCGATGCGCCCGCCCTCCGCATGCACCCGGTCCGTCACCAGCCGGTGATTGGCGATGTCGCGCTGGTTGAACAGGCCGGCTGCACCCTGAAACACCCCGCCTTCGGCATTGGGCGACATGCCGCCGGTGACGATCAGCGCCACCCCGCCGCGCGCGCGGGCGGCATAGAACTCGGCCACCCGGTTCCAGTCGCCGGTTTCTTCGAGATTGGTGTGCATCGAGCCCATCAGGACCCGGTTGGGCAGGGTCACGAAGCCCAGATCAAGCGGCGCGAACAGGTGCGGGTAGTCAGACATCATCATTCTCCGAGGCTTGCCGGCACCATGCGCAAAGTTGACGCGCACGTCACGTCAAACGCCGCGTCAAGCCCGGCTATTCGGCGGTTTCGACGCAGTGACGCCGGAAAGCGCGCTTGAGCATGTCCAGCTCGGCCCGCAGCAGCTCGACCTCGGCGCGCAGGTCGTCTTGCAGCACATCGCCCGCGGCTATGCTGAACGCGGCCAGCTTTTCGCCGCTGGCGGCGTCGGCGATCAGGTAAACCTGGATGCCGTCCGCGATGGACCCGGCCGCGATCGGCACCGAGACCCGCCAGTTTCCCGGCTTGTCGTCAGCGGTCACGGCCAGGCCGTCAACCGGCGCCCCGTCCAGCGTCGCGCTCAGCGCCGGGGGGGCGCCGGCTTCGGCAGTCAGGATGCCTTCCCATCGGCCTGAGGCGATGCGGGTCCGGGTCAGGGTGATCTGGGCCATGGCGGCTCCTTGGCAAGTCAAAGCTCGGCGCGGGGATAGCGGCAGAAGGTCAGGTCGCGGATCGAGACCTGGTTCATCTCGGGCCCGTCAAAGATCAGGTCCAGCCACATCTGCTCGACCCGCTTTTCGTTCAGCTTGGTATAGGCAAGGTCGAACTCGACCATCACCTCGCGCTGCGACAGCGGCAGTTCCCGCACGATCTGTTCGGTATTCGGCCCGTGGCGGACATTGAGCCGCGCGAACATCTCCAGCGGCTTTTCCATGTCGATGATCGCATCGACGCGGATCAGGTGCCGCTTGCGCAGCCCCGCGCAGCTTTCGGGCGGCATGTCGACGACAAGGCTCAGGAACGAGCCGTCAAAGCGGAACACGTCGAGTTGCAGGCCGAAGGGCGCAAGGTCTTCCTCGCGGGCGTTGCGGCGCTGGCGCAGGGTCATCTCGCTGATGCGGCAGTCGTGAAACAGGGTCAGCCCGTCGCCGAACCTGTCCTTGTTCTCGACGCTGGACCGCCCCGGCTCCGCCAGCGGCCCGCGCCATACCTGCGGCCGCCAGGCCCAGTCGGTGCCCACCGGGCGGCGGATGGCGTTGGAGCCCATGCGCGGCAACGTCAGGCGGCTTTCGGCGACATGGATCACCTGGTCAAGCTGCTGGCGCAGGGCGCGGGCGCCGATCTCGTGCCGGCGCAGCTCTGACGGCTCGGCCGCATCGGCGCGGCGCGCCAGCGCCGCCCAGCGCCGCAGCTCCCGCTTTTTCGCGAGCCGGTCAATCAGCCCGCCGCCCTTGCCCATCACCGATTCCCCTCACGCGCCGGACCCCTTCGGGGCAGACACACCATTGGTGCCAAACCGTTGCCAAAAAGGAAACAGTTCATTGGGGTCCGGCCCGCGATCTGGCGGCGAGGATCAGAGGTCCATGTAGACGTGACGCTCGGCGCGCGAGCCGGGATGCGTGACCGCCCCAAGCCGGGCGCCGCCCACCAGCTGCGCATATTTCCACAGCGCGCCGCTGGCATAGAGCGTCTCGCGCGGGCCTTTCCAGTCTGCCTTGCGCTGCACCAGTTCGGCGTCAGTCAGCGCTACCGACAATTCGCCGGTGCGCGCGTTGATGGTGATCACGTCGCCGTCCTTGAGCATGCCGATCGGCCCGCCATGCGCCGCCTCCGGGCCGACATGGCCGACGCAGAAGCCGCGGGTCGCGCCCGAGAACCGGCCGTCGGTGATCAGCGCCACCTTCTTGCCCATGCCCTGGCCCGACAGTGCCGCCGTGGTCGCCAGCATCTCGCGCATGCCGGGGCCGCCCGCGGGGCCCTCGTTGCGGATCACCAGCACCTCGCCTTCCTTGTAGCTGCGCGCCTTGACCGCCTCGAAGGCGTCTTCCTCGCATTCGAACACCCGCGCCGGACCGGTAAAGACCTGCTCGGCCTCGCTCATGCCGGCGACCTTCACGATCGCGCCCTCGGGGGCCAGGTTGCCGCGCAGGCCGACCACGCCGCCGGTCTTGGTGATCGGCGAGCCGATCGAGTAGATCACCCGCTCGTCGGCCTCGCCCTTGATCATGTCCAGCTCTTCGCCGATCGTCCGGCCCGAGGCGGTCATGCAATCCTCGTGGATCAGGCCGGCCTTCTTGAGTTCCTTCATCACCACCGGCACGCCGCCGGACTCGAACAGGTCCTTGGCGACGTATTTGCCGCCCGGCTTGAGGTCGACGAAATAGGGGGTGTCGCGGAAGATGTCGCAGACATCGAACAGGTCGAAATCGATGCCCGCCTCGTGGGCGATGGCGGGCAGGTGCAGGCCGGCATTGGTAGACCCGCCGGTGCAGGCCACGATGCGCGCGGCGTTTTCCAGGCTCTTGCGGGTAACCACGTCGCGGGCGCGGATGTCCTTGGCCAGAAGGTTCATCACCGCCTCGCCCGAGGCCACCGAATACTGGTCGCGGCTTTCGTAGGGCGCGGGCGCGCCGGAGGAATTCATCAGCGCCAGCCCGATGGCCTCCGAGACGCAGGCCATGGTGTTGGCGGTGAACTGGCCGCCGCAGGCCCCGGCACTGGGGCAGGCGACCCGCTCGAGTATCTCCAGCTCGGCATCGCTGAAATTGCCGGCCTGATGCTTGCCGACTGCCTCGAACACGTCCTGCACGGTCACATCCTCGCCGTTCAGCCGCCCCGGCAGGATCGACCCGCCGTAGATGAAGACCGACGGCACGTTGAGGCGGACCATCGCCATCATCATCCCCGGCAAGGACTTGTCGCAGCCCGCAAGCCCGACCAGCGCGTCATAGCAATGGCCGCGCATGGTCAGCTCGACCGTATCGGCAATCGCATCGCGCGAGGCCAGCGACGAACGCATCCCCTCGTGCCCCATGGCGATGCCGTCGGTCACGGTGATGGTGGTGAACTCGCGCGGGGTGCCGTTGGCGTGCTTGACGCCCAGCTTGACCGACTGGGCCTGACGATTGAGCGCGATGTTGCAGGGCGCGGCCTCGTTCCAGCAGGTGGCAACGCCGACGAAGGGCTGGTCGATCTCCTCCTGGGTCAGACCCATCGCGTAGAAATACGACCGGTGCGGCGCGCGGGCGGGGCCCACGGTCACATGGCGGCTCGGCAGTCTGGATTTGTCGGAATTGCCCTTTTGCATCTCGCTACCCTTCTGAGAAATCTGGTTGCACCCGATCTAAAAGAGAGGTCCACGCTGCACAAGGCGCTTGTGTGACGCACGGGCAGGACGATGGGGCGGCGCGATTGCATTTCCGCCCCATGAAGCATAAATCCAGTGTCGCAGCTGGCAGGGAAATTGCATGAACTGGATCACCAACTACGTCCGCCCCACCATCAACTCGATCTTCTCGCGTCGGGAGGTGCCGGAGAACCTGTGGACCAAGTGCAGCGAATGCGGAACCATGCTGTTTCACCGCGAGCTGGCCGAGGCGCTCAACGTCTGCTCGAACTGCAATCACCACATGCCCATCACCCCGCGCGCGCGGTTCGACGCGCTGTTTGACGGCGGCGTGTTCACGGAAGTGAAGGTGGCCGAGCCCATCGCCGACCCGCTGCATTTCCGCGATTCCAAGAAATACACCGACCGCCTGCGCGACGCGCGCAAGCAGACGGGCGAGAAAGAGGCGATGCTGGTCGCCGAGGGCAGTCTGGGCGGCACGCCCATTGTTGCCGCGGCGCAGGACTTTTCGTTCATGGCCGGCTCGATGGGCATGTATGTCGGCAACGCCATCATTGCCGCGGCCGAACGCGCGGTCAAACTCAAGCGGCCGCTGATCCTGTTTTCCGCCGCCGGGGGCGCGCGCATGCAGGAAGGCATCCTGAGCCTGATGCAGATGCCCCGCACCACCGTCGCGGTGGAAATGGTCAAGGAAGCGGGCCTTCCCTACCTCGTCATCCTGACCCATCCGACCACCGGCGGCGTCACGGCCTCTTATGCGATGCTGGGCGATGTGCATCTGGCCGAACCCAATGCGCTGATCTGCTTCGCCGGACCACGCGTGATCGAGCAGACCATCCGCGAAAAGCTGCCCGAGGGCTTCCAGCGGGCCGAGTATCTGCTGGACCACGGCATGCTCGACCGCGTGACCCCGCGCGGCCAGATGCGCGCCGAACTGATCAGCATCACCCGGCTGTTGCTAAACCTGCCACCCGAGACCCCGGCATTGCCCGGCCCGGAGACGGCCGAGCCCGAGGCTCCGGCCAAAGAAGCCCAAAAGAATTGAGCGGCGGCTCTGACCTCATCCTTGAACGGATGATGGCGCTTCACCCCAAGATCATCGACCTGACGCTGGATCGCGTCTGGCGGCTGCTGGCCAGGGTCGGCAACCCCGAGCGGCGCCTGCCGCCGGTGATCCACGTCGCCGGAACCAACGGCAAGGGCTCGACCCAGGCGATGATCCGCGCCGGGCTGGAGGCCGCCGGGCTGACGGTGCATGCCTATACCTCGCCGCATCTGGCGCGGTTTCACGAGCGCATCCGGGTGGCGGGCGAACTGATCTCCGAGCCGGCGCTGGCCGAGGTGCTGGACCGCAGCTATGCCGCCAACGGCACCGACACGATCACCTATTTCGAGATCACCACCGTCGCCGCGCTGATGGCTTTCTCCGAAACCCCCGCCGACTACACCCTGCTGGAGGTCGGACTTGGCGGGCGGCTCGATGCCACCAATGTCATCGACAGGCCGCGCCTGACCGTCATCACCCCGGTGTCGATCGACCACCAGCAATATCTGGGCGAGACCCTTGCCGAGATCGCGGGCGAGAAGGCCGGCATCCTCAAGCGCGGCGTGACCTGCGTGGTCGGACCGCAAGAGGAGGCCGGCCTCGCCGTGATCGAGGCGCGTGCCGCCAAGGTCGGCGCGCCGCTCTTGGTCTTTGGCCAGCACTGGCATGCGCGGGCCGAGCGCGACCGCCTGATCTATCAGGACGAGACCGGGCTTCTGGACCTGCCCTTGCCCAACCTGCCGGGCCCGCACCAGATACAGAACGGCGGCGCCGCCATCGCCGCCCTGCGCCATCTGGGCTTTGATGCCGCAAGCTGCGAGGCCGCCGTGACCCGCGCCTATTGGCCGGCGCGGATGCAGCGCCTGCGCAGCGGGCCGCTGGCCACCTCCGCCCCGAAGGTCGAGCTGTGGCTCGATGGCGGCCACAACCCCGCCGCCGGCGAGATGCTGGCCAGGACCATTGCCGCCATGCCCCGCCGCCCGACCTGGCTGATCTGCGGCATGCTCAACACCAAGGATATCGGCGGCTACCTGCGCCCGCTGGCCGGTCTGGTCGAGGGGCTGCACGCGGTCTCCATTCCCGGCGAACATGCCACCCTCAGCGCCGAGGAAACCCGCGCCGCCGCGCGCGCCTCAGGCCTTGCGGCCGAGACCGCGGCCTCGGTGCAGGCCGCGCTCGATACCATTGCCGGAGTTGATCCGGATGCGCGGGTGCTGATCTGCGGATCGCTCTATCTGGCCGGAACGGTGTTGCAGGACAACGGCTAGCACCGACGCAGGGTCGCTGTGCGCACCGGCAGTTTGACCCGCATCGGTTGCGGGCTATGAAGCGCCTCGGGCAGGAGCAGGCACATGCGTGAGATCGAATTCGGGCTGGACAGTTTTGGCGATGTGACGCTTGGGGCGGACGGCGCCATGCTGAGCCAGGCGCAGGTGCTGCGCAACGTGGTCGAGGAAGCGGCGCTTGCCGACAGTCTTGGCGTGGATTTCATCGGGCTGGGCGAACACCACCGCGACGATTTCGCCATTTCGGCGCCCGAGATGGTGCTGTCGCATATCGCGGCCCGCACCACGCGCATCCGGCTGGGCACCGCAGTCACCGTCTTGTCATCCGACGACCCGATCCGGGTGTTTCAGCGGTTTTCGACGCTGGACGCGCTTTCGGGCGGCCGCGCCGAAGTCATTCTCGGACGCGGCAGCTTTACCGAATCCTTCCCGCTTTTCGGCATTGACCTGCGCAACTATGAGATGCTGTTCGAGGACAAGCTGGACCTGTTTGCCAGACTGATCCGCGAACCCGTCGTCACCTGGTCCGGCAAGACCCGGCCCGCGCTGCAATCCCAGCCGATCTACCCGCCCTTGGGGCCAAACGGGCTCAAGACCTGGATCGGTGTTGGGGGCAGCCCGGAATCGGTGGTGCGCGCGGTGCGCCATGACCTGCCGATGATGCTGGCGATCATCGGCGGCGACCCGCGCCGGTTCCTGCCCTTTGTCGAACTCTACCAGCGCGCCTGCGGCCAGCTGGGCCGCCAGCCCCGGCCGCTTGGCGTGCATTCTCCGGGCCATGTCGCCGCAACCGACGCCGAGGCCCGCGAGCAGGTCTGGCCGCATTTCAAGGCGCTGCACGACCGGATCGGCGGCGAGCGCGGCTGGCCGCCGACCGACCGCGCCCGGTTCGAGGCCGAAGCCGATCATGGCTCGCTCTATGTCGGCGCGCCCGAAACCGTGGCCCGCAAGATCGCCTCGACCATCGAAGCCCTCGGCATCGGGCGGTTCCAGATGAAGTATTCCAACGGCCCGATGCCGCATGACCTGCTGATGCAATCGATCCGGCTCTATGCCACCGAGGTGATCCCGATGGTGCGCGACCTGCTGGCCTAGCCCTCGCTGGCCCAGCCGTCAGACTGCATCTCGCGCAGGCGGCTGGCGGTGCGCTCGAATTCAAAGGTGCCTTCGCCCTCGACATAGAGCATCTCGGGCTCGGCCGCCGCCGAACAGATCAGCCGCACGCGGGCCTCGTAGAGCGCGTCGATCAGGATCACGAAGCGGCGCGCCTCGTTGAAGTTGGACCGCGACAGGCGCGGGATGTCTTCGAGGATCAGCACCCGCGCCGCTTCGGCCAGCGCCAGATAATCCGCCGCGCCAAGCGGCTTGCCGCAGAGATCATAGAAGCTGGCGCGCGCCACCCCGTTGAAAAAGGCCGGAATTTCGACATCGCGCCCCTTGACGCGCAGGATCAGCGGCTGCCCCTTCCCGCGCGAGAAATCGGCCCAGATGGCGGCAATGGCCTTGCGGGCCTCGGCGCTGTTGGGGGTGAAATAGGCCTTCTCGCCGGCCAGCCGCCCCTGC
>CAUJIU010000089.1 GCA_963205075.1 Pseudomonadota bacterium | reverse complement strand
GAGGCCGATCTGGGCGATTACTTCGCCCTGCTCAAGCCGCGCGTGATGTCGCTGGTGGTGTTCACCGCGCTGGTCGGGTTGCTGGTGGCGCCGGTGCCCCTGCATCCGGTCGTGGCCTTCGTGGCGATCCTGTGCATCGCGGTGGGGGCAGGCGCCTCGGGCGCGCTGAACATGTGGTGGGACGCCGATATCGACGCGCTGATGAAGCGCACGGCGCGCCGCCCGATACCGGCCGGCCGGGTGGCGCCGGGCGAGGCGCTGGGCCTTGGCATGACGCTCGCGGCCTTTTCGGTCATCCTGCTGTGGCTGGCCACCAATGCCCTGGCGGCATTTCTGCTGGCCTTCACCATCTTCTTCTACGCCGTGGTCTACTCGATGTGGCTCAAGCGCAGCACGCCGCAGAACATCGTGATCGGCGGCGCGGCGGGGGCCTTTCCACCCATGGTCGGCTGGGCGGCGGCGACCGGCTCGGTCACCGTGGAAAGCGCGCTGATGTTCGCGCTGATCTTCATGTGGACGCCGCCGCATTTCTGGGCGCTGGCGCTGTTTGTCAAATCCGATTACGGCGATGCCGGCATCCCGATGCTGACCGAGACCCATGGCCGCCGCGCCACCCGCAACCATATCCTGGGCTACACGATCTCGCTGGTGCCGGTGGCGATCGGCATCGGGTTCACCTCGATCGGCGGGCCGGCCTATCTGGCGGTATCGCTGGCGATGAACGCATGGTTCCTGCGCGGCGCCTACGCGATCTGGCGGCGCAGCGACGCACAGTCCGACGCCGACAACCACGCGGTCGAAAAGCGGGTGTTCCGCGTCTCGCTCTACTATCTGTTCGCGCATTTTGGCATGTTGCTGGTCGAGGCGCTGTTGCGCTCGGTCGGAATGGGAGGCTGGCCATGGTGATCCGGGTCGAACACGAACTGCATCAGCGCCGCCGCGGCCGCAACACCGGGGTCGGGCTGATCCTGGGGGCCTTTGCGGTGATCGTCTTCGGGCTGTCGGTGGTCAAGGTCCTGTCCCTGTCCAACCCGCTGGAAATGCAGGGCTATGACCACGCGGTCCAGCCGATGGCGGTGCCGGAGACCCCGTCGCAATGAGGCTGTTCGGACGCACCTTCAGCGGCCCGCAGGCCACCTTGATCCAGACGCTGGGCGTCGTGGTGTTCATGGCCTCGATGTCGTTCGTGGCGGTGCCGTTCTACAGCTGGTTCTGCCAGGTCACCGGTTTTGGCGGCACCACCGCCACCGCCGAGACCGGCAGCGACGTGATCCTGGACCAGACCATCACCATCCGGTTCGATGCCTCGGTCGATGCCAACATGCCCTGGCAGTTCCGCCCCGAGCAGCGCGAGATGGTGATCCGCATCGGCGAGACCGCGCTGGCCTTCTACGAGGCCCACAACCCCACCGACCAGGTGATCGCCGGGCAGGCCAGCTACAACGTGACCCCCTACGAGGCGGGCGGCTTTTTCGACAAGATCGATTGCTTCTGCTTTACCGAGCAGGTGCTGCAACCCGGCCAGACGGTATCGATGCCGGTCAGCTTCTACGTCGATCCGGCCATCGTCGAGGATCGCGACGGGCAATATGTCCACACGATCACGCTGAGCTATACATTCTTCCAGATCGACCTGCCCGACGGCGCCGCGCAGCAAGCCGCTTTGACAACGGCCGATTCAACCGTCATAGAAACCCAGTAAAGACCAAGCCTCAGGGAACGCAGCCATGGCCCACGAAAAGAACCACGACTACCACATCCTGACCCCTTCGATCTGGCCGTTCATCGGCGCGGCCTCGGCATTCGTCATGCTGGTAGGCGCGGTGCTCTGGATGCACGGCTCGGGCCCCTATGCCTTCCTGGTGGGCGCGGCCGGGGTCGCCTATACCATGTTCGCATGGTGGTCGGACGTGGTGGCCGAGGGCAACGGCATCGACCATACGCCGGTGGTGCGGATGAGCCTGCGCTACGGCTTCATCCTGTTCATCATGTCCGAGATCATGTTCTTCCTGGCGTGGTTCTGGACCTTCTTCAAGCACGCGCTCTACCCGATGGGCCCGCAAAGCCCGCTGGTCGATGGCGTCTGGCCGCCGGCCGGGATCGAGACCTTCGATCCCTGGCATCTGCCGCTGATCAACACCCTGATCCTGCTCTGCTCGGGCGCCGCCGCGACCTGGGCCCACCACGCGCTGGTGCATGAGGACAACCGCGAGGACGTCAAGTGGGGCCTGATCCTGGCCATTGCCCTGGGGGTGCTGTTCACCCTTTTTCAGGCCTAGGTATACAGCAATTCCGCCTTCGTCTTTGCCGTCAACATCTACGGGGCGTCGTTCTTCATGGCGACCGGCTTTCACGGCGCGCATGTGATCATCGGCACCATCTTCCTGTTCGTCTGCCTGATGCGGGTGCTCAACGGCCATTTCACCGCCGAGCGTCATGTCGGCTTCGAGGCCGCCGCCTGGTACTGGCACTTCGTTGACGTGGTCTGGCTGTTCCTGTTCTCCGCAATCTACGTCTGGGGTCAGTAAACCGGGCAGGCGCAGGTCTGCGCCGCGCTGACATATCGAAAACGCGCGATGCCCCCGGCCTCGCGCGTTTGCCATTCAGAAGGGCGCCATGTTTCGCAAGCTGTTCTTTCCGGCCCTGTTCGGCGTGGTTGGCGTGGCGGTGCTGCTGGCGCTGGGCGTCTGGCAGGTCGAGCGGCTGACATGGAAACAGGGCATCCTGACCGCCCTGGAGACCCGGCTGGCCGCCGAACCGGTGGCCCTGCCCGCCGAGCCGCGATTCGAGGCGGACAATTACCGCGCGGTGACGCTTGCCGGGCAGCCCACGGGGCGCGAGCTGCATGTCCTGTCATCGGGAACATCGGCGGGCACCGGCTTTCGGGTGATATCGCAGTTCCGCACCCGGGACGGGCGGCTGATCCTGCTCGATCAGGGGGTCATGCCGATCGAGGCCAAGGAGACCGCCCCGGCGACCGATCCGGTCGAGATCACCGGCAACCTGATCTGGCCCGACGACAGCGCCGACACCTCGCCGCCGCCTGACGAGACCGCCCGCATATGGTTCGCCCGCGACGTGCCGGCCATGGCGGCGGCGCTGCAGACCGAGCCGGTGATGGTCGCGCTGCGCACCACGTCTCATCCGGACCCGCGCGTGTCGCTGGTGCCCGTAGACACCAGCGGCATTCGCAACGATCACCTTGAATATGCGATCACCTGGTTTCTGTTGGCTCTGGTCTGGGCCGCCATGTCGGGATACCTGATCGTGCGAACCATTCGTCAGAAGGACTGACTGCCGATGCTTTACGTTTCCACCCGTGGCCAGGCCCCGTCGCTGAGCTTCGAGCAGGCGATGATGACCGGTCTGGCGCGTGATGGCGGGCTTTATGTGCCCGAAACCGTGCCGGTGCTGACCCATGCGCAGATCGCGGACATGGCGGGCGCGAGCTATGAGGAAACCGCCTTTGCGGTGATGCGGCCGTTCATCGGCGACGCCTTCACCGATGCCGAGTTTCGCGCCCTGATCGCGGCGGCCTATCGCGGTTTCGGCCATGCCGCCCGCGCGCCGCTGGTGCAGCTTGGCCCGAACCATTTCCTGCTCGAGCTGGTCCACGGCCCGACGCTCGCGTTCAAGGACTTCGCGATGCAGCTGATCGCGCAGATGTTCCAGGCGTCGCTGGCGCGGTCGGGCAACCGCATCACCATCGTCGGGGCCACTTCGGGCGATACCGGCTCGGCGGCGATTGAGGCCTTCCGGGGTCTGGGCAATGTCGATGTGTTCATCCTCTACCCGCATGGCCGCGTGTCCGAAGTGCAGCGCCGCCAGATGACCACGCCGACCGAGGCCAATGTGCACGCGCTGGCGATGGACGGGGACTTTGACGATTGCCAGGCCGCGCTCAAGGACATGTTCAACGACTTCGCCTTCCGCGACGAGGTGGCGCTGGCGGGCGTGAACTCGATCAACTGGGGCCGGGTGCTGGCGCAGGTGGTCTATTACTTCACCTCTGCCGTCAGCCTGGGCGCACCGCATCGCAGGGTCAGCTTCACGGTGCCGACCGGCAATTTCGGTGACATCTTCGCCGGCTACATCGCCCGCCGGATGGGCCTGCCGGTCGAACAGCTGGTCATCGCCACCAACCAGAACGACATCCTGCACCGCACCCTGCAGACCGGCCAGCAGAAGAAATCCGGCGTGGTGCCCTCGATCAGCCCGTCGATGGATATCCAGGTCTCGTCCAATTTCGAGCGGGCGCTGTTTGACGCCTACGGGCGCGACGGCGCGGTCGTGGCCGCCCAGATGGAAGAGCTGCGCAGCGCCGGCGCCTTCAAGATCAGCCAGGGCGCCTATGACTGGCTCAAGGGCCAGTTCGCCAGCGGCCGGGCGAGCGAGGCCGAAACCAGCGGCACCATCGCCGCGATGCGCGCCGCCACCGGCGAGCTGCTCTGCCCGCACAGCGCCGTGGCCGCCAAGGTCGCCTCCGCGCATCTGGGCCCGGTGCCCATGATCACGCTGGCCACCGCCCATCCCGCCAAGTTCCCCGATGCGGTCGAGGCCGCGACCGGCATCCGGCCACCGCTGCCCGCGCGCATGGCCGACCTGTTTGACCGGCCCGAGCGCGTCACCCGCGTCGCCAACGACCTGGGCGCGCTCAAGGCCATCGTCAGAGATCGGATCACAACGTGAGCGTCCAACTCCATACCCTTTCCAACGGTTTCCGCATCGTCACCGAGCACATGCCCGGCCTCAAATCGGCCGCCATCGGCATCTGGGTGCAGGCGGGCGGCCGCCACGAGAATGCCAGCCAGAACGGCATCGCCCATTTTCTCGAGCATATGGCGTTCAAGGGCACCAAGACCCGCACGGCGCTGCAGATCGCCGAGGCCATCGAGGATGTGGGCGGCTACATCAACGCCTATACCAGCCGCGAGGCGACCGCGTATTACGCGCGCGTTCTTGAAGAGGATGTGGCGCTGGGGCTGGAAGTGATCGCCGATATCCTGCTCAACCCGGTCATGGACCCCGCCGAGATCGAGACCGAGCGCGGCGTGATCCTGCAGGAGATCGGGCAGGCGCTGGATACGCCCGACGACATCATCTTCGACTGGCTGCAAGAGGTGGCCTATCCGGGGCAGGCGCTTGGCCGCACCATCCTGGGCCCCGAAGACCTGGTCTCGCGCTTTACCCGCGACGAGCTTTGCGGGTTTCTGGCCGAGCATTACGGCCCCGGCGAGATGATCCTGTCGGCGGCGGGCGGCATCGACCATGACGCGATCGTGCGCCAGGCCGAAAGCCTGTTCGGCCATCTCAGCCCGGTCATCAAGGCGACCACGGTCGAGCCTGCGCGCTTTTCGGGCGGCGAGCGGCGGGAACTCAAGCCGCTTGAGCAGGTGCATTTCGCGCTCGCCTTCGAGGGCCCCAACTTCCGCGACCCCGAGATCTACACCTCGCAGATCTACTCGACCGCGCTGGGCGGCGGCAT
>CAUJIU010000088.1 GCA_963205075.1 Pseudomonadota bacterium | reverse complement strand
CGGCTCCGGCATGGCCGAGCGCTTTCACCCGCGGTTCTTCCGCGCGGTGCCGCTGCCGGTGGGTACCCGGTTTGCCAGCCTGACCGAGGCGATGTGCGGCTTCAACATCGCCGGACCCATGGCGCGCAAGGCATTGCAAACGCTGACCAATACCGCGCTGGACAGCGCCGCTTTCCCTTTCCTGCGGTCACGGCGGATGCGGGTGGCGGGCATCGAGGTGGTGGCGATCCGGGTCTCGTTCACCGGCGACCTGGGGTGGGAGCTGCATTGCGCCGCCGCCGATCAGGGGGGGCTCTACGCGGCCCTGCTGGACGCGGCAAAGGCGGTTGGCGGCGGCCCGGTCGGCAGCCGCGCACTCGGGTCGCTGCGGATCGAAAAGGGCTATGGCAGCTGGGGCCGCGAATACAGCCCCGAATACTGGCCGCAGGAGGTGGGGCTGGATCGCCTGATCAAGGGCGACAAGGATTTCCTCAACAAGCCCGCCTGGCTGGCGATCCGGGACCGCCCCGCCCGCGACCGGCTGGTCTGCATCGAGATCGAGGCGACCATTGCCGACGCCACCGGCGGCGAGCCGATCTTTCTGGCCGATGGCACGCCCATCGGGCAGGTCAGCTCCGGCGCCTATGGCTACTCGGTCGGGAAATCGCTGGCGCTCGGCTTTGTTCGGGCCGAACATGCCGTGGCCGGTCTGGCGCTCGATGTCGCGATTCTTGGGCGCTCGCACCCGGCGCGGCTGCTGGCCGAACCACCGTTTGACCCCTCGGGCGCGCGCCTGCGGGCCTGATCCGAGGACGATGCGATGATTGACCAGATCCCCGGTCTCATGGACGAGGTCCGTGACCGTTTTGCCCATGTCGATACCTGCCCCTTCACCGGGCCACGGGTGTTCTTCGAGAATGCCGGCGGCGCGCTGACGCTGAAATCGGTGGTCGAGACCTCGGCCATCCATGCCGCCTACCCCGACAACCAGGGCCGCGACAATCCGGCCTCGCAGGCGCTGATGGCGGCAATCGCCCGGGGCAAGGCCGATGCCCGGCTGCTGTTCAACGCGCCGTCAGGCCAGATCTTCGCCGGCGAAAGCGGCACCGAAGTGCTGTTCCGGCTGATCCGCACCGCCGCCCTTGGCGCGCCCGAGGGCGGCACCATGCTGACCAGCACGCTGGAGCATCCCGCCTCGCGCTCGGCCATGACCCGCTGGGCCGAGGTGACCGGCCGCGGGCTGCTGACCGCGGCCCATGACGATGCGACCGGCACCATTGACGCGGCCGCCTATGCCGCGCTGGTCCGGCCCGATTGCCGGGTGGCCAGCATCGTCCACACCTCGCCCGTGACCGGCATGGCCGTCGATGTGGTCGCCGTGGTGCGGGCCATCCGGGCGGTGGCGCCGGACTGCTTCATCATCGTCGACGGGATCCAGCATGCCAGCCACGGCTCGGTCGATATCGCCTCCTACGGGGTCGATGGCTATGCGGTCTCGCCCTACAAGGTGTTTTCGCGCCACGGCTACGGCATCGGCTGGGCCTCGGACCGGCTGACCGGCTGCACCAGGGAAGGCGTGCTGGGCAGCCCCGAGACCAACTGGGAGCTTGGCACCCGCGACTCGGGCAGCTACGCGACTTTCTCGGACGTGGTGGCCTATTTCGACTGGCTGGGCAGCCGCTTCACCCCGTCCACGGACCGGCGCGCGCGCATTGTCGCCGCCGCCCATGCCATCGACGCCCAGGAAAAGGCGCTGATGCATTCGGTGATGCACGGCACCGGCAACCTGCCGGGGCTGGCAGACATGCCGCGGGTGCAGGTCATCGGCGGGGCGGGCAACGACCATCGCGAGGGCGTCGTCTCGCTGACGCTGGCGGGGATGGAGGCCTCCGATCTGGTCGCGCATCTGGCCGCGCACGGGGTGCGGACCCATGTCCGCAAGGCCGACCACTACAGCGGCAACATATTGACGCCGCTGGGTATTCCGGCCTGCACCCGGGTCTCGATCAGCCATTACAACACCACGGCCGAGGTGGCGCAATTCCTGTCGGCAATGGTCGCCGCCGGTGCGGCCGAGGCCCTCTGAGCTACAGATACGAAATTGCAACACTGGGCGGGCGCCATTATTCGGCCACAATTTTGACGCGGGAAAACACCGATTCCATTGTAGGTTGAATCAAAGTCGAATTGGACAAGTCGAGTCGGATCAAACCGGCCGCCGCAGACAGGACCGATATGGCACAGGCAAGGCCAGGCAAGGACGTCAGCCCGCAACCACAACCGGCGCAGCCGGATGTCGGGCCAGCACCCGCAACGCCGCCGCCGGTGTTCAAGGATTTCGCCAGCATCTGATCGCGTATGGCGCGATGGCTGGCTTCGACGGGACCGCCGCTTCTCCCTCGGCGGGTCCGACTCTGACAGACCAGCGGGCACCGGGGCTATTCCTCCCATACATGTGCCGACCCGCTGGTCTTTTTTTGCCCCCGCTTCTAGATTTCGCGCCATGGCGTCGATCCTGACCATCCGCAATCTCGGGCCGGCTTCGGTCGAGGCATTTGCCCGCGCCGGCATGACCGAGGCCGAGCAGGTGCGCGACCTGGGCGCCGACGAGGCCTATCGCCGCTTGCTCGCCACCGGGTCGCGGCCGCATTTCATCGGCTATTACGCGCTGGTCATGGGCTTGCAGGGCCGCCCCTGGAACGATTGCACCGGCGAGGAAAAGCGCGCCTTGCGCAAGCGGTTTGACCAGATCAAGGCCGCCAGCCATGACCGGCCCCTGTCCGAGCTCATGCAGTTCATGCAGAATTTCGGCCTGATCGAGCGCTGAGATTTCGCTTTTCAGGCTGCCGGACCGCCGCTATGTTAACGCCATGAACATGGCTCAGGACATCGATCGGGAATTGCAGCGCCTGCGCCGGGTGGCCTGGCGCATGGATGCGCTGTTCTTCATTCCGGGCACCAATTTTTCCGTGGGCCTCGACAATATCCTGGGCCTGGTGCCGGTGGTCGGGGACCTTGCCACCGTGGCCCCTTCGGCCTGGATGATCTGGAAGGCGCGGCAGTTGGGCGCCACGCCCGGTGCGCTGGCCTACATGACCTGCAACCTGCTCGCCGACATGCTGATCGGCTCGATCCCGGTCATCGGCGATGTCTTCGACGTGGCCTACAACTCCAACATCCGCAACTACCGGCTGCTGGAGGCCAATCTCAACAGAAAGGCCGCCCGCGCCACCGAGGTGCGGACGGCCCTGAATGGCAAGCCGATGGCCCGGATCGGGCGCGCGGCCTAGCCGACCAGTTCGAGACCGGAGAAGTAGAAGGCAATCTCCTGCGCGGCGGTCTCGGGCGCATCCGAGCCGTGCACCGAGTTTTCCCCGACCGACAGCGCGAATTCGGCGCGGATGGTGCCTTTGGCGGCATCCTTGGGGTTGGTGGCGCCCATGACTTCGCGGTTCCTGGTGATGGCGTTCTCGCCTTCCAGCACCTGCACCACGACCGGGGCCGAGGCCATGAACTCGCACAGCTCGCCATAGAACGGGCGGGCGGCGTGCACTTCGTAGAACTTGCCGGCCTGCTCCATCGACAGCTTGATGCGCTTCTGCGCCACGATGCGCAGCCCGGCTTCCTCGAACTTGGCGTTGATCTTGCCGGTCAGGTTGCGCTTGGTGGCGTCGGGCTTGATGATGGAGAGCGTGCGTTCGATAGCCATGTCTGGACCTCTTGATGTCGTGGGGCGGCTGCCCCGATGTTGAAATTGGCGCTGCCCTATCATGGGCTTTGACCCATGAAAAGGGCGGGTATCGGCGGCCCGGTGCGCCGCCACAGGCCATTGACGCCCCCCGCCCGGTCGGGCAATGAGCCGCCATGCTGCGCATTGATGACATTTCCTACTCGATTGACGGCCGCCCGCTCTTTGACGGGGCCAGCGCCGTCATACCCTATGGCCACAAGGTGGGCCTGGTGGGGCGCAACGGCACCGGCAAGACCACGCTGTTCCGGCTGATCCGGGGCGAGCTGACGCTCGATCAGGGCGAGATCAGCCTGCCCAGGGGATCGAAGATCGGCGGCGTCAGCCAGGAGGTCCCCGGCAACGAGGTCAGCCTGATCAACACCGTGCTGTCAGCCGACCTGGAGCGCGCGAGCCTGCTGCGCGAGGCCGAAACCGCCACCGATCCCGGCCGCATCGGCGAGATCCAGACCCGGCTGAGCGATATCGACGCCTGGTCGGCCGAGGCGCGGGCCTCGTCGATCCTCAAGGGGCTGGGCTTCACCAGCGACGAACAGCTGATGCCCTGCTCGGCGTTTTCGGGCGGCTGGCGGATGCGGGTGGCGCTGGCCTCGGTGCTGTTTGCCCAGCCCGACCTGTTGCTGCTCGACGAGCCGACCAACTATCTCGACCTTGAAGGCGCGCTCTGGCTGGAGAGCTATCTGGTCAGCTATCCGCATACGGTCGTGATCGTCAGTCACGACCGCGAGCTGCTCAACCGCTCGGTCGGCGCCATCCTGCATCTCGAAGACCGCAAGCTGACCTATTATTCCGGACCTTACGACCAGTTCGCCCGCCAGCGGGCGGAAAAGCGGGCGCTGATGGTCTCGGCGGCCAAGAAGCAGGACGCGCGGCGCGCGCATCTGCAGGCCTTTGTTGACCGCTTCAAGGCCAAGGCCTCCAAGGCCAAGCAGGCGCAGAGCCGGGTCAAGATGCTGGAAAAGATGGAAACCATCCGCGTGCCCGAAGACGCCGCGCGCACGGTCTTCACCTTTCCGACGCCCGAGGAACTGTCGCCGCCGATCATTTCCACCGAAGCGGTCTCGACCGGCTATGGCACGCATATCGTGCTGCGCGGGCTGAACCTGCGCATCGATCAGGATGACCGGATCGCGCTGCTGGGCCGCAACGGCGAGGGCAAGACCACGCTGGCCAAGCTGCTCTCGGATCGGCTGCCGGCGCTGTCGGGGCGCATCGTGCGCTCGTCCAAGCTGCGCATCGGCTTTTTCGCCCAGCATCAGGTGGACGAGCTGCGGGTCGAGGAAACCCCGCTGCAACACCTGCTGCGGCTGCGGCCGGAGGAAGGCCAGTCACGGCTGCGGGCCCGTCTGGCGGGATTTGGCCTGATGGCGGCGCAGGCCGAAACCGAGGTCGGGCGGCTGTCGGGCGGGCAGAAGGCGCGGTTGTCGCTCTTGCTGGCCACCATCGACGCGCCGCATCTGCTGATCCTCGACGAACCCACCAACCACCTCGACATCGAGAGCCGCGAGGCGCTGGTCGAGGCGCTGACCGCCTATTCCGGCGCCGTGATCCTGGTCAGCCACGACATGCACCTGCTGTCGATGGTCGCCGATCGGCTCTGGCTGGTGAAAGACGGCCGCGTCGCGCCCTATGACGACGATCTGGAGGCCTATCGCAAGCTGTTGATCAGCGGCGACAAGCCGCCCGAAAAGCCGGCGGAAAAGCCGAAAACCGCCAGGCCGAGCCGTGACGAGGTGCTGTCGCTGCGCGCCGAGGTGCGCAAATGCGAGGAGCGCGTCAACAAGATCAACGACATGCGCGACAAGCTGGCCAGGAAGCTGGCCAATCCCGAGCTTTACGAAGACGGGCGCGCGGGCGAGCTGGAGACCTGGAACAAGAAATACGCCGAGGTGATGGACGGGCTTGGCCGCGCCGAGGCAATGTGGTTGGCTGCGCTGGAGAAACTTGAACAGGCGCAAGCCGCATGACCGAATGGCCGGCCCTCATCGCAGCCTTCACCACGCTGTTCATCATCATCGACCCGCCGGGCCTGGCGCCGCTGTTCGTCGCGCTGACCCGTGGCATGACCCCCGGCCAGCGCCGCGCCATCGGGCTGCGCGCCTGCCTGACCGCCGGCGTGCTGATGCTGCTGTTCCTGTTCCTGGGCGAGGCGGTGCTGGGCTTTGTCGGCATTTCCATGCCCGCATTCCGCATCGCGGGCGGGGTCCTGCTGTTCCTGACCGCGCTCGACATGCTGTTCGAGCGCCGGCAGGCGCGCCGCAAGGGCAGCGCCGAAGAGGGCCAGCAAGAACATCACGACGACCCCTCGGTGTTTCCGCTGGCCATTCCGCTGATCGTCGGGCCGGGGCTGATCACCACCATCATCCTGCTGGCCGGCCAGGCCAAGTCCGCGGCCGATTTCGCGGCGATCACCGCCGTGATGGCCGCCAACCTCCTGATCGTGTTCGTGACGCTGCTGGTTTCGCCGCTGATCGAGCGCGTGCTGGGCAAGGTCGGGATCAACGTGGTGACGCGGATCCTGGGCATGCTGCTGGCCGCGCTGGCGGTGCAGTTCATTCTCGACGGGCTGCGCTCTTTCGGAATGGCCACCTGAGACCTATATCGGTCTGATGAGCTCAGACCAGTTTGCCAGCCTCGCCTATTTCGCCCTTCTGGCCATCGCGGTCGGCGGCTGGTTCGTGGTGCAGAACCGCGGCAACTGGGGGCGCATGGCGCAGCAGGCCTCGGTCTGGCTGTTCATCTTTCTGGGCGCCATTGCCGCCTTCGGCCTCTGGAACGACATCCAGCGCGAGGTGGCGCCGCGCCAGTCGGTGCTGGCGGACAACCGCATCGAGCTGCCGCGCCGCCCCGACGGGCATTATCACCTGACGCTGCTGGTCAACGGGGTCGCGGTCGAGTTCGTGGTCGATACCGGCGCCAGCCAGATCGTGCTGACCCGGCAGGATGCCGAGCGTATCGGCATCGACATCTCGACCTTGCGCTTTGTCGGCAGCGCCAATACCGCCAACGGCTCGGTGCTGACCGCGCCGGTGCGGCTCGACAGGGTCGAGGTCGGCCAGATCCGCGACCAGAACCTGCGCGCCGTGGTCAATGGCGGCGAGATGGACCGATCGCTGCTTGGCATGACCTATCTGGGGCTGTTTTCCTCGATCGAGATCAGCGGCGGCACCCTGGTGCTGACCCGCTGATTCACGCCCGAGGCTTCATCCCCGCCGATTTCGCCTATCATGTTGTTCTTGCTGTCAGATTATTTGCCGCTTGGCAGACCTGAAACGATTACGTAAAACTGTGGCCAACGAGGGATTCTGCCGCCATTGCGGGGCGCGTCTCTCGTCCGGGGGACGCTGCCGCGACCGCCGCTTCCGTTGCCAGCGCTTCGCCGCCCCTTTCCGAGGACCACTCATGAAGTTCAGCCGCTCCGATTTCCCCGCCGATTTCCTGTTCGGCGCCGCAACCGCCGCCTACCAGATCGAAGGTCACAAGTTCGGCGGCGCCGGCTCGACCCATTGGGACACTTTCGCCGCCGCCCCCGGCAACGTGGTGCGCGGCGAAAACGGGGCGCTGGCCTGCGATCACTACCACCGCTGGCCAGAGGACCTGGACCTGCTGAAGGAGGCCGGTTTCGACGCCTACCGCTTCTCGACCTCCTGGGCGCGGGTGCTGCCCGAGGGGCGCGGCACGGTAAACCAGCAGGGGCTGGACTATTACGACCGGCTGGTCGACGGCATGCTGGAGCGCGGGCTCAAGCCGTTCCAGACGCTCTACCACTGGGAGATGCCCTCGGCGCTGGCCGATCTGGGCGGCTGGGCCAACCGCGATGTGGCCAGTTGGTTTGGCGATTTCACCGACATCATCACCGCCCGCATCGGCGACCGGATCTCGGCCATCGGCACCATCAACGAGCCGTGGTGCGTGGCCTACCTTTCGCATTATCTGGGCCATCACGCGCCGGGCCTGCGCGACATCCGCGCCACCGCCCGCGCCATGCACCACGTCCTGCTTGCCCATGGCGAGGCCATGGGGCGGCTCCGGGCGGCGGGCATGAAGAACAACGGCATCGTGCTGAACTTCACCCATGCCGAGCCCGCCGATGACAGCGCCGGCAGCCGTGCCGCCGCCGATACCTTTGACGCGGTGTTCAACCGCTGGTTCATCGAGGGCGTCACCGGGGGCACCTACCCGCAGGCGGCGCTGGACCTGTTTGGCCCGCACATGCCGGCGGGCTGGCAGGACGACATGGCGACGATCTCGCAGCCGATGGACTGGCTGGGGGTCAACTACTACACCCGCGCGCTCCTGACCCATTCCGACGCGCCGGGATCGGGCGGGGTCGGCACGGTCGAGGGCGACCTGCCAAGGACCCAGATGGGCTGGGAAATCTATCCCGATGGCCTCTACCAGACCCTGACCCGCATGGCGCGCGACTATGTGGGCGACCTGCCGATCCATGTCACCGAAAACGGCATGGCGCGGCCTGATCTGGTGGAAAACGGCGCGGTCTACGACCCCGAGCGGATCGACTTCGCCTCCGACCACATCCTGGCCACCCGGCGCGCCATCGCGGACGGCGCCAACGTCAAGGGCTTCTTCTACTGGTCGCTGATGGACAATTACGAATGGGCTTTCGGCTACGAGAAGCGGTTCGGGCTGGTCCATGTCGACTTTGACAGCTTGAAACGCCTGCCCAAAGCGTCCTACACCGCGCTGAAATCCGCCCTCGCCCGTTAGCCAGCCGGAGGCACCATGGCCCAGCCCGCGTCGAACACCTTTCTTGTCGCCGATATCGGCGGCACCAACACCCGCGTGGCCATGACCAAAGGCGCGCGGGTCGACGCGACCACGATCCGCCGCTACCACAATGCCGAGTTTCCGGGGCTGGAGACGGTGCTGGGCCGCTATGTCGAAGAATTGGGCGGGCCGGTGCCCGATGCCGCCTGCGTGGCGGTGGCCGGGCCGGTGCATGACGGGCGCGCCACCATGACCAATCTGGACTGGACCATCGACAAGCTGACGCTTGGCCGGGCCACCGGGGCGCGGGTGGTGTCGATCCTCAACGATCTGCAGGCACAGGGCCATGCCATCGGGTTCATCGATCCGGACAGGGTGACGCAGATCCTGGCCGGCGGCGGCGAAAACGCCAACCCCAGCGCGGCCAAGCTGGTGATCGGGGTCGGCACCGGCTTCAACGCCGCGCCGGTCTTCGATACCGAGTTCGGGCGGCTGGTGGCGCCCTCTGAATCCGGCCACGCCAATCTGCCGATCCGCACCGAGGCCGATCTGCGGCTTTGCCGCTTCGTCGAGACCGCGCATGGCTTTCCCGGGGTCGAGGATGTGCTGTCGGGACGCGGGCTCGAGCGGGTCTATGCCTGGCTCGGGCATGAGGCGGGCGAGCCGCGCGAGGCCGCCGCGCAAGCCATCATGGCTGCCTGCGCCGATGGCAGCGACGCCCGCGCGCTCGAGGCCGCGCATGTGTTCACCCGCATGCTGGGCACCGTCGCCGGCAACCTCGCGCTGATCCAGCTGCCCTTTGGCGGCATCTATCTGGTGGGCGGGGTGTCGCGGGCCTTTGCGCCCTATCTCAAGTCCTTCGGTTTTGGCGAGGCCTTCCGCGACAAGGGCCGTTTCGCCGGTTTCATGGGCAATTTCTCGGTCAGCGTGGTCGAGGATGACTATGCCGCCCTGGCCGGCTCGGCCGCCCATCTGCAC
>CAUJIU010000087.1 GCA_963205075.1 Pseudomonadota bacterium | reverse complement strand
GCCATGGCCGACGCCGCGGCGCGGATCGCGGCGGGAGGGCGGGTCGCGGTGCTGTTCGGCCCCGAGCGGACCGGGATGGAGAATGACGACATCGCGCGCGCCAACGCGGTGATCTCGGTGCCGGTGAACCCGGAGTTCTCGTCGCTCAACCTGGCGCAATGCGTGCTCTTGACCGCCTATGAGTGGCGCCGGCAGGCCGAGCAAGTGCAGGCCGCGCGGGTGGACATGGCCGGCGCCGACTGGGCGGAGGCGCATGAGGTGGAAAAGCTCGCCGAGCATTACGAGGGACGGCTGGAGGAAGCCGGTTTCTTCTTTCCCGAACACAAGGCCGCGCATATGAAGACCAACCTGCGCAATTTCTGGAGCCGGATGCCGATGACCCGGCCCGACGTGCAGATGCTGCACGGGGTGATGCGGCAAATGGTGCGCTGGAAAGAGCGGGGCTGATCCTTGCCGGGCCGGATCAACCGGCTTAGGTTCGCCCCAAACAGCCAGGGAGGCCATGATGGCGACCAAGCCGCGAAACCTGTTCGAGGAGGTGGGTGATGCCCGCAAGGCCGTGGCCGCCACACCGGGCGGCATCGACCGGGGCACCGGCGCGGGGCGGCACTGGGCGCGGATCTGGCTGATCGTGCTGGCCGTCATGGTGGCGGCGATCGTGGTGGTGGGCGGGCTGACCCGGCTGACGGATTCGGGCCTGTCGATCACCGAATGGGCGCCCCTGTCCGGCGCCATGCCGCCGATGGGCGATGCGGCCTGGTCGGCCGAGTTTGCCGCCTATCAGCAATCGCCGGAATATCTGTTGCAGAACCAGGGCATGTCGCTTGACGAGTTCAAGTACATCTTCTGGTGGGAATGGTCGCACCGGCAGCTGGGCCGTCTGATCGGGCTGGTCTGGGCGGCGGGATTCGCGGCGCTGGCCCTGTCGCGCGGCCTGCCCCGAGGCTGGACGGCGCGGCTGTTGCTGGTGGGGGCGCTGATCGGGCTTCAGGGCGCGGTCGGCTGGTGGATGGTCAGCTCGGGCCTGCAGGGCTCAATGATGGATGTGGCCTCCTACCGGCTGGCGACGCATCTGGGGCTGGCCTTCGCCATTTTGGCGGTGATGATCTGGTTCATCTTCAAGCTCGGGCGGCGCGAGGCCGATCTGCTGCAGGCGCGGCGGTCTGGCGATGCGCGGCTCTTCGGGGCCGCGACCGGGCTGATGCACCTGACCTTCGTGCAGGTGCTTCTGGGGGCGCTGGTGGCGGGCATCGATGCCGGGCGCGCCTTCCCGACCTGGCCGCTGATGGGCGACGGCTTCCTGCCGCCCGATCCGTTCACGCTGACCCCGGTCTGGCGCAACTTCTTCGAGGATGCCGGGCTGGTGCAGTTCATCCACCGCATGACCGCCTATCTGCTGATCGTGCTGGCCATCGTGGTCTGGCGGCGCGGGCGGCGGCAGGCCAATGCCGCCACCCGGCGCAGCTTCGATCTGGTGATGCTGCTGGTGCTGGGGCAGGCCACGCTGGGCATCTATACCGCGCTGATGGCCGCGCCGCTGCACATCGCCATCCTGCACCAGATCGTTGCCGTGGCTCTGTGGGTTGCGGTCCTGCGGGCGCGGTTCCTTGCCCGCTATCCCTTGCCCCAGTCCATCAGAGGATGACCCATGACCGCCTATGACCAGCTGATCGCGTTCCAGCGCGAGACCGAAGCCCTTGAGCAGGTCGCCGGCCGGCTTGGCTGGGACCAGGAGACCATGATGCCCGAGGGCGCCACGCCGCAGCGCGCCGAGGAACATGCCGCCATGGCCTCGGTGCTGCATCAGCGGCGCATCGATCCGCGCATCGGCGAGTGGCTGGACAAGGCCGAGCCGGGGGACGAGGTCGCCCGCGCCAACCTGCGCCATATCCGCCGCCGCTACGAGCGCACCGCCAAGGTGCCGGCGCGGCTGGCCTCGGAACTGGCGCGCACCACCTCGCTGGCGCACCGGGTCTGGGCCGAGGCACGCGGCAAGGACGATGTGGCGGCCTTCCTGCCGATGCTCGACAAGGTGCTGCAACTGCGCCGCGAGGAGGCGGCCTGTCTGGCCACGGGCGGCGATCTCTACGATGCGCTGCTGGACGATTACGAGCCCGGCGGCTCGGGGGCCGAGATTGCCGCCATGTTCGATGCGCTGCGCCCGCGCCTGGTGGCGTTGCGCGCAGCCATTCTGGACCGGCCCGCGCCCAGAGCCTTGCAGGGCAGCTATGCCGAGGACGGCCAGTTGCGCATCTCGCGCGATCTGGCGCTGGCCTTCGGCTATGACCTGGACAAGGGCCGCATCGACAAGGCGGTGCATCCGTTTTCCAGCGGCTCGGGGCTCGATGTGCGCATCACCACCCGCACCAATCCCCAGGACCCGTTCAACTGCTTCTATTCCACCATCCACGAGGTCGGCCACGCGGCCTATGAGCAGCATATCGACGCGGCCTATCTGCTGACGCCGCTGGGGCAGGGCGTGTCGATGGGGGTGCATGAAAGCCAGAGCCGCATCTACGAAAACCAGCTTGGCCGCAGCCGCGCCTTTACCGGCTGGCTGTTCGACAGGATGGTCAAGGAATTCGGCGATTTCGGGATTCCGGACCCCGATGCCTTCTACGCCACCGTCAACCGGGTCGGGAACGGCTATATCCGCACCGAGGCCGACGAGGTGCAATACAATCTGCACATCATGCTGCGCTTCGATCTGGAGCGGGCCCTGATCGCCGGCGACCTGGTGGTGGCCGATCTGGAAGCGGCCTGGAATGACCGCTTCGCCGCCGATTTCGGCTTTGCGGTCGACAAGCCGTCAAACGGCGTGTTGCAGGATGTGCACTGGTCGGAGGGGCTGTTTGGCTACTTCCCGACCTATTCGCTGGGCAATGTCTATTCCGGCTGCCTGCATGCGGCCCTGCGCAGGGATCTGCCCGATCTCGACGCCGATCTGGCGCGGGGCGATACCGCGCGCGCCACCGGCTGGCTGGCCGAGCACCTGCAACGGCACGGCGGCCTCTACGAGCCCAAGGAGGTCATCACCCGCGCCATCGGCGGCGCCCCCTCCGAGGCGCCGCTGCTGGACTATCTGGAAGCCAAGTTCGGCGCGATCTACAACCTTTAGGATCGCGCCGTAACCTGCTCAGAAGAATGGGTTATATGTGAACATCTTCGGGTTTCTCGGCCCGCCCAGATCGGCCGTGAAACCAACGGTGATCTGCGAGCCCTCATAGACCGGGGGCACACCGTAGTCGTTCACCGTGGCGCCATAGGTGGCATGGATACGGGCGCGGTTGCCGATGTCATAGGCCCCGCCCAGATAGGCATGCGAGAAATAGCCGAAGCCGCCGTCATAGGTGATGCGCTGGTAGCCGCCCAACAGCGAGAAGCCCTGCGCCAGCCGGTATTCGCCGCGCAGTTCCATCAGCGTCGCGGGTTCCACGGCCGAGTCGAACCGCCCCAGCCGGGCCTCGATCCGCGCCGGGCCGGCCAGGTGGATCGCCTCGGCCGCCAGCACGGTGTCGCCGTCATTGTAGCTGTCCTTGCCCAGCATCAGGCCCAGCCGCGTGCTGGTGCTCAGGTCGTAAAAGCCGTGCAGGGTCAGGCTGCTGACCGGATCGTCATCGACAAACGGATCGGATGACCCCACGTCGTCGCTATGCGCCAGCCCCAGTTGCACGCCAAAGCCGCCGCCGAACCGATGGCTCAGGTCCAGAAGTTCGCTCAGGTAGCTGATGTCGAAACCGTCGCCGTCATCGTATTTGAACCCGTCGATGCCGATGCGCGCCGATTCAAAGCCCTGCGCCAATGCTCCGTTCGCCGCAGCGATCGCCAATGCAAGCGTGAATGTGGTGGTTTTCATATGCCGCTCCCCTGTTCTGGTGCGGGCACCCCTCAGTGGCTACCCCATGTATCTGGACAGGTTAGGGAATTTGGCCGCTCAGGGCTACCCTTGGGGACGATTTCTGTCCCATTGGGGGGGCCGCTTGCCCAGAAAGGCGTCGATGCCTTCATCCGTATCGGGCAGCATCATGTTGACCGCCATGACCTCGGCGGCATGCGCATAGGCGGCCTCGGTGGTCAGGGTGGCCTGATCGTAGAAGGCCCGCTTGCCGATCCTGACGGCGCTGGCCAGCTTGCCGGCGATGGTGCGGGCCAGGTCGAGCGTGGCCGCCGCCAGATCTTCGGCCGGCACCGCGCGGTTGATCAGCCCGATCTCGCAGGCCTCCTGCGCGCCGATCAGGCGGCCGGTCGTCAGCATCTCGAAGGCGACCTTGCGGGGGAC
>CAUJIU010000086.1 GCA_963205075.1 Pseudomonadota bacterium | reverse complement strand
CCTGCGTGCCGGCAATGCCGATTTTCCATTCCTGCTGTCGGACCCGCGTCTGGTCATGTTTTCCGCCGCCGATCTGGAGGCGGGGCCGGGCGCGGTCAACGGAACCGGGCTTTACCAGTATGATGGGCAAGGCGACCATGGCCTGGCGCTCGTCCGGGTCGCCGGGCACTACAAGGACGGGTCGGCAGGCTGGTTTGACGGGCTGCGGCTGATCAGGGCCGATACGGCCGCAGAGCGGATGGCCGCCTTGCTCACGGGTGTGGCAGATGCGGCGGCGACACTCGATCCGGGGCAGGCGCCGTCCTTGCGCGGCGACATCGTCCTGACCACGCTCAGCGGCCTTGGCGAATTGTCGCTGACGATGCCGGACCGGACCGCGGTCCGGCTGGCCCCCGAAACGCTGGCAGCTTTGGGCAGGCAGGCTGACGATCCGGCGATTGCGCAGTTGCTGGCGCGCGCCGGGCTGACCCTGTCAACCGGACAGCAGGCGGCGGCACTGACATTGGCGCTGCGGCTGCGGCAGCCGACCGAGGACTGCACGCTGGCCGGGTTGTGCGAAACCCCCGAAGACCTCGCGCTGCTGCATCTGGCCCGCGCCGCCGCTGACGGGCCGGAGCGCGCGACGCTGTTTGCGCAACTGCGCGACCAGATCGACCGGCGCGGCACCCTGGCCGTGCCGGTGGATTTCCTCGACGGCCATGCCGCCGCGCTGAGGCATCCCGAGACGCTCGGGATCACCGCCCCGCTCGATGGCGGGCGCATCGCTGAACGCTGGTGGTTCGCCTGACCGCTTTTGGCTTGCAGACTCGGGCAGCAATCCGTATATGCGCCTTGACAGCGGCGCCTTGGCCTCCACCCCCAAGGCTCCACCGGTAAGTTGAACGGGCCGCGCGCCCGTTTTTTTATGCCCACAAGAGACTCATGACCGAACTGATAGCCAAAGCGGCCATTGACCGCCGCATCGCCGATATCATCACCCCCGCCGTCGAGGATCTGGGGTTTGAGGTCGTGCGCGTGCGCCTGATGACCGGCAAGGAAGCCATATTGCAGATCATGGCCCAGCGCCCCGATGGCACCATCGAGGTCGATGACTGCGCCGCGATCTCGCTGGCGGTGAGCGCGCTTCTCGATGTCGAGGACCCGATCGTCGAGGCCTACACGCTCGAAGTGTCCAGCCCCGGCATCGACCGTCCGCTGACCCGGCTCAAGGATTTCGAGCTGTGGGCGGGCCATGAAGCCAAGATCGAGACCACCGAGCTGATCGACGGCCGCCGCCGCTTCAAGGGCAACCTGGCGGGTGTCGAGGGCGACGAGGTGCTTATCGAGATCGAAGAAGGCACGATCGGGCTCCGGTTCGATTGGCTTTCCGATGCCAAGCTCGTCCTGACGGACGACCTGATCCGCGATGTTCTGCGCGGACGCAAGGACGCGGGCCAGATTGACGAGGCCCAGTTTGACGAAGTTGAGACCATCATTGATGGCGAAGAGGAGAACGACTGATGGCAATTACTTCTGCCAACCAGCTTGAGCTGTTGCAGACCGCTGAAGCGGTGGCCCGCGAAAAGATGATCGACCCCGCGCTGGTGGTCGAGGCGATGGAAGAGAGCCTCGCCCGCGCCGCCAAGAGCCGCTACGGCGCCGAGATGGACATCCGCGTCAACATCGACCGCAAGACCGGCCGCGCCCGCTTTACCCGCGTGCGCACCGTCGTTGCCGATGACGAGGTCGAGAATTATCAGTCGCAATTCACCGTCGAGCAGGCCAGGCAATATCTGGAAGACCCCAAGATCGGCGACACGCTGGTCGAGGAGGTTCCGCCGGTCGAGCTGGGCCGGATCGCGGCGCAGTCGGCCAAGCAGGTGATCCTGCAAAAGGTCCGCGAAGCCGAGCGTGATAAGCAGTACGAAGAATTCAAGGACCGCGCCGGCACCATCATCAACGCGCTGGTCAAGCGCGAGGAATACGGCAACCTGATCGTCGATGTGGGCGCCGGCGAAGCCATCCTGCGCCGCAATGACAAGATCGGCCGCGAAAGCTATCGCCCCGGCGACCGTATCCGCTGCTACATCAAGGAAGTGCGCCGCGAGCCGCGCGGCCCGCAGATCTTCCTCAGCCGCACCGCGCCCGAGTTCATGGCCGAGCTGTTCAAGATGGAAGTGCCCGAGATCTACGACGGCATCATCGAGATCAAGGCCGTCGCCCGTGACCCGGGCAGCCGCGCCAAGATCGCGGTCATCTCCTACGACAACTCCATCGATCCGGTCGGCGCCTGCGTCGGCATGCGCGGCAGCCGGGTTCAGGCGGTCGTCAACGAGTTGCAGGGCGAAAAGATCGACATCATTCCGTGGAACGAGGATATCCCGACCTTCCTCGTCAACGCGTTGCAGCCGGCCGAGGTCTCCAAGGTCGTGTTCGACGAAGACGCCGAGCGGATCGAAGTGGTGGTGCCCGAGGAGCAGTTGAGCCTCGCCATCGGCCGTCGTGGCCAGAACGTGCGACTGGCCAGCCAGCTGACCGGCCTGAGCATCGACATCCTGACCGAGGAAGAAGAAAGCAAGCGCCGTCAGGCCGAGTTCGAGACCCGGACCGCCCTGTTCATGGAAACCCTGGATCTGGACGAGTTCTTTGCCCAGCTGCTGGTGGCCGAAGGCTTTACCAACCTCGAAGAGGTCGCCTATGTCGAGCTTGACGAGCTGTTGGGGATCGACGGCGTCGACGACAGCACCGCGGCCGAGTTGCAGGCCCGTGCCCGCGACTATCTGGAGGCGCAGAACAAGCGCGCCCTGGACCATGCCCGCGAGCTTGGCGCGCAGGACAGCCTGATCGAGTTCGAGGGCCTGACCCCGCAGATGGTCGAGGCGCTGGCGCTGGACGATGTCAAGACGCTGGAAGACTTCGCCACCTGCGCCGACTGGGAGCTGGCCGGCGGCTGGACCACCGTCAACGGCGAGCGTGTCAAGGATGAAGGCGTGCTGGAAAAGTTCGATGTCAGCCTCGAGGAAGCGCAGGCCATGGTGATGACCGCCCGCGTCATGCTGGGCTGGGTCGATCCGGCCGAGCTGGAAGCCGAAGCGGCCGAGGGCGACGACGAAGAGGAGGCGGAGGCCTGATTTCGGGCCTTCGACAGGAACCGACATGACCCGAGGCGGAGCGCCCAAGGATCGCGAGCAGGAAGCGGAACGCCGGTGCATCGTCACCGGCGAGACCGCGCCCAAATCCGGGCTGATCCGCTTTGTGGTCGGCCCCGAGGGCCAGGTCGTTCCCGATATTCTCGGCAAGCTGCCGGGGCGCGGCATGTGGGTGACCGCCAGCCACGATGCGCTGGACAAGGCCGGCAAGGGCCAGTTCTCGCGCGCGGCCAAACAGGCGGTCACGGTGCCCGAGGGACTGGCCGCCGAGGTCGAGCGTCAGCTGGCGCGCCGGGTGGTCGATCTGATCGCGCTGGCGCGCAAGGCCGGGATCGCGGTGGCCGGATTCGAGAAGGTCAAGAGCTGGCTCGCGGCCGACAACGTGCGGGTTCTGCTCCAGGCCAGCGACGGCTCGGAGCGCGGCAAGACCAAGCTCTGGACCCCGCAAGGGGCCCGTTATTACGGCTGTTTGACCTCCCAGGAATTGGGTTTGGCATTCGGCCGTCAAAGTGTGATACATGGCGCGCTCGCGACTGGCGCACTCAGTGACCGTGTTGTAGAGGAAGCGGCAAAGCTGCGAGGCTTGCGCGAAAAAGACGGCGGCATGTCCGCTGCCTGAAAGGATAAAGTAGCTCGATGACCGAAGACGACGGCAAAAAGACCCTTGGTCTGCGCGGTTCCCGTCCGGGGAACGTGAAGCAGAGCTTCAGCCATGGGCGGACCAAGAACGTCGTGGTGGAAACCAAGCGCAAGCGCGTTGTGGTGCCCAAGCCCGGTGCGCCGAAACCGACGGCAACCGGCGGCGCGGCTCCTGTCATGGGCGATCCCTCCAAGCGGCCGGCCGGCATCAGCGATGCCGAACTGGAACGCCGGATGAAGGCCTTGGCCATGGCCAAGGCGCGCGAGGAAGAAGACGCCGCCCGCCGCGAGGCCGAAGAGCGCGAGCGCGCCGAGGAGCGCGAGCGCCGGCGTGCCGATGTCGAGGCCAAGGAACAGGAAGAGCGCGAGCGCGAAGAGCGGTTGCGCGTGAAGGCCGAAGAGGAAGCCGCCAAGGTCGAAAAGGCCGAGGCAGCCACCCGCCGTGCGGCAGAGCCGCAGGCCGAGGACCGTCCGGCGCCCCGTGGCGCCGCCGGCGCACCCGGCCCGGCGCCCTCCTCGTCGCCGCGCAAGATCGACCGCGAGCGCGAAGTGCGCGAAAAGGCCGCCAAGGCCAAGCCGGGCCGCGAGGATGACGGCCGCCGCTCCGGGCGGCTGACCGTCAACCAGGCGCTGACCGGAGGCGAGGGCGGGCGGCAGCTTTCGATGGCCGCGATCAAGCGCAAGCAGGAGCGCGCGCGCCAGAAGGCCATGGGCGGCCCCCAGGACCGCGAAAAGATCGTGCGCGACGTGCAGTTGCCCGAAGCGATCATGGTCTCGGAGCTTGCCAACCGCATGGCCGAGCGCGTGGCCGATGTGGTCAAGGCGCTGATGCAGAACGGCATCATGGCGACCCAGAACCAGTCGATTGACGCCGATACCGCCGAGCTGATCATCGAGGAATTCGGCCACCGCGTGGTGCGCGTGTCCGATGCCGATGTCGAGCAGGTGATCGACGCGGTCAAGGACAAGGCCTCTGACCTCAAGCCGCGCCCGCCGATCATCACGGTGATGGGCCACGTGGACCACGGCAAGACCTCGCTTCTCGATGCGATCCGTCATGCCAAGGTCGTGGCCGGCGAAGCTGGCGGGATCACCCAGCATATCGGCGCCTATCGGGTGACGACCGAGGACGGGGCACAGATGACCTTCCTCGACACGCCCGGCCACGCGGCCTTCACCTCGATGCGGGCCCGTGGCGCGCATGTGACGGATATCGTGGTGCTGGTGGTTGCCGCCGATGACGCGGTGATGCCGCAGACCATCGAGGCGATCAATCACGCCAAGGCCGCCAAGGTGCCGATGATCGTGGCGATCAACAAGATCGACAAGCCCTCGGCCAACCCCACCAAGGTGCGCACCGACCTTCTCAACCACGAGATCGTGGTCGAGAAGATGTCGGGCGACGTGCAGGACGTCGAGGTTTCGGCGCTGACCGGCGTGGGTCTGGACAATCTGCTGGAAGCCATCGCGCTGCAGGCCGAAATCCTTGAACTGAAGGCCAACCCCGACCGTGCCGCCAATGGCGCGGTCATCGAGGCCAAGCTTGACGTGGGCCGCGGTCCGGTTGCCACGGTGCTGGTGCAGAACGGCACCCTGCGCCAGGGCGACATCTTCGTGGTGGGCGAGCAGTGGGGCAAGGTCCGGGCACTGATCGACGACAAGGGCGAGCGGGTCTCGGAGGCCGGTCCCTCGGTTCCGGTCGAGGTTCTGGGCCTGAACGGCACACCCGAGGCCGGCGACGTTCTCAACGTGGTCGAGACCGAGGCGCAGGCGCGCGAGATTGCCACCTACCGCGAGAAGCTGGCCAAGGAAAAGCGGGCCGCCGCCGGCGCCGCGACCACGCTCGAGCAACTGATGGCCAAGGCCAAGGACGATGCCAATGTCTCGGAACTGCCCATTGTGGTGAAGGCCGACGTGCAGGGCTCGGCCGAAGCGATCGTTCAGGCGATGGAAAAGATCGGCAATGACGAGGTGCGGGTCCGCGTGCTGCATTCGGGAGTCGGCGCCATCACCGAGTCCGATATCGGTCTGGCCGAGGCTTCGGGCGCGCCCATCATGGGCTTCAACGTCCGTGCCAATGCCAGCGCCCGGCAATCCGCCAACCAGAAGGGCATCGAGATCCGCTACTATTCGGTGATCTATGACCTGGTCGATGACGTGAAGAAGGCCGCCAGCGGCCTGCTTTCGGCAGAGATCCGCGAAAAGTTCATCGGCTATGCCACGATCAAGGATACCTTCAAGGTCTCCAATGTCGGCAAGGTGGCGGGCTGTCTGGTTACCGAAGGCGTTGCCCGCCGTTCCGCAGGCGTCCGCCTGCTGCGCGACAACGTGGTGGTGCACGAGGGCACGCTCAAGACCCTCAAGCGCTTCAAGGACGAAGTGGCCGAGGTTCAGTCGGGCCAGGAATGTGGCATGGCCTTCGAGAATTACGACGATATCCGCCCCGGCGATGTCATCGAGATCTTCGAGCGCGAATCGGTGGTCCGGACGCTGTGACCTGACCCCGGAAATGCTGGAAACAGGGCCGCTTTCGCGGCCCTTTTCTTTGGCCCGTCAGAGCCAGTCGCGCAGGATCGGGATCAGCGGCACGTCTGCGGGGGGCATCGGGTAGGCGCGCATGTCAGCCGGGCGCACCCATTTCAGCGCCTGCCCCTCGCGCGCCTGCGGCGTGCCGGACCAGCGGCGGCAGGCAAACAGCGGCATCAGCAGATGGAAGTCTGCATAGCCGTGGCTGGCGAAGGTCAGCGGGGCGAGGCACGAGGCCCAGGTGTCGATCCCCAGTTCCTCGTGCAATTCGCGGATCAGCGCCGCTTCGGGTGTTTCGCCCGGCTCGACCTTGCCGCCCGGAAACTCCCACAGCCCCGCCATGGACTTGCCTTCGGGCCGCTGGGTCAGCAGGACGCGCCCATCGGGATCGATGAGCGCGACCGCCGAAACCAGCAGGACCCCGGTCACGACCGGTAGTCGGCGTTGATGTCGATGTAGCCGTGGGTCAGGTCGCAGGTCCAGACCGTGCTGGCGCCGGAGCCCAGCCCCATGTCCACCCCGATGACCAGTTCCTGGTTCTTCATGTAGGCCGAGGTCGCCGCTTCCGAGTAGCCGGGCGCGCGCCAGCCGTTTTCGGCCACCACGATATCGCCGAAGCGGATGGTCAGCCGGTCGCGGTCGGCCCTGGCGCCGGACTTGCCCACCGCCATGACGATGCGGCCCCAGTTGGCGTCCTGACCGGCGATGGCGGTCTTGACCAGCGGCGAATTGGCGATGGACATGGCGACCTTGCGGGCATCGGCGTCATCGGCCGCGCCGCTGACCCGCACTTCGACGAACTTGGTGGCGCCCTCGCCGTCGCGCACGACCTGCAGTGCCAGATCGAGCATGACGGATTCAAGCGCCGCCGCGAAATCGCCCCGGCCCTCGACGCTGACCCCGGAGGCGCCTGTCGCGGCCATGATGAGCGTGTCGGAGGTCGAGGTATCGCTGTCGACGGTGATGCAGTTGAAGGTCTTGTCGGTGATCTGGCCCAGCAGCGATTGCAGCGCGGCGTGGCCGATCTTTGCATCGGTGAAGATATAGATCAGCATCGTCGCCATGTCGGGCGCGATCATGCCCGAGCCCTTGGCGATTCCGGCGATGCGCACCGACTTGCCGCCCACGGTCACTTCGGCCGAAGCGCCCTTGGGGAAGGTGTCGGTGGTCATGATCGCCCTGGCGGCGCCGGCGATGCCATCGTCCGACAGACCGGCCCGCAGATCGGCCATGACGGCGGTGATCCGCTCCCAGGGCAGCGGCTCGCCGATCACCCCGGTCGACGAGGTGAAGACCCGGTCGGTATCGACCCCGAGCGCTTCGGCCACGCCGTTGCAGATCCCCTCGACCGCGACGACCCCGGACTTGCCGGTGAAGGCGTTGGAATTGCCGGAATTGACCAGGATGGCGGCCTTGCCCCGCGAGGGGCCGCCATTCTTGGCCTGACAATCCAGCACCGGCGCCGACCGGGTGGCCGACCGGGTAAAGACCCCGGCCACCGTGCTGCCTTCGGCGAGTTCGGCCAGCATCACATCGGTGCGGTTCTTGTATTTCACCCCGGCCGAAGCCGAGGCGAAACGCACACCATTGATGACCGGAAGGCTGGGGAAGGCGGCGGGCGCCAGCGGCGATACGGCCATGCGGATCAGTCCTTCAGCAGGTCGAAGTTGGACATCAGCGCCGGATCAAAGGCGCCTTCCTCGGGCCGGGTGATGTCGGCCGCCGCCTCGAGATCGGCCAGCAGGGTCTCGACCGCAGATTGCTGGACCGCAGCCGTCAGGTCGCCACGGACCTCGTCAAGCGTCGGAATGGCGGTGGGGCGCGTTTCCAGCAGGGTGATGAGGTGCCAGCCGAACTGGGTCTGGACCGGGTCCGAAACCTGGCCGGGCTCGAGCGCCATCACGGCGGTCTCGAACGGCTCGACCATCATGCCGGCGCTGAACCAGCCCAGATTGCCACCATTGGCGGCGGAATTGTCCGACGAAAGCTCGGCGGCGACAGCGGCAAAATCCTCGCCGGCGTCAATGCGGGCCTTGGCGGCCAGCGCTTCTTCCTCGGTGGCCACAAGGATATGCGAGGCGTTGTATTCGGTGCCGGGCTCGACATTGGCATACTGGGCGTCATAGGCCGCCTGCAGCGCCTCGTCGGTGACGGCATCGTTGACCACCTGGTCGATCATGGCGCTGGCCATCAGCGAACGCTCTTCGTTTTCCATCGCGAAGCGGACCTTGGTCGGCACGCCAGTGACCTGATCGGCCAGCAGTTGCTGCTGGATCAGCTGGTTCAGCAGGCCGGTGAACAGCACATCGTCGGGCAGTTGCTGGTACTGGTCGGGCAGGACCAGCCGCGCGGCGACCATCTGGCCGAGCGTGATCTGGGTGCCGTTGACGGTGGCGATAACCGTTTCAGCGGTGGGCTCGTCGGCGAGGGCCGGAAGGGCTGTGCCGAGTGCGGCGACAGAAAAGGCCAGAATACGTGCAGTCCTAAGCATTAAGCGATCCTTCGATATGTCGCTGCGGCGCGCGACGTTGACACTCAGTTACCCGACCCTTACATCGCGTTATGGCTCCGAGGGGGCCGGACTTGGGCCCCTGTTTAGGCCGCAGGCACGGGGCCCACAAGCAACCTCCTCATCAATTGCTGGACAACAGGGCCCAAACGGGCGCGGAGAGAACATGCTGGGTATCGGATCACTTGCCAAGAAGGTCTTTGGGACTCCGAACGACCGCGCCGTCAAGGCGACGCGACCCGTGATTGCCAGGATCAATGCGCTGGAGCCCGAATTCGCGGCGCTGAGCGACGCGGCCATCAAGGAACGCACCGAATCGCTGGCCAAGCGCGCCATGTCGGGCGAGAGCCTTGACGCGCTGTTGCCCGAAGCCTTCGCCAACTGCCGCGAGGCGGCCCGCCGCGCGCTGGGCCTGCGCGCCTTCGACGTGCAGCTGATGGGCGGCATCTTCCTGCACCAGGGTAACATTTCCGAGATGAAGACCGGCGAGGGCAAGACGCTTGTCGCCACCTTCCCGGCCTATCTCAACGCGCTGACCGGCAAGGGCGTGCATATCGTCACCGTCAACGACTACCTGGCCAAGCGTGACGCCGAATGGATGGGCAAGGTGTTTCGCGCGCTGGGCCTGACCACCGGGGTGGTCTATCCGCAGCAGCCCGAGGAAGAAAAGCGCACCGCCTAACGCGCCGATGTCACCTATGCCACCAACAACGAGCTGGGCTTTGACTACCTGCGCGACAACAAGAAATCCGAGCTGAGCCAGATGGCGCAGCGCGGTCACAACTACGCGATCGTTGACGAGGTCGACTCGATCCTCGTGGACGAGGCGCGCACCCCGCTGATCATTTCCGGCCCCTCGCAGGACCGTTCGGACCTTTATCGCAGCATCGATGCGCTGATCCCCGAGATCCTGCCCGAGCATTACACGCTGGACGAAAAGACCCGCAATGTCAGCTACACCGAAGAAGGCAACGAGTTCCTTGAGCAGCGTCTGGTCGCTGCCGGGCTGCTGCCCGAGGGCCAGAACCTCTATGACCCGGAATCGACGACGCTGGTGCACCACATCAACCAGGGTCTGCGGGCGCACAAGCTGTTCAACAAGGACAAGGAATACATCGTCCGCGACAACCAGGTGGTGCTGATCGACGAATTCACGGGCCGCATGATGGCCGGACGGCGCTTGTCGGACGGCCTGCACCAGGCGATCGAGGCCAAGGAAGACTGCGCGATCCAGCCCGAAAACGTCACGCTGGCCAGCGTCACCTTCCAGAACTACTTCCGCCTTTACGACAAGCTGTCCGGCATGACCGGCACCGCGCTGACCGAGGCCGAGGAGTTTCAGGAGATCTACAAGCTGGGCGTGGTCGAAGTCCCGACCAACCAGCCCATCGCCCGCAAGGACGAGCACGATCAGGTCTACCGCACCGCGCGCGAAAAGTTCGACGGCATCGTGCGCGAGATCAAGAAGGCGCACGGCAATGGCCAGCCGATCCCGGTCGGCACCACCTCGATCGAGAAATCCGAGTTCCTCTCGGGGATGCTGACCAAGGAGGGCATCACGCATAACGTGCTCAATGCCCGCCAGCATGAACAGGAGGCCCATATCGTCGCCGAGGCCGGCAAGCCCGGCGCGGTGACCATCGCCACCAACATGGCCGGTCGCGGCACCGACATCCAGCTGGGCGGCAATGTGGAGCTGAAAGTGCTTCAGGCGCTGGCCACCGACCCCGACGCGCATCCCGATGAGCTTCGCGCCAAGATCGAGGCCGAGCATGCCGCCGACAAGGCCAAGGTGATCGCCGCCGGCGGTCTCTACGTTCTGGCCACCGAGCGCCATGAAAGCCGCCGCATCGACAACCAGTTGCGCGGCCGGTCGGGGCGTCAGGGCGATCCGGGCCGGTCGTCGTTCTTCCTGTCGCTGGAAGACGATCTGATGCGCATCTTCGGGTCCGAGCGGCTCGACAAGGTGTTGTCGTCGCTTGGCATGAAAGAGGGCGAGGCGATCATCCACCCTTGGGTGAACAAGTCGCTGGAGCGCGCGCAGGCCAAGGTCGAGGCGCGCAACTTCGATATCCGCAAGCAGTTGCTGAAGTTCGACGACGTGATGAACGATCAGCGCAAGGTGATCTTCGCCCAGCGCCGCGAGATCATGGAGGCACAGGACCTGTCGGACATCGTGCAGGACATGCGCCATCAGGTCATCGACGATCTGGTGGACGAGTTCATGCCGCCGAAATCCTACGCCGATCAATGGGATACCGAGGCGCTTGCCGCTGCCGTCAAGGCCCAGCTGGGCATTGACGCGCCGGTTGCCGACTGGGCCGCCGAGGAGGGCGCCGATCACGAGGATATCCGTGACCGCCTTGAAGAGGCCTCCGACAAGCTGATGGCCGAAAAGGCCGAGGCCTTTGGCGCCGATACCCTGCGCAACGTGGAAAAGCAGATCCTGCTGCAGACCATCGACGCCAAGTGGCGCGAGCATCTCTTGACGCTCGAGCATCTGCGCTCGGTCGTGGGCTTCCGCGGCTACGCGCAGCGCGATCCGCTGAACGAATACAAGACCGAAAGCTTCCAGCTGTTCGAAAGCCTGCTCGATGGCCTGCGCAACGACGTGTCGCAGAAACTGGCCCAGATCCGGCCGATGACGCAGGAAGAACAGCAGGCGATGATGCAGCAGATCGCCGCCCAGCAGCGGCGCCTGCAGCAGGCGCAGGCCGGCGGCGCGGCGCCCGCGGCGGTGGCGGCGGCAGGTGCAGCCGTTGCGCCTGCCGCGGTTGCGGCGCAGCCGAAGGATGGCTTTGACGAGGCCAATCCCGATACCTGGGGCAATCCGGGCCGCAATGATGCCTGTCCCTGCGGATCAGGTCAGAAATTCAAGCATTGTCACGGCCGGCTTGCCTGAAAAAGGCCAAATTCAGGACATGAACAGGCCGCGCCCCGGTCCTGCTTAGGTCACCCTCGGACAACAGACTGTTTCCAGTTCAAGAGTGAGCTCAGGAGACAGTCATGTCGCGTATCAAGAGCCTGGCAATCGCCGCCGCAACATTTGCTGCGGCCATGGGCATTGGTTTTGTCATGCAGAACCAGGAGCTTATGGCGGAACGGTTTGGCATTGGCGATGCGCCGTCCCCGGCGCCCGCGCTTGCGCCCGCATTTGCCCTTGCTGATTCGAGCTCTGTCGTGCCGATGCTGACCGCGCCGCAGATCGAGTCCCTGACCGGCCTCGTGGCGCCGGCGGCAATCGGTCCTGCCCGCCAGACGATCATCGGCCCGCCGGTGCTGGTCGCCGATCTGAGCGGCGATTTCCTGCCGCAGGTGCCGGGCACCCCGGAGGTGGCGGATTGCACTCCGGTCATGGTCGCAACCTCCGCCGCCGCCGCGATGGCGGTTCTCGATATCTCGGCGCCGTGCCAGCCCGATGCCTTTGCCACCCTGCACCACAACGGGATGATGTTCACCTTCGCCACCGGCCATGATGGCAGCGCGGCGCTGGTGGTGCCGGCCCTGACCGAAACCGCGATCTTCATGGCGCAATTCGCCGATGGCAGCGTGGCGACCGACCAGCTTTCGGTGGCGGACGTGGCGCTATACGACCGCGCGGTGCTGCAATTCGAAGGCCGGACCGGGTTCGAGCTACATGCCAGCGAATTCGGCGCGGATTTCGGGGCGCCGGGCCACATCTGGCGCGGCGCAGCCGGCGATGCGTTGGCTGCGGCGGACGGCGCGGGCGGCTTCATGCTGATCCTTGGCGATGACCGCGCCGAACACGCGCTGATGGCCGAGGTCTACACCTATCCCGCAGGCGCGGCGCAGCAGTCCGGCGAGATTGCCCTGAGCGTCGAGGCCGAGATCACCGCCGCCAATTGCGGCCGCGATCTGGCCGCGCAGAGCATGCAGTTCATCGGCGGCGCCGACCCGACCGCGCTCGACCTGACGCTGACCATTCCGGCCTGCGAAGGCATCGGCGATATCCTGCTGTTGGACAGCATGTTCGACACCTGGCAGGTGGCGTCGCGCTAGAGCAGGCCATTGGCCCGAAAACTGGTCTCGGTCGATTTTCCGATGACAAGATGATCGTGCAGGGTGATGCCCAGCGCATCGGCCGCGTCGCGGATCCGGGCGGTCATGGCAATGTCTGCCTCGGACGGCGTCGGGTCGCCCGAGGGGTGGTTGTGCACCAGAATCAGCGCCGAGGCGTTCAGCTCCAGCGCCCGCTTGACCACTTCGCGCGGATAGACCGGCACATGGTCGACCGTGCCGCGCCCCTGTTCTTCATCGGCGATCAGCACATTCTTGCGGTCAAGGTAGAAGACCCGGAACTGTTCGGTATCCCGATGCGCCATGCTGGTCTGGCAATAGCTCAGCAGCGCCGCCCAGCTTGACAGCACATGCTGTTGCAAGATGCGCCCGCGCGCCATGCGCTGGGCCGCTGCCTCGACGATCTTCAGCTCGCAGATCACCGCCTCGCCAACGCCCGGAACCTCGCGCAGCCGGGCCATCGGCGCGCTGATGACGTGGCTGAAATCGCCGAAGCGGTCCAGCAGGAGCCGTGCCAGCGGCTTGACATCCTGCCGGGGGATGGCGCGGAACAGCACCAGTTCCAGCATCTCGTAATCCGGCAAGGCCGGCGCGCCGCCGTTGAGGAACCGTTCGCGCAGGCGGGCGCGATGGTCGCGGATGTAGGATGGCAGGCGATCGCCCGCTGCCAGCGCCGCCGGGGCGGCCTCGTCGGCATCCGGCTGGAGGAAGGGAAACAGCGACTCGGCGAAGGCGGACGGCTCGGACATGCCGCGACTGTGCAATGCGCGCGGTTAATGCGGCATTAACGCCCCCGCATCAGCCCTTCATCGAGTCCCAGAAGCCCTTGACGGCCGAGAAGAAGCTCTTGCTCTGCGGGTTGTTCTCGGAACTCAGCTTGTCGAATTCGCGCAGAAGTTCCTTCTGGCGGGCGGTCAGGTTGACCGGCGTTTCGACCAGCAGGTCGATCAGCATGTCGCCGGTGCCGCCGCCGCGCAGGGCGGGCATGCCCTTGCCGCGCAGCCGCATCTGGCGGCCGGTCTGGCTGCCCTCGGGGATCTTCACCCGGGCGCGGCCACCGTCGATGGTGGGCACCTCGATGTCGCCGCCCAAGGTCGCGGTGGTGAACGACACCGGGACGCGGCAGAACAACGTGGTGCCGTCGCGCTCGAACAGCCGGTGATCGGACACTTCGATGAAGATGTAGAGATCGCCCGTCGGGCCGCCGCGCATGCCGGCCTCGCCCTCGCCGGCCAGACGGATGCGGGTGCCGGTCTCGACGCCTGCGGGAATGTTGACCGAAAGCGTGCGCTCTTTCTCGACCCGGCCGGCGCCATGGCAGGTCTTGCAGGGGTTCTTGATGGTCTGGCCGACGCCGTTGCAGGTGGGGCAGGCGCGCTCGACGGTGAAAAAGCCCTGCTGGGCGCGCACCTTTCCCATGCCCGAACAGGTCGGGCAGGTCACGGGCTCGCTACCGCCCTCGGCGCCGGTGCCCTTGCACGATGTGCAGGAAACGGCCGTGGGAACGGTGACGGTCTTCTGCATGCCACGGAACGATTCTTCGAGCGATATCCGCAGGTTGTAGCGCAGGTCATTGCCGCGCGCGGATCGCGCACGGGCGCCGCCACCGGCACCGCGCCCGCCCATGAAATCGCCAAACAGGTCGTCGAAAACGTCCGAAAACGCCGAGGCGAAATCGCCCTGGCCCCGGAAACCGGCGCCGCCCGGCCGCGCGCCGTTGCCCATGCCGCCTTCAAAGGCCGCATGGCCAAACCGGTCATAGGCCGCCTTCTTGTCGGCATCCTTGAGCACGTCATAGGCCTCGTTCACTTCCTTGAACTGGGCCTCGGCATTGGGATTGTCGGAGTTGCGGTCAGGGTGAAGCTGCTTGGCCTTCTGGCGATAGGCCTTCTTGATGTCCTCGGCGCTTGCCCCTTTGGCAACGCCCAGCAAGTCATAGTAATCGCGTTTCGCCATCAGTGCCGTCCTTCGGGAATGGCAAGACCGGCCCGTGTCTTGCGGGCCGGTCCCACCGCTGCGCTAGGCCGCCTCAGCGGCCACGCTTGCTGTCATCGAGATCCTCGAAATCGGCGTCGAGGATATCGTCATCCGATTCGTCGCCGCTACGCCCCGGTTCGGCCGATTCGCGCTCCGACTCTTCCTGGCTGGACTTGTAGATCGCTTCGCCCAGCTTCATCGCGGCCTCGGTCACGTTCTGAATGCCCGACTTGATCTTGCTGGCGCTGTCGCCTTCAAGGTCGTCCTTGAGGGCGGCAATGGCCAGTTCGATCGCCTCGATCGTGGTCGGGTCAACCTTGTCGGCATGCTCTTCCATCGACTTCTCGGTCGAATGGATGAGGCTCTCGGCGTGGTTCTTGGCCTCGACCAGCTCGCGACGCTCCTTGTCGCTCTCGGCGTTGGCTTCGGCGTCCTTGACCATCTTCTCGATCTCGTCGTCGGACAGACCGCCCGAGGCCTGGATGGTGATCTTGTGCTCCTTGCCGGTGCCCTTGTCCTTGGCCGAGACCGACACGATGCCGTTGGCGTCGATGTCGAAAGTCACCTCGATCTGCGGCATGCCGCGCGGCGCCGGCGGGATCTGCTCCAGGTTGAACTGGCCCAGGATCTTGTTGTCGGCAGCCATTTCCCGCTCGCCCTGGAACACGCGGATGGTCACGGCGTTCTGGTTGTC
>CAUJIU010000085.1 GCA_963205075.1 Pseudomonadota bacterium | reverse complement strand
GGCCCGCCATCCTCTGCCAGGGGCGCGGCTCGGCCGCCAATTCGGCCGTCTGCTACGTGCTCGGGATCACCGCCGTCGATCCGGCCCAGCACCAGCTGCTGTTCGAGCGCTTCATCAGCGAAGAGCGCAAGGAACCGCCCGATATCGACATCGACTTCGAGCACGAGCGGCGCGAGGAGGTGATCCAGCACATCTACGCCAAGTATGGCCGCGAGCGCGCCGGCCTCTGCGCCACGGTGATCCATTACCGCCCCCGCAGCGCCATCCGCGAGGTCGGCAAGGTGATGGGCCTGTCCGAGGACGTGACCGGGGCGCTGGCGCGCACCATCTGGGGCAGCTGGGGCACCGATGTCGGCAAGGATCACGCGGTCGAGGCCGGGCTCGACCTGACCGACCCGCTGCTGCGCAAGACCATCATCCTGGCCCGGCAGCTGATCGGCATGCCGCGCCACCTGGGCCAGCATGTCGGCGGCTTCATCCTGACCGAGCGCCCCCTGACCGAGACCGTCCCCATCGGCAACGGCGCCATGCCCGAGCGCAGCTTCATCGAATGGGACAAGGACGATATCGACGCGCTCGGCATTCTCAAGGTCGATATCCTGGCGCTGGGGATGCTGACCTGCATCCGCAAGTGCTTTGACCTGATCTCGGCCCATTACGGGCGCGAGCTGACGCTGGCCACCACCCCCAAGGAAGACCCGCGGGTCTACGAGATGCTCTGCCGGGGCGACAGCATCGGCGTGTTCCAGGTCGAGAGCCGCGCCCAGATCAACATGCTGCCGCGCCTGCGCCCGCGCACCTTCTACGATCTGGTGATCGAGGTCGCCATCGTCCGCCCCGGCCCCATCCAGGGCGACATGGTCCACCCCTACCTGCGCCGCCGCAACGGCGAGGAGGCGGTCGAATACCCCTCGCCCGCCCCGCCACATGACCCCTCCGAGCTGAAATCCATCCTTGGCCGCACCCTTGGCGTGCCGATCTTCCAGGAACAGGCCATGAAGATCGCCATCGACGCCGCCCGCTTCTCGCCCGCCGAGGCCAACGAGCTGCGCAAGGCCATGGCCACCTTCCGCTCCAAGGGCACGATCGGCCTTCTGGAGGAAAAGATGGTCGGGCGCATGGTGGCGCGCGGCTATGACCCGGACTTTGCCCGCCGCTGCTTTGACCAGATCAAGGGCTTTGGCGAATACGGCTTTCCCGAAAGCCACGCCGCCAGCTTCGCGCATCTGGTCTATGTCTCCAGCTGGCTCAAATGCCACTACCCCGCCGCCTTCACCGCGGCACTTCTGAACTCGCAGCCGATGGGTTTTTATGCCCCCGCCCAACTGGTCCGCGACGCGCGCGAGCATGGCGTGAGCGTCGCCCCGCCGGATGTGAACCTGTCGGACTGGGACTGCACGCTGGAGCCCTCCGGCCACGGCTTTGCCCTGCGGCTCGGCCTGCGCCAGGTGACCGGCCTGCGCGCCGAGACGGCGGCCCGCATCATGGCCGGCCGCGACCGGCCCTTTGCCGACCTCGCGGATCTGCAGACCCGCGCCGGCATCACCGCCCCCCATATCCGCCGCCTGGCCGAGGCCGATGCCATGCGTTCGATGTTTCTCGACCGCCGGCAGGCGCTCTGGGATGCCAGGGCGCTGCGCGACGCGCCCGACCTGCCGCTGTTTCGCGGCAGCAGCGACGAAGGCGCGGATTTCACCGTGCCGCTGCCGGTGATGCCGGTCTGCGAACAGGTGGTCGCCGACTACCAGACGCTGCGCCTGTCGCTGAAGGCCCACCCGATGTCCTTCCTGCGCAAGAGCCTCGCCGCCCAGGGCTACGCGCCCGCCGCCAGTCTGCAGCAATCGCGCAACCGCCAGGGCATCCGGATGGCGGGGCTGGTGCTGATCCGCCAGCGCCCCGGCACCGCCAAGGGTGTCTGCTTCATCACGCTCGAGGATGAAACCGGCGTCGCCAACCTGGTGGTCTGGCCCAAGGTGATGGAGCAGTTCCGCAAGGTGGTCATGCAGTCCCGCCTGCTGGTGGTGCACGGCCATATCCAGCGCGACGTCGACATCATCCACGTGATCGCCGACCGCCTCGAAGACCGGACCGATGCGCTGCTGCGCCTCACTGAGGGCGCCCAGACCGGCGCGGCGCGCAATCCGCTCAAGCCGCCCGCGCCCGGCCATCCGCGCAACCTGCGCATCCTGCCCAAAAGCCGGGATTTCCACTGACCCGCCCGAAAACCGGCCCCCCCTTCCGTTTGGCACTAATACCTGCCGCGCGGCGAGCGCTCGCGGCCCGTTTCGGGCCGCGACACCCCCAAAGGCACGCAATCGCGGCAAAATCCCGTTGTGCGGTTTCGAATGCCCCATATGATCCCCCCATGAGCACAGAACCGCAGTTCGACGAGATGTGGGGCCGCCAGGACGCGCTCCGCCCCCCCTATGCCGCCTTCCATGACTGGTTCGCCGATCAGGACCCGGCCCGGCTGCGCAAGAAGCAGCGCGAGGCCGAGCGGCTGTTCCGCCTCACCGGCATCACCTTCAACGTCTACGGCCGCAACGAGGCCGCCGAGCGGCTGATCCCCTTCGACATCGTGCCGCGCATCATCGCCGGCCGCGAATGGTCGCGCCTGGTGCGCGGCATCGAACAGCGGGTGCGCGCCATCAACGCCTTCCTGCACGACATCTACCACCGGCAGGAGATCGTCCGCTCCGGCCGCATCCCGGTCGGGATGATCTCGAGAAACGCCGCCTTCGAGCCGCACATGATCGGCGTCACCCCGCCCGGCGGGGTCTACACCCATATCGTCGGCATCGATCTGGTGCGCACCGGCGACGACGAGTTCTTCGTGCTCGAAGACAATGCCCGCACCCCCTCGGGCGTCAGCTACATGCTCGAAAATCGCGAGACCATGCTGCAGATGTTCCCCGAGCTGTTCGCCCGCAACCGGGTGCTGCCGGTCTCCAACTACCCCAAGATGTTGCGCCGCTCGCTGGCCGCCTGCGCGCCGGAAAGCGCCGGTTCCAATCCGGTGGTCGCGGTGCTCACGCCCGGCATCTACAACTCGGCCTATTACGAACATTCGTTTCTGGCCGACAAGATGGGCGTCGAACTGGTCGAGGGCCACGACCTGCGCGTGGTCGACGGGCGCGTCGCCATGCGCACCACCCAAGGTTACCAGCCCATCGACGTGCTCTACCGCCGGGTCGATGACGACTATCTCGACCCGATGAACTTCAACCCCGACAGCGCCCTTGGCGTGCCCGGCATTCTCGATGTCTACCGCGCCGGCGGCATCACCATCGCCAATGCACCGGGCACCGGCATCGCCGATGACAAGGCGATCTACAGCTACATGCCCGACATCGTCGAGTTCTACACCGGCGAAAAGGCGATCTTGCAGAACGTGCCCACCTGGCGCTGCTCGGACCCGGACTCGCTGGCCCATGTGCTCGA
>CAUJIU010000084.1 GCA_963205075.1 Pseudomonadota bacterium | reverse complement strand
CATGCGCGCCCGCCACGATGCGGTGATGGTGGGCGGCGGCACGGCGCGCGCCGATGACCCGACGCTGACCGTTCGCGGCCTTGGGCCGGCGCGGCAACCAGTGCGCGTGGTGCTGTCGGCGGGGCTCGACCTGCCGCCGGGCGGCAACCTTGGCCGCACGGCGCGCGATGTGCCGCTCTGGCTCTGCCATGTGGAGGGGGCCGATACCGCGCCCTGGCAACGGCTGGGCGCGGAGTGCCTGGCCTGCGATAGCGGCAAGCATGGGATCGACCCCGCCTCGGCCCTCGCCGCTCTGGGCAGACGCGGCATCACGCGGGTCCTGTGCGAGGGGGGCGGGCGGCTGGCCGCATCGCTGCTGGCGGCCAATCTGGTCGATGAACTGGCGGTGTTCAGCGCGGGCCTGACGCTGGGCTCGGACGGCCGCGCCGGCATCGGGGCGCTGGGCCTTGCGGCCCTTGCCGATGCACCGCGGTTCGAATTGGCCGAAATGCGCGCCGTGGGGGGCGACAGCCTGACCCTGTGGCGGCCGCGCTAGCGCCAGAGATGGGCGTAGCTGGCCAGAACACCCTGTAACTTCGAGATCGCGCGATTGAACGGGCCCGGAAGCGGGATCTGGTCGGCGGCAAGCCGGTCTACCACCACCTCCACCGGGCAGGGCAGGCCCGTGACCGGATCGTGATAGCGCGGATAGTCGATCAGCACCGCATGAACCAGCGCCACCAGATCCGGGCTGGCGGTCCGCCGCGCCGGTTGCGGCACCCGGTCATCGGTCAGGCCCCATCCGGCATAGAAGGGCTGGCCGAGGCAGACCACCTTCCGGCCGCGCATCAGCGCCTCGAAGCCGAGGGCCGAGGTCATGGTCCAGACCTCGTCAACCGCCTCGACGGCGCTGATGGCGTCAGTCCGGTCCAGCACCGCATGGGCAAAGCTTGCCGCATCCATGACCCGGCCGGGGCGCAGCCCGGCTTCGACATCGGGATGCGGTTTGTAGAGGATGGTCGCCGCCGGATTGGCGCGGCGCACGGCCTCCAGAAGGCCGAGGTTGGTGCGGATCTCGCCAGCGCCCAGCCGGATCGAGGCATCGTCCTCGACCTGACCCGCGACAAGGATGCGCCGCCCCTCGGGAAGGCCCGGCGGCAGCGCCTCGCGCCCGCCGATATTGTACTTGTTCAGCCGGGCGGCGATCAGGCGGCGGATCAGCCTTTCGGCACGCTGCCGCGCCTCGTCGGGCAAGGTTGCCGAGGCCTCGATCAGCGCCTCCAGACGGCTTGGCCGGGTCGGGTCATAGTAGATGCCCAGGTCGTCGCAGACCAGGCTGAGCGGCGGGATCAGCTCCGCCCCCAGCCCGCGCGAGCGGATCAGCCCGTCCTCGATCCGCACCACGCCCGCCAGGTCCAGCTCGGGCGTCGACCTGCCGGCCCAGACCATCAGCCGTCGCCCGGTCCGCTCTGCCCGGGCAATGGCCCGGTCGGGCGGGTCGGCGAAGATCATCCGCCGCTGCTGCCCGAAGACCCGTTGCAGCGGCCCGCGCTTCCACAGCCGCATGCCGCCGGCCACCCAGCCGCGATGATCCTCGCGCCAGGCGCGGGTCGCGGCCTCGAAGGCGTCGAGCGCGGTCTCGAACGTGCAGAGCCGGTCGTGGAACGGGTCATACCAGCGCGGATAGAGGATCATCGCCGCCGCAAACAACTGGTTGCGGGTCAGCCGCCGCTGCCGCCGGTCGAGGGGCTGGCGGTCATCGCTGAGGCCCCAGCCGGCATAGAAGGGCTGGCCGAAGACCACCGGCCTGTGCCCGGTCAGGATCGCCTCGAAACCCAGTTGGGACGACACGGTATAGACCGCCACCGCGCCGTCAAAGAGCGCCCAGGGGGAAAGCGGATCGGTGCAGAGCGTGATCCGCTCTGACTGGTCATCGGCAGAGAAATGCCCCTTGCGATGCCCGGCCACGGTCTCGGGATGGGCCTTGATGACGATGCGCGCGCCCGGATGCTCGGTCTGGGCGAAATAGAGCATTTCGCGAAAGCTGTTGCGGTCCGCGCGGCTGGCCCGGACCGAGGCATCGCCGGCGGTCTGGTCGATCACCAGCACATAGCCGGGCTCGGGCGCGGCGAGGGCGGGGTCAAAGCCGCTATACTTGCTCAGATGCCCGCGCCGGAGCCGGTCGATCCCGGCGCGCGCACGGTTCAGGAGCGCGGTGTCGTCCAGCGGATGCGTCGCCAGAAGCTGCTCGAGATCGCTGGGACGGGCCGGGTCGAAATGCACGCCGGAATGGTCGAGGCAGAGGCCCAGCGGCGGCTCGCCGTCCCGCCCCGGCAGGACCGAGCGCAGGAAGGCATCCTCGACCCGCAACAGCGGGCTGTCGGTATGGGCGGCCACGGCCTCGCCGCGTCCGCTGGTGGGGCTTTGACCCCAGATGCCGACCAGATCGCCCGCGCCGGGCTTGCCGATGCGGACATCAAAGCCCGAAAGCTCAAGAATGCGCCGCAGGCGCCGCTGGGTCAGGAAACCGCCGTTATAGACGAAAAGCCGCCGCGAAGTTTCCTTCGCGGCGGGCTGGTCGGGTGCGATCATCAGTTTCCGACGGTTGAGACGGCGTCAGCCGCGTTGCCGACCTGGGCCAGGGAGCCGGTCAGGGCCGCAATCGTCTTGTTGAACTGGACGAAGGGCGCCTCGGTCACGTAGACGGTATCGCCGTCGCGGATGGCGAAATCGCGCGCCATGAACATGCCGTTGGGCTGGGTGAGGTCGAGCACATAGACCACCCGCTGGGTGCCGGTCAGGCTGTCATCGCCCACAAGCTGGCGGGCGATCACCTCGGGCTCGTTGCGGAACACGAAGACGCCGGTGGGATCGGCGGCCGAGGTGGACAATCCGCCCACCTGGGCAATGGCCTCGATGGCGGAAATGGCCTGCCGGTCGAAAGTGATCAGGTTCTGGGTGCCGGTCGCGCCCAGCGCGGTAAAGCTGCGTTTGTCGGCCTCCACGATGATGCGGTCGCCGGCGCGCAGCGCGATGTCGCTCTGCGGCTCGTCATAGAGGTCGTCAAACCAGATCGAACCGCTTTCGGAGCCGCGCACCACGGTCACCTGCGCGATATCGGGATTGACGGTGACGCCCCCGGCCCGCGCCAGCATGGCCGACAGGGTGCGGGTCGGCCGCTCGATGGGATAGACGCCCTGAGCCGCCACCGCGCCCGCGACCGAAACGGTCGAGCCGTCGCCCGCCACCCGGCGCACCTGCACCTGCGGATCCGGGGTCTGCTCGTTGAGCTTGTCGCTGATGATGCGGCGGATGGCCTCGGGCGTGTTGCCGGCGGCGCGGATGCGCCCGGCATAGGGGACGGTGATGAAACCGGACCCGTCGACCTGCACCTCGTTGAGGGTGGTGGCGTTCTGGCCATTGGCGACCAGCAGCCCGTCATCGACGTTTTCCCAGACCGAGATGCTCAGGACATCGCCCGCCTGCACCGTGTCGGAGCCAAGCAGCCCGGCATTGGCGAAGGCCGCCGAGAAGGCCATGGCGGGCGTGACGCCGGCGATGCGGTTGACCCGGTCATCGACCGAGAGGATGAAGGCATCGCCCTCGCGCTGCACCGAACCGGCGAAGATCTCCGACTTGTTGGGGCCTGATCGCGGAAGACCGCAGGTGGCAACTAGGCCAACCGCGGCAAGCAAAGCCGCGCCCCGTGCAAGGCGCATGGTCAGATTGGTCACTGCTCGGTCTCCTCGACCTGTTGTTTTTTGCCTCAAGTTTTGCCCATAACCTACCGGAATCCGTCGCCTATTGCTAGCCATAGGATTTGTGCCCGTGCGCAGGCGGGCCGCAACTGTTGCCTCGCTGCCGCGTGAGGGGGCGGCTATTTGACGATCCGCAGCGGCTGGCGCGGCGCAACCTTGCCGGATCTGAGCGCATCATACGGGTCTTCGTCGGCCAGCATCATGTCCACCACCTGGCGCAGCAACTGCCGCCGGCCGCGCGAAGAATAGAAGCCGCCGGGCACCTGGCTGGTCTCCAGCAGGTAGCGGCGGTAATCGCGATAGGCGCGGCTGTCGGGGCGGCCGGGCTGGGCGAAGAACTCCGGCAGCGGCAGGTTCGAGACGAATTCGGGCTTGGCATAGACCGCCTTGCCAAAGACCTTGAGCGGAATGGCCCGCCAAAGCACCTGCTGCGCGGCCGTCGAATTGACCGTCACCGCGGTGCGGGCATGATCCAGAAGCCGGGCCAGCTTGCCGCCGCGCACGAAATGCACCCGGCCCTGCAACCCGAATTCCTCGGTCAGGCCGGCGATGATGCGGCGCAGCGGCGAGCGGTCGTTTTCCAGCGGATGGGCCTTGAACACCAGGTGATGATGGGCGGGCGCGCCCTTGGCAAAGCCTTCGGCGGTCAGGCGCAGGAATTCCTCCTGCCGCCGGAACGGCGAATGCTCCTGAAAGCTCGAGTCATGCTCAAGCTGCATCAGCACCAGGTGATAGGGAAAGCCGCCATACTTGATCCGCGCCGTCGCCAGCGCCCGGGTCAGCGCATTGAGAGGCATCAGCACCAGCCGCTTGGTGTAGAGCGCCCATTCGGTCAGCAGCGGCAGTTCGCGGTGACGCTGGAAATTGCGGTAGTCGCCGTTATGGAACAGCACGAACCAGTGATAGAGCGCGCCGTAGAACACATGCTGGCGCATGTCGCCCCAACGCGCCGGCGGCTCGGGCACGTCGAGGTCCGATTGCAGCAGCGCCTGTGACATCTGGGCGACGGTCATGTCCATCAGCCGCGAATGCCCGTTGGTGCCGCCCCGCTCGTAGGTCACCCAGAAGGGCCGCAGATAGCCCTCCTCAAACACATGCACGGTCAGCCCGCGCGCCTTGGCGGCGGCCACCGCGCTGGCGTGAACCGGCCGGGTATCGCCATAAAGCGCGATGTCGGTGATGCCGCGCGCCTCAAGGATCTGCTCCAGATGCGCCGGCCACTCCTCCAGCGTGCCGCCATGGGGAATGTAGCCGTCGGAGCCAAACCAGAAGGCGCGGTCGCCGGCGTTGAAGCCGACGCGCCAGACCTCCGCCCCCGCCCGGCGCAGCATCCGCGCCAGCTGGTGGAAATAGGGGCCATGCGGCCCCTGCAGGAACAGAAATCGTCTGACGTCGGTTTTCGGCACCCGGGCCCCTCGGGAAATGTTGCGCTGAGATCCTGCCGGATCGGTCTGGCACAATTGTGGCGCGCTTGCCTGCCTGAGGACAAGCGGCTAGGTGAAGGGGACGGCAGCGAGGGGTGCGACATGTTTACCGGCATCATCACCGATATCGGCGAGGTTCTGGCGATCGAGGATCGCGGCGACCTGCGCGCCCGCATCGGCACCAGCTATGACATCGCGGGCATCGATATGGGTGCCTCCATTGCCTGCGACGGCGTCTGTCTGACCGTGGTCGGGCTGGGCGCCACCCCGCGCAACTGGTTCGAGGTCGATATCTCGGCCGAAACCCTGGACAAGACCAGCATCGGCCGCAATCGCTGGAACGTCGGGCGGCGCATCAACCTGGAGCGCGCGTTGCGGGTCGGTGACGAGCTGGGCGGGCATATCGTTTCGGGCCATGTCGATGGCGTGGCCGAAGTGGTGGCATTGCGCGACGAGGGCGCCTCGACGCGGGCCACCTTCCGCGCCCCCGAGGCGCTGGCCCGCTTCATCGCGCCCAAGGGCTCGGTGGCGCTCAATGGCACGTCGCTGACCGTCAACGAGGTCGACGGGCGCGACTTCGGGATCTACTTCATCCCGCACACCAAGTAGGCCACCACCTGGGGTCAGGTGGCGGTCGGTGATCCGGTCAATATCGAGGTCGATACCATGGCCCGCTACGTGGCCCGCCTGCGGGACTGGGAATGACCGCCCCGGCCAATCCGCGCGCCGGCATTGGCCACAACAACGGACCGACCCTGGAGTCCGGCGCAAGCTGGCGCCGCTACAGCTGGGCCCGCGCGCGTGCCGAACTGCTGCCGACCCTGCCGGTCGAGGTGGTGCGGATGCGGGTCCGCCGCGCGGTTGAACTCGGGCTGCCCTACAAGACCTATGCCGGCATCCGCGCCAGCACCGGGCACGACCTGATCGGCTTCCTGTTCTCGTCCAATGCACTCGGCCTGCTGCGCGAGGCGCGGCTCGATGCTGCCCGGCAGGCCCGGATCAGCGCGATTCAGGGCGCCGAAAGGCTGGCGCTGGCCCACCCGCCGCTGGCGCCTGAAGCTGTGGCGCAGATCGAAGGCGTGGACGGCGCCTTTGCGGCGCCGCCCCCGCATCTGAGCTGGTCGGCTACCCGCGACGCGCTCAGGGCGGTCCTGCGCGCCCGCGGCCATCCCGCCGACCGGGTCCTGCTGGTGGGCGAGCCCGGTTTCGAGCGCGACTGGGCCGAGGCCGCCCGCATGGCAGGGTTCCTGACCGGGACCGAGTATTTCGGCCGCTCCGCCCCCTGACATGTCGATCACCCTGCCGCCGCTATCGCCGTTGTGACCCGGACCGCCACCATTTCGGCGCAACCGGCACCTGTGACGCCCGGGCGCAGTCCGAACCGTGCCGGGCGGTCTTTCAAAACCCCATCCGCTGGTCTATCTGCGTGCAGAGCCAAGCGAGGAACGCCATGACGCAGCCTTATGAACAACCCGGCCCGGTCGAGCGCGACTGGAGCGACACGATCTCGTCCATCGAGGAGATCATCGAGGATGCCCGCAACGGCAAGATGTTCATTCTGGTGGATCACGAGGATCGCGAGAATGAGGGCGACCTGATCATCGCGGCCCAGATGGTGACACCCGACGCCATCAACTTCATGGCCACCCATTGCCGCGGGCTGGTCTGCCTGTCGCTGACCGGGGCGCGGGTCGATCAGCTTGGCCTGCCGCTGATGTCGTCGCACAACTCCTCGCGCCACGAGACCGCCTTTACCCTGTCGATCGAGGCCCGCGAAGGGGTCTCGACCGGCATCTCGGCGCATGACCGGGCCCATACGGTCTCGGTCGCCATCGATGGCACCAAGGGTGCGGCCGATCTGGCCAGCCCCGGCCACGTGTTTCCGCTGCGCGCCCGCGAGGGCGGGGTGCTGGTGCGCGCCGGGCATACCGAGGCGGCGGTCGACATCGCGCGGCTGGCGGGGCTGAACCCCTCGGGCGTGATCTGCGAGATCATGAAGGACGATGGCACCATGGCGCGCCTGCCCGATCTGGTGGCCTTCGGCCAGCGCCACGGGCTCAAGATCGGCACCATCAGCGACCTGATCGCCTATCGCCGCCGCCATGACAATCTGGTCAGGGTGCGCAGCGAAGAGCGCATCACCTCGGAATTCGGCGGCGAATGGCTGATGCGGATCTTCACCGATCAGACGCAAGGCGCCGAACATATCGCGCTGATCAAGGGCGATCTGAGCGGGGATGAGCCGGTTCTGGTGCGCATGCATGCGCTGGACCCGATGCTCGATATCGTCGGCACCGGCCCCAAGGGCCGCGCGGGCGAATTTGGCGACGCGATGAACATCATCGCCGCCGAGGGCCGGGGCGCGCTGGTGCTGTTGCGCGACCTGCACATGCGGCTTGACCCCCATGACGCGGTCTCGCCCCAGACATTGCGCCAATACGGGCTCGGCGCGCAGATCCTGTCCTCGCTCGGGCTGTCGCGCATCACGCTGCTGACCAATTCGCCCAGGCCCAGGGTGGTCGGGCTTGACGCCTACGGGCTGGAAATCGTCGGCACCCGCCGCGTCAGCGAGGCAGTCTGATGGCCGGTCCCCAGCATCACATCCTTGCCCGGCCGGAGTTTGACAAACCGGTCAAGCTGCTGATCGTGGTGGCGCCCTATTACAAGGCGATTGCCGATAATCTGCTGGCCGGTGCGCGCGCCGAGATCGAGGCGGCCGGCGGCACCCATGAGACCGTCGAGGTGCCCGGCGCGCTGGAAGTGCCCACCGCCATCGGCATCGCCGAGCGGCTGTCCAACTTTGACGGCTACGTGGCCCTGGGCTGCGTGATCCGCGGCGAGACCACCCATTACGATACGGTCTGCAACGATTCGAGCCGGGCGCTGCAAATGCTGGGGTTGCAGGGCCTGTGCATCGGCAACGGCATCCTGACCGTCGAGAACATGGCGCAGGCCGAGGTTCGTGCCGATGCCAAGGGCCAGAACAAGGGCGGCGGCGCCGCGGCCGCGGCCTTGCACCTGATCGCGCTCAGCCGTAAGTGGGGCCGCGCCGAAAAGGGCGTGGGATTCACCCGCGACATCCTGATGGCCCGCTCCGCCGAGGATGACCGCTCCGCATGACCATCTCGAACAACCAGCTGCGCAAGATGAAATCCGCCTCGCGGCTCTATGCGGTGCAGGCGCTGTTCCAGATGGAGGCCACCGGCCAGACCGTCGACTCGATCATGCGCGAGTTCGAGACCCATCGCTTCGGTGCGGTCTACGAGGGCGACGAGATGCAGGAGGGCGACCCCGACAGCTTTCGCGCCATCATGGAGATGGCGGTCAACGAACAGGCCAGCATCGACCAGATGACCGACCGCGCGCTGGTCGCCAACTGGCCGATCGGGCGCATCGACCCGACGCTCAGGGCGCTGTTTCGCGCCGCGGGCGCCGAACTGCTTGCCAGATCGACGCCGCCAAAGGTGGTGATCGTCGAATATGTGGATGTGGCCAAGGCCTTCTTCCCCGAGACCAAGGAACCCAAATTCGTCAACGCCGTGCTCGACCACATGGCGCACGAGGCCCGGCCCGAGGCGTTCTGAGCCGCAGGCTCCCGGGGGCAAATTGCCGCTTTGCTCTGCCGCGGCCGGGCACTACATTGGCCGCATGTCCAACCCCCCACCCCTGATCCGCCTCTATATCCGCAGCGTCGCCATCGGCTTTGGCGTGGCGGCGGTGTTTGTCGGGCTGCTGCTGGGCCTCGATATCGGGGGCTTGCGCCGCCTGATCCTGGGGTCGGATGCCGGCCTGATCGCGGTCGGGATGCTCTGGATCTTCAACGGCATCATCTATGCGGGCGTGCAATTCGCCTGGGCGGTGATGGCAATGGCCGAGCGTGACGACGGGCCGCCGCGCGGCCGGCGCGCCCGGCTGACGGGGCGGCTGGCGGCGATGCCGGCGCGGGCGGAAAGTGGCGGGAACCGCGGCAACCGTGGGCGTGATATTCCCGAGGACCTGTTACTACAGGTGGGCGCCAGATAACCAGACCAGGGTCTGAACAGAGCCGGCTCCCTCGGATTTGCTTAAGGCCACTGGAATTTGACGCTGATCACGAGAGGGGCAGAAACCCGCCACCGCCATAGGTAGGCCCGGACCGGCGCCATTGCAAGGCCGCATGCGCGCCCGCCCGCTTGACCGATGTTCACGTCTTGTTCATAGTCGCGCCATGCCGGACGACATCCAGACACCAAATCTCAAGCCGGGCCAGATGCTTGCCCGCGGCGTCTGCCGTCACCTGATCTCCGCCCATGATTTCGTCACGGTCGAGGAATTCGTGCCCTCGCCGGGGTTGCGGGTCGATGTGCTGGCCATGGGCCCCAAGGGCGAGATCTGGGTGATCGAATGCAAGTCCGGTCGCGCCGACTACATGGCCGACCAGAAATGGCAGGGCTACCTGGAATGGTGCGACCGCTTCTTCTGGGCGGTGGACAGCGACTTTCCCACCGAGTTGCTGCCCGACCAGACCGGGCTGATCGTCGCCGATGGCTATGGCGCCGAGATCCTCAGCATGGGGCCGGAAACCCGGCTGGCCAGTGCCCGTCGCAAGGTGATGACGCAGAAATTCGCCCGTCACGCGGCGCTGCGCTGGCAGGCGGCGCGCGATCCGGCCTTTGGCCTCAGCGCCTGGTAGCGACGGCGCGCGCGGCCTTGGCGGCGGCGCGGATCTCGTCGGCGATCTCTTCGGCCTCTTCGGGTTCGAAATCCATCGGGATCTCGGTGCCGCCCGCCTCGATGAAGATTCGCACCATGCCCAGGTCGGTCGGGCCGATCTGCATGTTGGCCTCAATATCGCGTTCGCTGTTGATGCCCATGGCCGCCTCCGTCGGGTTGCTGCGCCGGACCTAGCGCATGACCGGCGGCGCGGCAAGAACCTGTCCGCAAATGCGGCGCTTGACACTTGCATTCGGGCCAAGCGGGCGCTAATCCCCCTGCCAGTGCCGCCTTAGCTCAGTTGGTTAGAGCGCTGGATTGTGGATCCAGAGGTCCCCCGTTCAAGCCGGGGAGGCGGTACCACCTCCCCGGACCCGATGGTGCTCAGAGCCCCTTGGCGCGATAGCTCGCCGCCACCCGGCTGATCGAGACGATATAGGCGGCCGTGCGCAGGTCATGCACGTCGCCGCGCGAATGCCAGACCTCGCGCATCGACTGGTAGGCGGTGCGCATGGTGTCATCCAGGCCCGAGCGCACCAGTTCCAGCTCGCCCGCGCCGCGCAGGTAGTCGGACTTGAAGGTCGGGCTCAGCGTCCAGCCCAGCCCCTTGTCGGACGACAGCCGCTCCAGCTCGTCCACCAGCATCTGGGTGCGCGATTCCTCGGCGCGGCGCTGCATCCGGCCAAAGCGGATATGGCTGAGATTCTTGACCCATTCGAAATACGAGACCGTGACGCCGCCGGCATTGGCATACATGTCGGGGATGATGACGCAGCCCTTCTCGCGCAGGATCTCGTCGCCGCCGGCGGTGATCGGGCCGTTGGCGGCCTCGATGATCAGCGGCGCCTTGATGTTGGCGGCGTTGCCCAGATGGATCACGCCCTCCATCGCCGCCGGGATCAGGATGTCGCACTCGGCTTCCAGAACCCTGGCGCCATCGGCCTTGTGGGTGACATGGGGATAGCCGGTCACGCCGCCATGCTTTTTGATCCATTGCGCGACGGCCTCGACATCGAGCCCGTCCTTGCTGAGCAGCGCGCCGTCGCGCTCGATGATGCCGATGATCTTGCAGCCGTCTTCCTCGGACAGGAACTTGGCGGCGTGATAGCCCACATTGCCCAGCCCCTGCACGATGACCCGCTTGCCCTCGAGCGTGCCTGACAGCTTGGCGGCCGCCACGTCTTCGGGGTGCCGGAAGAACTCCCGCAGCGCATATTGCACGCCCCGGCCCGTCGCCTCGACCCGGCCATGGATGCCCCCCGCATTGAGCGGCTTGCCGGTGACGCAGGCGGCGGCGTTGATGTCGGTGGTGTTCATGCGGCGATACTGGTCGGCGATCCAGGCCATCTCGCGCTCGCCGGTGCCCATGTCGGGGGCGGGGACGTTCTGGCTGGGATGGATCAGGTCGCGCTTGGCCAGCTCGTAGGTAAAGCGGCGGGTGATCTGCTCCAGTTCGTGTTCTTCCCAGTCGCGCGGGTTGATGCGCAGCCCCCCCTTGGAGCCGCCGAAGGGCGCCTCGACCAGCGCGCATTTGTAGGTCATCAGCGCGGCCAGCGCCTCGACCTCGTCCTGGTGCACGTTGGGGGCGTAGCGGATGCCGCCCTTGACCGGCTCCATATGTTCGGAATGGACCGAGCGATAGCCGGTGAAGGTGTGAATGGCGCCACGCAGCCGCACGCCGAAGCGCACGGTATAGGTGGCATTGCAGACGCGGATCTTTTCCTCGAGTCCCGGGCTGAGGTCCATCAGCGCCACGGCGCGATTGAACATGATGTCTACGGATTCGCGAAAACTCGGTTCGACTTTGGACTGAAGCATGGGGCCACTTTCCTGGATTGGGCTCTGCAGAATCGCCTGCGGTAATGCATTCGTAATAGTCTTGTAGCAAAAATAATGCAAATGAATCATTAACGGGGCAGCGGAAATCCGCGCCGATGGGCAGATCGAATATGCAGCAGAAAACATTGATAAAACTTCGCCCGAACCTGACGCGCCTGTCGCAGACGGCGCCGCCGACGCTGGCGGCTTTCGCCATCTGGGTGCTCGATCACTATGACGAGGTGGCCTTCAGCTCGATTCGCTCGCTGGCCGACAAGGCCAATGTGAACGCCAACACGGTGACGCGGCTGTCCAAGGAGCTGGGCTATGACGGCTACGACGCCTTCCGCGCCGATGTACAACTGGCGCTGCGGGCGCGCACAATCGGCTATGCCGCCCGCGCCGAGGCGCTGCGCAACCGCGACGGAGGCGATGTCTATTCCGAGATGATTGCCGCCAACCGCGCCAATGCCGAGGCCGTGTTCTCGCCCGAGATGCTGCGGCTGATCGAGCAATGCGTGCCGACGCTGCTGGTGGCCCGGCGCATCTACGCGGTGGGGGTGCGCAGCTGCTACTCGATCGCGCATTACCTGTCCTATGTCGGCGGCATGGCGTTCAACAATTTCGTCTCGGTGCCGGCGCAGCCGGGTTCGATCCTCGACCAGCTGTCGCGCGCCGGCCCCGAGGACATCGTCATCGCCATCAGCTTCGAGCATTACTCGACCGAGGTGATCCGCGCGACCCAGATCGCCCGCGACGTGGGCGCGCGGGTGCTGTCGATCACCGACAGCCACGCCTCGCCCATCGCCGCCGGGGCCTGGCGGGTGGTGCCGCTGCCGATGGAAGGGCCGCAGTTCATGCCCTCGATCAACGCGGCGCTGATCGTGGCGGAACTGCTTCTGGCCGGGATGATGGCGCGTTCGGCCGATGCGGTGGCCAACATCAAGTCCTTCGAGGACCGGATCGAGAAATTCGGCGGCTACCAGCGCGGCGCGCCGGTCAGCGGCTGAAATCGTCGATCAGCGGCGATGGCTTGGCGAGAATCGTCAGGTCGTCGATCTTGGTAAGCGTGATCTGGTTGCCGTTGACCTCGACCCCGTAGGGCTCGAGCGTGCGGAAGGCGCGCGAGAGGTTCTCCGGCGTCATCCCGAGATAGGAGGCCAGCCGCCGTTTTTCGGTGCGCAGCTCGAACATGCCGCTGCCGCCGCTGCGCCGGTTCTGGCGCAGCAGGTAGTTGGCCAGCCGCTCCAGCGAGTTGCGCAGCTTGAGGTCCTTGGTCGCCTTGACCAGGGCGCGGTAGCATTGCGACAGCTCCATCACCACCGCATGGGCAAATGCCGTGTCCTGCCCGAAGACCGCGCGCACATCGGAGGAGGGCAGCAACACGATGCGGCACTTTTCGATGGTGCGCGCCGACATCAGGTAGGGCGCGTCGCGGATCGAGGCCGCGAGGATGAAGGTCGAGACCGGGTGCACGGTGGCCATCGTGGTTTCGCGGCCGCTCCAGCTGGCAAACAGCTCGACCGCGCCTTCCAGCACCACATAGAGGAAATCCGACGGGTCGCCCTCGACGATCAGGTCGACGCCCGCCGGAAAGATCTGGAAATAGGCGCCCCGAAGCAGCGCCTCGAAATTCGATTCGGCCATGCCCGAAAAGATGTCCAGTCCGCGCAGGTCCGCTGCATCGTTCGGTCTGATCATGTTCGCGGCGATCCCAACTAGATTGACAAAAGTCAAATAGCATCGAAGCAAATCGCAATCAATGCGCTGCGCATCCCGAAGTGATGCCTTGCGATATGCCGCCAACCACCCCCAAGGATGTGTGTCCGGTAATTATTTCGGCGGCGACCCCGGCTTTCTTGATCCAAATCAAGCTTGCAACGCCTAGCCTGCGGGTACTGCAACTCCGAACTTTCCGCCCAGATGCGGCGGTCAGGAAAACGAGGAGTCGACATGGTCGTCATTGAATCGGTACCTAGGGCCGGACAAACCCGAGCCCTGAGCCTCAGCACAATCGCATTCACACTCTGCTTCGCCGTCTGGACGATCTTCGCGATCATCGGCGTGCAGATCAAACAACAGCTTGGCCTCAGCGAAACCGAGTTCGGCATTCTGGTCGCAACTCCGGTCCTGACCGGTTCGCTCACCCGGCTGATTCTCGGCATCTGGACCGAGCAGTATGGCGGGCGGATCGTCTTTTCGCTGCAGATGCTGCTGGCGGCACTGGCCACCTGGCTGCTGACCATGGCCGACAGCTACACGATGTTCCTGGTCGCGGCGCTGGGCGTCGGCCTGGCCGGCGGCTCGTTCGCCATCGGCGTGGCCTATGTCTCGCGCTGGTATCCGCGTGACCGGCAGGGCACCGCGCTGGGCATTTTCGGGGCCGGCAACGTCGGCGCTGCGGTGACCAAGTTCGGCGCGCCGTTCATCATGGTCGCCTTCGGCTGGGAAGCGGTCGCCAATATCTGGGCGCTGGCGCTGGCAACGATGGCCGTCGTCTTCTTCATCTTCGCCCAGGACGACCCGGTGCGCGCCAAGATGCGCGCCAGCGGCGCCAAGGTTCCGACCATCGCCGATCAGCTCAAGCCGCTGGCCAACCTGCAGGTCTGGCGCTTCTCGCTGTATTACTTCTTCGTGTTCGGCGCTTTCGTGGCGCTGGCGCTGTGGCTGCCGCACTACCTGGTGGAAGTCTACGGCGTCGATATCCGCACCGCCGGCATGGCGGCGGCGGCCTTTTCGCTGTCGGCCTCGCTGTTCCGCGCCTATGGCGGGCATCTTTCCGACCGCTACGGCGCGCGCGCCGTGATGTACTGGACCTTCGGCTTCTCGCTGGTGCTGCTGTTCATGCTGTCCTACCCGCCGACGGACTACACCATTCACGGCAAGGACGGCGCCATCACGTTTTCAACCGACATGGGCTTCGGTGCCTTCGTCCTGATGATCTTCGGCCTCGGCTTCTTCATGTCGCTGGGCAAGGCGGCGGTCTACAAGCATATTCCCGTCTACTATCCCAACAATGTCGGCTCGGTCGGCGGTCTGGTCGGCCTCATCGGCGGCCTGGGCGGCTTTGTGCTGCCCATCGGCTTCGGTGCCCTGCTTGACCTGACGGGCGTCTATACGACCTGCTTCCTGCTGCTGTTCGGCCTGGTCGCCGTGGCGCTGTCCTGGATGCACATGTCGATCCGGGCGATGGAACGTCAGGCCAGCGCACCGGCCCTGGACGAATTGCCGGAACTGCCGGAATTCGCCGGCATGCATGACGCTGCCAAGCATTCCACCCTGGTGCTGACCGAATGGAAGCCCGACGACAAGGAGTTCTGGGCAAATACCGGCAAGGCCATCGCACGCCGCAACCTGTGGATCTCGATCCCGGCGCTCTTGCTGGCCTTCTCGGTCTGGATGGTCTGGTCGGTGGTCGTGGCCCGGCTGCCCGCCATCGGCTTCGACTTCACCGCCTCGCAGCTGTTCTGGCTGGCCGCACTTCCCGGCCTGTCGGGCGCCACGCTGCGGATCTTCTACAGCTTCATGGTGCCGATCTTCGGCGGCAGGCTCTGGACCACGGTTTCGACCGCGTCGCTGCTCCTGCCGGCGATGGGCGTGGGCTATGCGGTGCAGAACCCCGACACCCCCTACCTGATCTTCCTGGTGCTGGCGCTGCTGTGCGGCTTCGGCGGCGGCAACTTCGCCTCGTCGATGGCCAACATCTCGTTCTTCTTCCCGAAGGCCGAGAAGGGCAACGCGCTGGCGCTGAATGCCGGTCTGGGCAATCTCGGGGTCTCGGTCATGCAGTTCGTCGTGCCGGTGGTCATCACCATGGGCGTCTTCGGGGCGCTGGGCGGCGAGCCGCAGACCCTGTCGGACGGCGGCAAGCTCTGGCTGCAGAACGCCGGCTTTGTCTGGGTGCCGTTCATCATCGCGGCAACCATCGCGGCCTATATGGGCATGAACGACATCGGATCGGCCAAGTCGTCCTTTGCCGATCAGGCGGTGATCTTCTCGCGCAAGCACAACTGGATCATGTGCGTGCTCTATACCGGCACCTTCGGCAGCTTCATCGGCTACTCGGCGGGCTTTCCGCTGCTGATGAAACTCCAGTTCCCCGAAGTGTCGGCGCTGAGCTATGCCTTCCTCGGTCCGCTGGTCGGGGCGCTGAGCCGCGCCGGCACCGGCTGGGTCTCGGACAAGTTCGGCGGTGGCCGGGTGACGTTCTGGACCTTCGTGGGCATGATCGTCGCGGTGTTCGGCGTGCTCCAGTTCCTGCCGAGCAACGGTGAGGGCGGCAATTTCGTGCTGTTCTTCGCCAGCTTCATGGCGCTGTTCTTCCTGACCGGCGTCGGCAATGCCTCGACCTTCCAGATGATCCCCGCGATCATGCGTCAGGAAGTGCCGCGGCTGATGCCCAAGCTCGACAAGGACGCCACCCAGAAGCAGATCGAGCGCGAAAGCGCCGCGATTATCGCTTTCACTTCGGCCATAGCCGCGTATGGTGCCTTCTTCATCCCGAAGCTGTACGGCACCTCGATCAGCATGACCGGCGCTCCCAACGCTGCACTTTGGTTCTTCATGGCCTTCTACGCGCTCTGCGTGGTGGTCACCTGGGCCTATTACAGCCGCAGCAAGGCACCGGTTCCCTGCTGAACCCCAAGACCGCCAGCGCGCCCGGGACCTGATCCCGGGCGCGACCCGCCACCAAGGAGAGAAACAATGAGCCATCTGCTCGACAGACTGAACTTTTTCCAGAGCAAAGAGCTGGAACAGTTTTCGAATGGCCACGGACAGGTCACGCGTGAGGACCGGTCGTGGGAAGAGACCTACCGCAACCGCTGGCGGCACGACAAGATCGTGCGCTCCACCCATGGGGTCAATTGCACCGGGTCGTGCAGCTGGAAGATCTACGTCAAATCGGGGATCGTCACCTGGGAAACCCAGCAGACCGACTACCCGCGCACCCGTCCCGGGCTGCCCAACCACGAGCCGCGCGGCTGCGCCCGCGGCGCGTCCTACAGCTGGTATCTCTACTCGGCCAACCGGGTGAAGAACCCGCTGATCCGCGGCAAGCTGCTGCGGGCCTGGCGCCGCATGCGCGAGACCATGAGCCCGGTCGAGGCCTGGACGCGCCTGCAGGAGGATCCGGTCCTGCGCGCCTCCTATGTCACCTCGCGCGGCAAGGGCGGCTTCGTGCGCGCCAACTGGGACGAGGCCACCGAGATCGTGGCCACCGCCAACGCCTATACCACCAAGAAATATGGCCCCGACCGTGTCTGGGGCTTCTCGCCGATCCCGGCGATGTCGATGGTCAGCTATGCGGCCGGCTCGCGCTACCTCTCTCTCCTGGGTGGCGTGTGCATGTCGTTCTACGACTGGTACTGCGACCTGCCGCCGGCCTCGCCCATGACCTGGGGCGAGCAGACCGACGTGCCGGAATCGGCTGACTGGTACAATGCGGGCTACCTGATCCTGTGGGGCTCCAACGTTCCCCAGACCCGGACCCCGGACGCGCATTTCTACACCGAGGCGCGCTATCGCGGCACCAAGTCCGCCGTCGTCAGCCCCGACTATTCGGAAGCCGCCAAGTTCGGCGATATCTGGCTCAACGCCAAGCAGGGCACCGATGCGGCGCTGGCCATGGCCTTTGGCCACGTGATCCTGCGCGAATTCCACCTCGACCGTCAGGCCGAGTATTTCGAGGATTACTGCCGCAAGTATTCGGACATGCCGATGCTGGTCCGGATCGACGAAAAGGACGGCCGGCTCATTCCCGGACGGTTCCTGCGCGCCTCCGACCTCACCGGCAATCTGGGCGAGGACAACAACCCAGACTGGAAGACCGTGGCCATCGACGGCAAGTCGGGCGACCTCGTGGCCCCGAACGGCTCGATCGGCTATCGCTGGGGCGAAAAGGGCGAGTGGAACCTCGAAGAGCGGGCCGGCAAGGCCGATACCGCGCTCAGGATGTCGCTCATACTGGATGGCGAACATGACGACGTGGCCGGGGTGGACTTCCCCTATTTCGGCGGCGCTGCCACCAACGGCTTCGTCAAGACCGACCATCCCGATGTCCTGACCCGCAACGTGCCGGTCAAGTCGATCAAGGTCGGCCGCAAGACCATTCGCGTGGCCACGGTGTTTGACCTGTTCTGCGCCAATTACGGCCTCGATCGCGGCCTTGGCGGTGATTGGGTCGCCAAGTCCTACGACCAGGACATGCCGGGCACCCCGGCCTGGGCCGAAAAGATCACCGGCGTGAGCCAGGACAAGATCATCGCAGTGGCGCGTGAATTCGCCCGCAACGCCGAAAAGACCCAAGGCAAGTCGATGATCATCATCGGCGCGGCGATGAACCACTGGTACCACATGGACATGAACTATCGCGGCGTCATCAACATGCTGGTGATGTGCGGCTGCGTGGGTCAGTCCGGTGGTGGCTGGGCGCATTACGTCGGCCAGGAAAAACTGCGGCCGCAGACCGGCTGGACCCCTCTGGCCTTCGCGCTGGACTGGAACCGGCCGCCGCGGCACATGAACTCGACCTCGGCCTGGTATGCCCATACCGACCAGTGGCGCTACGAGACCCTGACCGCCGACGAGATCATCAGCCCCACGGCGCCGGACGGCGACTGGAACATCAACCTGATCGACTACAACATCCGGGCCGAGCGGATGGGCTGGCTGCCCTCCGCCCCGCAACTCAAGACCAACCCGCTGGAAGTGGCCAAGGCCGCCAAGGCGGCGGGCAAGGAAATCCCGGCCTATGTGACCGAGAACCTCAAGTCGGGCGCGCTGGAAATGTCCTGCGAAGACCCCGATGCGCCCGAGAACTGGCCGCGCAACCTGTTCATCTGGCGCTCCAACCTGCTCGGTTCGTCAGGCAAGGGGCACGAGTATTTCCTCAAGCACCTGCTGGGCACCGATAACGGGGTGATGGCGGGCGATCTGGCCGAGCAAGGCCTGGCCATGCCCAAGGAGGCCCGCTGGCACAAGGAAGCGCCCAAGGGCAAGCTGGACCTCTTGGTCTGCATCGACTTCCGCATGTCGACCACGGCGGTCTATTCCGACATCGTGCTGCCCACCGCCAGCTGGTACGAGAAGAACGACCTCAACACCTCGGACATGCACCCCTTCATCCACCCGCTGCAGGCGGCGGTGGATCCGGCCTACGAGTCCAAGTCCGACTGGGAGATCTTCAAGGCCATCGCCAAGAAGTTCCAGGAAGTCGCCCCCGAGATCCTGGGCAAGGAAATGGATGTCGTCGCGGTGCCGCTCCTGCACGATACGGCGGGCGAACTGGCCCAGCCCGATGTGCTGGACTGGAAGAAGGGCGAATGCGACCTGATCCCCGGCAAGACCGCGCCCAACTTCGTGGCGGTCGAGCGGGATTATCCGGCGCTCTATGACCGCTTCGTTGCCGTGGGTCCGTTGCTCGACAAGCTCGGCAACGGCGGCAAGGGCATCGGTTGGGACACCAAGCACGAGGTCCAGCATCTGCGCGACCTCAACGGCGTCTGGACCGAAGGCCCCGCCAAGGGCTGCGCCAAGATCGTCACCGATATCGACGCCACCGAGGTCATCCTCATGCTGGCGCCGGAAACCAACGGTGAGGTCGCGGTCAAGGCCTGGGAAGCGCTGAGCGAATATACCGGGCGCGAGCACGCCCACCTGGCGCTGCCCAAGGAAGACGAGAAGATCCGCTTCCGCGACATCGCCGCCCAGCCGCGCAAGATCATCTCCTCGCCGACCTGGTCGGGCATCGAGAGCGAGAAGGTCTGCTACAACGCCGGCTATACCAACGTTCACGAACTGATCCCGTGGCGCACGCTGACCGGGCGTCAGCAGCTCTATCAGGATCACCTGTGGATGCGGGCCTTCGGTGAAGGCTTCATGTCCTACCGCCCGCCGGTGGACCTCAAGACCATCACCGCCAAGGTCAACACCGATGCGGGCAGCCCGCACGTGGTGCTCAACTTCATCACTCCGCACCAGAAATGGGGCATCCACTCCACCTATACCGACAACCTGCTGATGCTGTCGCTGAACAGGGGCGGTCCGGTGATCTGGATTTCCGAGAATGACGCCAAGACCGCCGGCATCGTCGATAACGACTGGGTCGAGCTGTACAACACCAACGGCGCCCTGACCGCACGCGCGGTCGTGTCGCAGCGGGTGAAGGACGGCATGACGCTGATGTATCACGCCCAGGAAAAGATCGTGAACACGCCCGGCTCGCAAAAGACCGGCCTGCGCGGCGGCATCCACAACTCGGTGACCCGCACCACGCTCAAACCGACCCACATGATCGGCGCCTATGCCCAGCAATCCTACGGTTTCAACTATTACGGCACCGTCGGATCCAACCGGGACGAGTTCGTCATCGTGCGGAAAATGACCAAGATCGATTGGCTCGATACGCCCGCCAGCCAGAAGGAGTCCGCAGAATGAAGGTACGTGCACAGATCGGCATGGTGCTGAACCTCGACAAATGCATCGGGTGTCACACCTGTTCGGTGACCTGCAAGAACGTGTGGACCAGCCGCGAAGGCGTCGAATACGCATGGTTCAACAACGTCGAGACCAAGCCCGGCACCGGTTATCCCACCGACTGGGAGAACCAGGCGCGCTGGAACGGCGGCTGGGAGCGCACCAGGTCCGGCAAGCTGCGCCCCAAGCAGGGCTCCAAGTGGCGGATCATGGCGAACATCTTCGCCAACCCCGACCTGCCGCAGATCGACGACTATTACGAGCCGTTCGATTTCGACTATGACCACCTGAAGTCGGCGCCCGAGATGACCGCCTTCCCGACCGCGCGCCCGCGCTCCAAGATCACGGGCGAGCGGATGGAAAAGATCGTCAAGGGCCCGAACTGGGAAGAAATCCTTGGCGGCGAGTTTTCCAAGCGCGGCCAGGACTACAACTTCGAGGGCATCCAGAAGGAGATCTACGGGGAATACGAGAATACATTCATGATGTATCTCCCCCGCCTGTGCGAGCACTGCCTCAACCCGTCCTGCGCCGCATCCTGCCCCTCGGGCGCGATCTACAAGCGCGAGGAAGACGGCATTGTCCTGATCGATCAGGAAAAGTGCCGCGGCTGGCGCATGTGCGTTTCGGGCTGCCCCTACAAGAAGATCTACTACAACTGGGAAAGCGGCAAATCCGAGAAATGCACCCTGTGCTATCCCCGGATCGAAAGCGGCAACCCTACCGTGTGCTCCGAGACCTGCGTCGGGCGCATCCGCTATCTGGGCGTCATGCTCTATGACGCCGACAAGATCGCGGAAGCGGCCTCGGTCGAGAATACCAAGGATCTCTACGATGCGCAGCTTGGCGTGTTCCTGGATCCCAGCGACCCCGAGGTCATCGCCGCGGCGCGCCGCGACGGTGTGCCCGAGGACTGGATCAAGAGCGCCCGCCTGAGCCCGATCTGGAAGATGGCGATGGAGTGGAAGGTCGCCTTCCCGCTGCATCCCGAATACCGGACCCTGCCGATGGTGTGGTACATCCCGCCGCTGTCGCCGATCCAGAACGCCGCCGCTGCCGGGGCGATCGGGATCGACGGTGACATGCCCGACGTCAAGAGCCTGCGCATCCCGGTGCGCTACCTTGCCAACATGCTGACTGCCGGCGACGAAGCCCCGGTTGTCACCGCGCTCGAGCGGATGCTGGCCATGCGCACCTACATGCGGGCCAAGACGGTCGATGGCGTGATCGACGAGGCCATCGCGGCCCGCGTCGGCCTGTCGGCGGCAATGATCGAGGACATGTACAAGATCATGGCCCTGGCCGATTACGAGGACCGTTTCGTCATCCCGACGACCCACCGCGAGCAGGTCGAAGAGGCCTATGACCTCAAGGGCGGTTGCGGGTTCACCGACAGCAACGGCTGCTCGACCGGCATCAGCAAGGGGTCGATGTTCGGCGGCAAGAAAAAGACGCTGACCCTGCCTTCGGAGGCCTTCTGATGGATCGCACGCTCAAGGCCCTGTCGCTGGTCCTCAGCTACCCCCGTGCCGAGTTGCAGGCGGCCATGCCGGAGATCGGTGGCGTTCTCGCCTCCGAAACCCGCCTGACCGCCGCCGCCCGCCGCGACCTGCGCCCCCTGGTCGATACCCTGACCGCGCAGGACATCTATGAACTGGAAGAGGCCTATGTGGGCCTCTTCGACCGGTCGCGGACCCTGTCGCTCAACCTGTTCGAGCATGTCCACGGCGAGAGCCGTGACCGTGGCGGCGCCATGGTCTCGCTCTTGGAAACCTACCGCGAGGCGGGTTTCGAGCCCGCCACCAGCGAGCTGCCCGACCATCTGCCGGTGCTGCTCGAATTCCTTGCCAGCCGCCCCGCGGAGGAGGCCCGCGAGGTGCTGGCCGATGCGGTGCATATCTTCGAGGCGCTGGCCACGCGGCTGACGCGGCGCGAAAGCCCCTATGCGGCCGTGTTCGCGGCATTGCAGCAGCTTTCGGGCGCCAAGGTCGATGTCGAGGCGGTCTCGGAACTGCTCCAGATCCCCGACGATGACCCCAATGATCTCGACGCACTCGACGAGGTCTGGGAGGAGAGCGAGGTCGTGTTCGGCCCCGATCCCAATGCCGGTTGCCCGCAGGTGCGCGACATTCTGTCCCGCATGGATACCCCCGTCACCCCCGCGCGGCCCGTTGCGGCTGAGTAACAGGAGGCTCAGATGAACTATTTCCTTTTCGGCATCTACCCTTACATCGCCCTGGCCGTGCTGATCCTGGGCAGTATCGCCCGCTATGAGCGCGATCCCTTCACCTGGAAGACCTCGTCGTCGCAACTCCTGCGCCGCAAGCAGCTGATGTGGGGCTCGATCCTGTTCCATGTCGGGGTGCTGGTGATCTTCGCGGGCCATGTCGTGGGTCTGCTGACCCCGATCTGGATCTTTGACGCGCTGGGCGTCAGCCACACCGCCAAGCAGTTGCTGGCCGCGGTGGGCGGGGGCATCGCCGGCGTGTTCGCCCTGATCGGCGGCGCGTTGCTGTTCCATCGCCGCTGGGTCGATCCGCGCATCCGCAAGACCTCGTCGGTTGCCGATATCGCCATCCTGCTGATCCTCATCGTCCAGCTTGTGCTGGGTCTGGGGACGGTGCCGGTCTCGTTCCAGCATCTGGACGGCCACGAGATGGTCAAGTTCATGACCTGGGCGCAGATGATCTTCACCTTCCAGGGCGGGGCGGCGGACTACGTGCTGCACGCGGCACTGGTGTTCAAGCTGCACATCTTCCTTGGCCTGACGATCTTCGTGCTGTTCCCGTTCACCCGGCTGGTGCACATCCTGTCGGGTCTGTTCGTGCCGCTGCGCTACCTGTTTCTGCGGCCGGGCTACCAGATCGTGCGGTCGCGCCGTGGCGCGCCGCGCCGTCCGGCGGAGTGACAGCCATGAACAAGCCGCTCTTCCCCGAAGTCTCGGTCAACGGCAAGGTCATCGCCTCGACCGCCATCGCCGCAGAAACCCAGAACCACTCCGCCCCCAAGGGCAAGCCGGGTCTGGTCTGGCGCAAGGCCGCCAGGGCGCTGGCGGTAAAGGAGCTCCTCTTGCAGGAGGCGGCCCGCCGCGAGATTGTGGCCGAGCCGCGCGAGATCGAGCCGGGGCGGCGCGAAACCACCGAGGAGGCCCTGGTTCGGGGCCTTCTCGACGTTGCCGTCGAAGCGGCGCCCCCCGGCGAGGCCGAGGTGCGCAGCCTGTGGGAGCAGTCCCCCGACCGCTATCGTTCGGCCCCGTTGTGGGAAGTGTCGCATATCCTGTGCGCCGCCGATCCGAAGGATGCAGCGGCAATGGAGGCCGCCCGGCAGCGGGCCGAGTCCATCGCCGCCCAGCTCAAGGCCGATCCGGCGAGTTTCGCCCGCATCGCCGGGGCGCAGAGCGAATGCGGCTCGCGTTCGGCGATGGGCAAGCTGGGCCAGCTGGGGCCGGGCGATACCGTGCCTGAGTTCGAGGCGGCGCTGCGGCTGCTGTCGGAAGGCGAGATTACCGAGGCTCCGGTCGCCAGCCGCCACGGCTGGCACCTGATCCGCATGGACGCGCTCGCGCCCGGCAAGGTGCTGCCCTTCGAGATCGTGCAGCCGCGTCTGGCCGAGGCGATGGAAAAGGCGGCCTGGACCGCCGCGGCGCGCGACTTCATCGACGGGTTGGCGCGCACTGCCACCATTGCCGGCATCGAACTGGACCGCGACTAGGCAAACCCTGTGGCCCGCCGCATCCCAGACGCTTCGGCGCGCCGCGTCAGGGCCGGCGATCGCAGCGGCCTGGGCAATCCGTTGGACTACATCGCCGAGGATCACATCCGCGAGCGGCTGATGTGCGACCGGATCGATGCCATCGCCAGCGGCGAGGCCGCGACGCCGGAACAGGCCGAAACGGTCCGCAGCTATCTGCACGAGGCCTTTCTCGACCATATCGGCGACGACTGCCAAAGCCTGTTTCCGCTGATGCGCCAACGCTGCACCGAGGATGACAACATCGAGCAGGTGATCGAGCGGATCACCTCGGACCATGTCGCCTCGCAGGCGCTGGCGCGGCCGGTGGTGGCGGTGCTGGGGCGGCTGGCAGAGGGCGGCGCCTGCCTGACCGACAAGGAGCGCAACGGCCTGACCCATTTTGCCGCCCATGCCCGGCGGCACCTGACGGTGGAGAATGCCATCCTGCTGCCGCTGGCGCGGATGCGGCTGAAATCGCGCGATCTGGTCCGGCTGCGGCGCGACATGCTGCGCCGCCGCGGACTCGACCGGATAACGGAGACCGACGATGCTCAGTGACCTGTTTGAAAACAACGCCCGTTGGGCGGCCCGGCGCAACGCCGAGGAGCCGGGCTATTTCAGCCGTCTGGCCAGCCAGCAGGCGCCGGAATTCTTCTGGATCGGCTGCTCTGACAGCCGGGTGCCGGCCAATGTCGTCGCCGGGCTCGATCCGGGCGAGGTCTTCGTGCACCGCAACGTCGCCAATGTGGTGCATTCGACCGACATGAACCTGCTCAGCGCGCTGGAATTTGCCGTCGACGTGCTCAAGGTGCGCGAGATCGTGGTCTGCGGCCATCACGGCTGCGGCGGCGTTCGCGCCGCCACCGAGGGTCTGCCCCAGGGCCTGACCGATCACTGGCTGGAGCCGATCCGCCGCCTTGCCCGCCAGTTCGCCATCGACCTGGCCAAGACCGCGACGCCGGATGAGCGGCTCGACCGACTGGCCGAGTTCAACGTCGTCGAAAGCGTCCGCCGGGTGGCGGAAACCCCGATCCTGCAACGGGCATGGGGCAGGGGGCAGGCGGTGGCGGTGCACGGGCTGATCTACGGGCTACGCGACGGGCGGTTGCGCAATCTCGACTGCTCGGTCGGCACCCGCCGCCCGGTGCGCGAGACCTGATGAACGTGGCCGCTGGCCTGCCGTCAGCGCGCCTGATATGCTGGACGAAACGAGGGAATGACCATGCAGATTGCATATACGATGGCCGAAGGCCGTGGCGACACCGACCTGGTGCTGGCGGAACTGGCCGACAAGCTGATCGCCGCCGGCTGGCGCACCAGCGGCGTGGTGCAGATCAACTCCGACCGTGACTGCGGCCATCGCTGCGACATGGACGTGCGGGTGCTGCCCGATGGCCCGGTGGTGCGCATCTCGCAGGATCTGGGGCGCGAGGCGCGCGGATGCCGGCTGGACCCCGAGGCGCTGGAACAATCGGTGTCGCTGGTGCGCGAGCGGCTGAAAGCCGGTGCCGACGTGCTGATCGTCAACAAGTTCGGCAAGCACGAGGCGGACGGGCGCGGCTTCCGCGAGACCATCGGCGAGGCGCTGGCCGAAGGCATTGCGGTGATCGTCGGCCTGAACGCCATCAATGCCGCGGCATTTGCCGACTTCACCGACGGGCTGGCGGTGCGCCTGCCTTCCGAAGTTGGCGCCCTGCACGACTGGCTCATGCAGGCCCGCGCCGCCTAACCCTTCAGTGACCCTTCAGTCGATTTCGATCTCGGCGACCAGCGGGCCCCATGCCGCGCCATGCATGTCGCGGTCCGCGACCGTGCCCTGGATCGCCGGGCGCGGGATCGACAGTTTGACCACCTGAAGATCGGGGATGTCGAAGCGCTTGACCGTCTGGCTCGGGCAGCCAAAGCAGGCGGCAACCCGCGCCGTGGTCAGGCCGCCGGAGATGCGGGCATAGGCCTCGGCGCTGCCGCAGAAGATATCGATGGTCAGCCAGAAGGGTCCGGCATTCTTTGACCTCACCTTGGTGGCGATGGACCCGATTTCAGCCATTGATGACCTCCAGCGCGAATGCCGACATCGGATCGTCGAGCCGCATCACATGGTTGAGGCAGAATTCATATGCCGCGCCCCGGTCGATCTCGGCGGGCGAAAACGGGAAGGCAAAGGTCGGCTGCTCTTCCTCGCGCGTCAGCGGGTGATGCAAGAGGTAGGGGTTCAGGAGCTTGCCGATCTCGCCTGCCTGCGCCTGGCTGGCCGCGGTGACGATGGCCAGAATGCCGATCTCGACCGGGTCTGAGCGGCGCTGTTCCAGCGGGCCAAGCGTGGCATCCACCCCCATCAGGCGCAGCTCCAGCCTGTAGGCACCCGGTTCCAGCCCCATGCGGTCCCGGACCTTGGCGGCGTGCCGGACTTCGATATCGGCGCACCAGTCCCGGACATTCTCGACATAGCGCCGGTCGCGCAGGGTGGCGATCAGGATCGTCTGGTAGCCGGTGATCCGCGCCCCTTCCAGCTTGACGGTGTAGCGGTCCGACGGCACCCAGACCGACCCTTCGACCCGCACCCTGCGCGCGTCGAGCGCGGTGTATCGCGCGCCGGTCACATCCAGATGCCCGCCCGGTTCGTAAAGGATGAACGGGTCGGAGTTCTCATAGAGCATATGCGCCGACACCGTCTGCGGCGAGCAGGCCGAGCCTTCCGCCAGCGGCGTCACGGTGAAGCCGGTCTTGTCGACATCGATCACGATCACCCCGGATTGCGGATTGGTGGCGCACAGCGCCCCGCATTCGCCGATCTTGGCGCCATGCCAGGCCGCGCCGGCATGTTCGCCGCGCATCAGCGGCAGCGCGGCGATGATGGCGGTATCGGTGGTGCGCCCGGCAATGACGATCTCGGCGCCGGTTTCCAGCGCCCGGGCGATCTGCTCGGCCCCGGCGAGCGCCACGATGTTGGTGCAGGAGGCCAGAACCTCGGCGCTGATCTCCGGCGCATTGGGCAGCGGCGTGACATCGCCGCGCGCCAGTGCATCGGCCACCCGTTGCGCCGGTTGGCTGGATTTCAGCACCGCGATGCTGGCGGTCAGCCCGGTTTCGGCAAGGATCTCGCGCGTGAGGTCGACCAGCCAGTCGACCGCCGAATCGGCACCGCAGGTCCCGGCGGTGCCGATGACCAGCGGCACCCCCGCCCTGGCCCGCGCCTCGATCAGGCCGCGCCATTCGGCCTTGGTGGCGGCGCGCGAGTATTTGGACACGCCGCGCCCCAGATAGGACGGGCCGCTGTCGGTCGAGCCGCCATCGATGGCGATCAGGTCGGGCCGCATGGCGATCCCGGCCGCGAGGGCGTCCGCGTCATAGCCCAGGCCGAGTGCGCCGGAGGGTATCAGGATACGGGTCACATCAGTCCTCATTGGCTTCATCGGGGGCTACGGGGCGCTTGAGCATGTGGCGCAGGAAGAAGGGCGCCAGAAAGCCCAGAATGGCCGCGATCCAGAGCCCGATCGAGATGGCCGAGGACAGCAGGTAAGTCCAGTCTCCCCGCGACAGGATCATGGCGCGGCGCAGGTTGTCTTCCATCTGGTTGCCCAGAAGGATGCCCAGGATGATCGGCACCGTCGGGATGTCGAGCTTGCGGAACACATAGCCCATGACGCCGAAGCCGATCATCAGCACCAGGTCGAAATAGCTGCCGGTCAGCGAGTAGATGCCGACGAACGAGATCATGGTCACGCCCGGCAGCAACAGCGCCGGCGGCACGCTCAGGATCTTGACGAACAGCCGCACCATCGGGACGTTGAGCGCCAGCAGCACGAAGTTGGCGATGAACAGCGAGGCGATCAGGCCCCAGACAACCTCGGGCCGGTCGGTGAACAGGGTCGGGCCGGGGGTGATGTTCAGCGTCATCAGCACCGCCAGCAGCACCGCCGTGGTGCCCGATCCCGGCACGCCCAGCGTCAGCATCGGCACCAGCGCCCCGCCGGCGGCGGCGTTGTTGCCGGCCTCGGGGGCCGCCACACCGCGCGCCACCCCGGTGCCGAACTTGCCCGAGGGCCCGGCAATGGTCTTTTCCATCATGTAGGTCAGAAAGCTGCCCAGACTGGCCCCGGCGCCGGGCAGCACACCGGCCACGAAGCCCACCACGGATGACCGCAGCATGGTCCAGCGCGTGACCCAAAGCTCGCGCCACGGAATGGTGACGCTTTCCAGCTTGACGCCGATGGCCGAGCCCTTGCCGTGGCTCTCGATGAAGAAGAACACTTCCGAGACCGCGAACAGGCCGACGATGGCCACCAGAAAATCGATGCCGTCGTAAAGATGCAGGTTGCCGCCGGTAAAGCGCGGCACGCCGCCGGCGGTATTGTCCAGCCCGATCATCGCGATGCCGAGACCGATGCACGAGGCCAGCAGCGCCTTGGCCTGATTGTTGGAGCCGATGCCGCCCAGGGTCATGAAGGCCAGCATGTAAAGCGCGAAATACTCGGCGGGGCCGAACTTGTAGGCCAGCCGCGCCAGATAGGGCGCAACCAGCGCCAGCAGCACCGTGGCGAGAAAGGCGCCCACGAAGGATGCCACGCCCGAAATCACCAGCGCATCGCCGGCGCGGCCGGCCCTGGCCATCGGGTAGCCGTCCAGCGTGGTCATCATCGCCGGCTCGTCGCCGGGAATGTTGAGCAGGATCGAGCTGATCCGCCCGCCATACATGGCGCCGTAATAGACGGAGGTCAGCAGCACCAGCGCCGCAGTTGCGTCGAGGCCCAGCGTGAAGGTGATCGGGATGAGAATGGCGACGCCGTTGGACGGGCCCAGCCCCGGCAGGGCGCCGATGACCGTGCCGAGCAGGCAGCCGATAACCGCCAGGAACAGGGTCCAGGGCGACAGGGCGATCTCGAAACCCAGAGCAAGATTGGCCAGCAGATCCATGGTTATCCCCTATCCGAAGAAGGCGCGCGGAAAAGCGACAAGCCCGAGGCCCAGCGCAAACTTGAAGCAGACGAACAGGCCGCCCGACAGTCCGAAGCCCGACAGGAGCGCAAAGCGCGGGCGCGGGCTGATCTGGTAGCTGAGAACCGACGCCGCCACCGCGGTCGGGATCAGAAAGCCCAGCGGCCGGATCGTGTAGGCATAGCCCACCAGCAGAACCACCGAGAACAGCAGCGACAGCAGCGTCGCCAGTGCCGGCCATTCCGGCTCGGGGTCTGGGCGCATGACCAGGATGCCGCCGCAGATGGCGGCAAAGGAGGCGATGATGATGGGAAAGGTCTTGGACCCCACCGGGTCCGATATGAACGTGGCGGGGATCTGCAGGGCGCTCGCGATGAATGCGAGCGCCCCCAGGATCACGACCAGTCCGAAGACGCGGTCGCTGGCCATTACTGGATCACGCCGATTTCTTTGGACAGCTCGACCGTTTCCGCGATCACGCCGTCAACCCAGGTCTGGAAGTCATTGCCGACCTTGGTGAACGGGGCCAGACCGTTGGCGGCCATGGCTTCCTTCCACTCGTCGCTTTCGGCAACCGCCTGCAGCCGGTCGGCCCAGACCTGGAACTCGGCGTCCGAGATGCCGCCGGGCACGTAGAGGCCGCGCCAGTTGACGGCGACGACATTGTAGCCCTGCTCGACCGCGGTGGGGATGTCTTCAAAGCCCGGCACCCGCTCTTCGCTCAGAACCGCCAGAACCCGCACTTCGCCCGACTGGATGAAGCCGACGATCTCCGACATGTCGCCGGTCATCGCCTGGGTGAAGCCGCCGATGGTCTGGGTGATGGCGTCCGCGCCACCGTCAACCCCGATATAGGGGATCTGGGTGATGTCGGTGAAACCGGCAGCCTTCATGATCTGCAACGGCTTCATGTGGTCAAAGCCGCCTGCCGCCGAACCGCCGGCAAATGCCACCGAGGTCGGGTCGGCCTTGATGGCCTCGACCATGTCCGAAAGGGTCATGAACGGGCTGTCGGCCGCCACGACGATCACGCCCGGATCAGCGCCGATGGCGCCCACGAAGCGGACCTGATCGGCGGTCGCGCCACCATAGGCATTCTGGGCCAGGCGGGTGGAGGTGGCCGACGAGGCCGCCACGATCAGGTCGGCATCGGTGTTGCGCTCGTTGACCACGGTGCTGAACGCCAGACCGCCGCCGGCGCCGGCCATGTTGGTGACCACGACCGGCGAACTGACCTGGCCGATGTCGAACAGGATCTTGCCGATCTGGCGGCAGGTGAAGTCCCAGCCGCCGCCGGGGTTGGCCGGCGCGATGCATTCGGTGGCCAGCGCCGCCGTGCCGCCAAAGCTGAGCACGGCGCCCGTGGCCAGCACCTTCAGAAGATTGGTTTTCATGATGTCCTCCCTAGACGAAACCAGTTGCGCGGGCGGCCCGAATCCCGTGAACGGACACGCCCCTTGCAGTCGGGGATCATTTGCGCCCAACCTGACACGAACCTGTCATGGGCAAAATTGGAGGAGTCCGGGTGCGGTTTCTGCTGATCGAAGACAATGCCGACCTGGCCCGATCGGTGCAGACCCGGTTGTCGCTGGATGGGCATGGCGTCGATTGGGCCGCCTCGCTGTCGCAAGCAGAAGACCATCTGGCAACAGCCGGTTACGATCTGATATTGCTCGATATAATGCTGCCGGACGGCGATGGGCGCGACTTCCTTTCGGCGCATCGCCGGGCCCGGCGCGACACCCCGGTCATCGTGATGACCGCCCGTTCGGCGGTGACGGACCGGGTTGCCCTGCTGGATACCGGCGCCGACGATTACGTGACCAAACCGTTCGATTTCTCCGAACTGGAGGCGCGGGTCCGCGCGGTCCTGCGCCGCCGTGCCGGGTCGGCGCAGACGTTGCAGAGCTTTGCCGACCTGACATTCGATCCGCTTGGCGCCAAGATATCGGTGGGCTCGCAAAGCCGGGAACTGCGCAGCCGCGAGCTGCGGCTGCTCGAGGTCCTGCTCTCGGCGCCGGAGCGGATCTTTTCCAAGGGCCAGCTGTGCGACCGGCTGTTTTCCGCCACCGAAGCGGTGACCGACAATGCCATCGAGGTCTATGTCGGCCGCCTGCGGCGCAAGCTGGAGGGCAGCCGCGCGCGCATCGAAACGGTGCGCGGCGTGGGCTATCGCCTGACCCAGACATGAGCCATGGCGCCCAGATCGGCGGTTCGATCCGCAGGCGGCTGGTGCTGCAACTGCTGGTCGTGGCCGCGATCCTGTCGGGGCTGTTGTATTTCACCGTGCGCTCGGTGGCCGATCAGGCGGTCGAGGCGACGCAGGACTCGATCCTGGGCAGCGCCGCCATCGCCATCGCCGAGGAATTGCGCGGCGGCGACGAGGCGCTGGTCATCGACATCCCCTATGCGGCCTTCTCGATGCTGGGGGCGGTGGGCGAGGACCGGGTGTTCTACCGCATCCTCGCCGATGACCGGACCGAGACCGGCTATGCCGACCTGCCGTTGCCGCAACGCCCGTTATCCGGCCTGTCGGCGATCTATTATTCGGCCAGCTATGATGACGCCGATCTGCGGCTCGCCGCGGTCGAACGCTCGGTCCTGGTGGCCGGGGCCAATGTCCGGGTGGTGGTCGTCGTTGGCCAGACCCGCACCGCCAAACAGGCCATCGTCGGGCGCATGGCCAACCGGGCCGCGGCGCTGGGGCTGGGGTTCTTTGCGATCGCGGCGGCGCTGGCGGTCCTGACCGCGCGCTCGGTGCTGGCGCCCCTGGCCAACCTTGCCGAGGCGGTGGGCCGGCGGGGCCCGCAGGACCTGCGCCCCGTCACCCGCCCGGTGCCGCTGGAACTGGTGCCGTTCGTGGCGGCGCTCAACGGCTTTATCGGCCGCCTGGGCGTGGCGCTTTCCCGCACCGAGACCTTCATCGCCGAGGCTGCGCATCACATCCGCACGCCGCTGGCGACCGTGCGCGCCCAGGCCGAGATCGCGCTGCGTCAGGCCGGCGATGACCGGATCCGCGCCACCCTGCGCAGCGTGATCCGCGCGGTCGATGACAGCGCGCGCTCTGCCGGGCAGTTGCTCGACCATGCCACCGTGGTCTATCGCTCCGATCAGCGCGCCGACGAGGATATCGATCTGGGGGCACTGGTGGAGGCCGTGCTGCGCAGCTTTGCCCCCACAGCCGAGCTCAAGGACATCGCCTTGACCGCCGACCGGCCGGAGCAGCCGGTCAAGGTCTGGGGCGACCGGCTCCTGATCGAAAGCGCTTTGCGCAACCTGGTCGACAACGCCATCAAGTATTCGCCCCCCGACACCGAAGTGACCGTGGAGCTGCGCGAGGCCAAGCTGCGGGCGATCCTGAGGGTGCTCGACCGGGGCCGCGGGCTGGCCGGAATGGATGCAAGCGGCCTGACCGGCCGGTTCAAGCGGGGCGCCAATGTCGAGGATGTCATCGGCTCGGGCCTCGGGCTGACCATCGTGCGCGAGGTGGCGCGCGCGCAGCGCGGCACCTTCAAGATATCTCAACGGAAAGGCGGCGGCACATGCGCGGAATTGTCCATACCCTTGCGCTGATACTTGCCGGCCAGCTGGCCCAGGCGGTTGAAATCGAGGACCGCGCCGAATTCGGCGATCCCGAAGCCGGGCGCGTGCTCTCGGTGCTGTCGACGACCGATGCGGTTGTCTTCAGCCCGCTGGTCGAGGCCTTCCTGGCCGGCCGGCCCGACCTGCGCGTCACCTATACGGTCGCCTCCAGCCAGGATGTCTATGACGCGGTGCTCTCGCGCGAGGGCGGCTTTGATCTGGTCATCAGCTCGGCGATGGACCTGCAGATGAAGCTGGCCAATGACGGCTTTGCCAGCGCCCATGTCTCGCCCGCCACCCAGGCCCTGCCGCAATGGGCCCGCTGGCGGGACCATCTCTTTGCCATCGCGCAGGAACCGGTGGTGGTGATCGTCTCGACACGCGGCCTGGCCGGTCTGCCCGAGCCCCATACGCGGTCCGATCTGGTCAATCTGCTGCGCGACAACCCCGAGCGCTTTTCCGGCAAGGTCGGCACCTATGATCCGGCGGTTTCGGGCTCGGGCTATCTCTTTGCCACCCAGGACGCGCGGCAATCCGACAGCTACTGGCGGCTGGCCGAGGTGATGGGCACCCTGTCGCCGCGCCTTTACGGAACTTCGGGCGCGATGATCTCGGATATCCAGACCGGGCGGCTGATCCTGGCCTATAACGTGCTGGGCTCCTACGCGCAGGCGCTGCTGGAGCCGGGGGGCGACGGGCGGGTGATCGAGCTGGAAGACTTCACCCATGTTCTGCTGCGCACCGCCCTGATCGACCGCGACGGCGACGAGCCGGAACTGGCCGGCGAGTTTCTCGACTACCTGTTGTCGGACGAGGGCCAGACCCTGATCGAAACCCGCGCCGGCCTGCCGCGCATCAACGAACAGGCCCTGCGCGCCGGGCCGCATCTGCGGCCGATCCGGCTCGATCCGGGCCTGCTGGTCTATGTCGACCCGCTCAAGCGGCAGCGGTTTCTCAACGAATGGGCGGCGGCGGTGACCCGCCGCTGACCCGCCGCTGACCCGCCACTGACCCGCCGCTGCACCGCACCGTTCAGGGCGCGATCTCGACCGTCTGGCGCAGTTGCGAACTGGTCCGGTCATAGATCAGGATCCGGTCGTCAGAGGTGACGACCGCGAACCAGTCCGCCCCTTGGGTGAAGGCTATCGCCGTGACGCCCTGGGGCAGCGAGATGCGCTCGGGCAGGGGCAGGGGGTCGGCATTCAGGCGGATGACAAGGGCCGCGATAAGGACTAGGAAGCCCGCGATCATCACCACGCTCAGCGCCGTTACCAGACGCTTGAGATAGACCAGCTGGCTCGGCAGCGCCTCCGGCGCGGAAGGATTTTCCATATGGGCGCGTCCCCTGATACCCGTGTGGCGTTTCGGATCGAGGCCGATCCGCCCGCCCGCCTTGATAAGGCGCTTTCGCGCGATGTGCCAGACGAGGCTGACCTGAGCCGCTCGCGCCTGGTGCGGCTGATCGCCGACGGGGCGGTGCAGGTGAACGGCGCGGTGGTCACCGATCCGCGCTTTCGGGTCGAGGCCGGGGCCGAAGTGCAGATCGTGCTGCCCGAGGCGGAAGAAAGCCACATGGCGGGCGAGGCGATCGCGCTGGCGGTGATCCATGAGGATGACGACCTGATCGTCATCGACAAGCCCGCCGGCATGGTGGTGCATCCCGCGCCCGGCACCCCCGACGGCACGCTGGTCAACGCGCTGATCCACCATTGCGGTGACAGCCTGTCCGGCGTCGGCGGCGAGCGGCGGCCCGGCATCGTGCACCGGATCGACAAGGAGACCAGCGGCCTTCTGGTGGTGGCCAAGACCGACCGCGCCCATCACGGGCTGGCGGCGCAGTTCGAGGCCCACAGCGTCGAGCGGCGCTATCTGGCGGTTTGCTACGGGGTTCCCGACCAGAACGACCCGCGCCTGCACGGCATCAAGGGCACCAGCTTCGAGCCCGGCAACATCCTCAAGATCCAGACCCATCTTGGCCGGCACCGCACCGATCGCCAGAAACAGGCGGTCAGCTTTCAGGGCGGGCGCCATGCGGTGACGCGGGTCCGCATCGTGGCGCCGCTGGGCACGCCGCCGGTGGCGGCACTGGTCGAATGCTGGCTGGAGACCGGGCGCACCCATCAGATCCGGGTCCACCTCGCCCATGCCGGGCACGGGCTGATCGGCGATCCGGTCTATGGCGGGCGGCGCAAGCTGGCCGAGAAATCCGTGGGCGCGGCGGGGCAGGCGGCGGCGCTGGCCTTTGGCCGGCAGGCGCTGCATGCGGCGACGCTGGGTTTTGTCCATCCGGCCACGGGCGAAGCCCTGCAATTCTCGTCGCCCATGCCGCCGGACATGCGGGCGCTGCTTGCCGCGCTCGGCCGGACGGGAGATCTTGAGTAGAACCGGACTGTTTCAGGCCATCCCATGTGCGTGAGCGCACAGGGATGAGCCTCGTCTCGCGCCGGAAACCCGTTCATAAAGCGTTAGACCGGATGCGTTATGGGCTTGCGAGGCCCGATAGCGCAACCATATACATGTTAAGACAGTTTACATAGCGAGGGGTCTTACGTGAGTTCATACGCAAATCTGCCGGCACCGTCTCCGGAGCAGGGACTCAACCGTTACCTGCAAGAGATCCGCAAGTTTCCGATGCTTGAGCCGGAAGAAGAATACATGCTGGCCAAGCGCTGGGTCGATCACGGCGATACCGAGGCCGCCCACAAGATGGTCACGTCGCATCTGCGGCTGGCCGCCAAGATCGCCATGGGCTATCGCGGCTATGGTCTGCCGCAGGCCGAGGTGATCTCGGAGGCCAATGTCGGGCTGATGCAGGCGGTCAAGCGCTTTGACCCCGAAAAGGGCTTCCGGCTTGCGACCTATGCCATGTGGTGGATCCGCGCCAGCATTCAGGAATACATCCTGCGCTCGTGGAGCCTGGTGAAACTCGGCACCACCAGCGCCCAGAAGAAGCTGTTCTTCAACCTGCGCAAGGCCAAGGCCCGCATCGGTGCGCTGGAGGAGGGCGACCTGCGGCCCGAAAACGTGGCGCAGATCGCCCATGACCTCGGCGTGACCGAGGACGAGGTCATCTCGATGAACCGGCGCATGTCGGGCGGCGATGCCTCGCTCAACGCCATGGTCGGCAGCGACGGCGAGAGCGCGACCCAGTGGCAGGACTGGCTTCAGGACGAGGATGCCGACCAGGCGGGCGACTACGCCGAGCGGGACGAGCTGGAGGCCCGGCGCGAATTGCTGGCCGATGCGATGGCCGTGCTCAACGACCGCGAGCGCGACATCCTGACCCAGCGCCGCCTGAGCGATGAAAGCATCACGCTCGAAGACCTGTCGGCGCAATACGATGTCAGCCGCGAGCGGATCCGCCAGATCGAGGTGCGGGCCTTCGAAAAGCTGCAAAAGCGCATGCAGGAACTGGCCGCCGAAAAGGGCATGCTGGAACCCGCCTGAGTCGGGCGCTGGCCGGGCGCTGGCCGGGCGCTGGCCGCGCGACCGCCCAATTTTGCATCACATGCGCGCAGGTCTGCCGGCCTGCGCGCAACTCGTCTTGAATGCGACCATTCCGCTGTTGTCAGCGACCTGCCGCGCCGCTACTGACGGCGCAGGTTGGCCGGAGGCGCATGTCCAGTGAAAATGCACGAGACCTTCATCAAGCCGATGCACCCCGAGGGGCTGCGGTTCGTGGCAATCCTTGCCGCGGCCGCCCTGATCGGCTTCGTGATCTGGCAGCCGCTGGGCTGGGTGCTGACCGGCCTGACCATCTGGTGCTACTACTTCTTCCGTGACCCGGTGCGCACCGTCCCCGATGAGGTCGGCCTGCTGGTGAGCCCCGCCGATGGCATCGTCTCGATGATCGGCCCGGCGGCCCCGCCCGAGGAGCTGGGGCTTGGCACCGCGCCGCTGACCCGGATCAGCGTGTTCATGTCGGTGTTCAACGTGCATGTGAACCGCAGCCCCGTGGCGGGCAAGGTTGTCGACATGGTCTACCGTCCCGGCAAGTTCCTCAACGCCTCGCTCGACAAGGCCAGCGACGACAATGAGCGCAACGGCCTGGTGATCGAGATGTCCGACGGCCGCCGCCTCGGCGTGGTGCAGATCGCCGGGCTGGTGGCGCGCCGGATCGTGCCCTTTGTCTCGGTCGGGCAGGTCCTGCGCACCGGCGAGCGGTTCGGGCTGATCCGTTTCGGCTCGCGGGTCGATGTCTACCTGCCTGACGGGGTGCTGCCGCAGGTGGCGGTGGGCCAGACCATGATCGCGGGCGAGACGGTGATCGCCGATCTGTCCGCCCCGCTCGACAGCCGCCTGGGACGGGCCGAATGAACCGCCGCCCCCCGCGCCGCCCCCTGCGCAGCCGGGCGGTGGTGGCGCGCGAGCGGCTGCCCTATCTGGTGCCCAACCTGGTGACCATCGGCGCGGTCTGCGCCGGGCTGACCTCGATCCGGTTCTCGATCTCGGGGCAGTTCGACCTTGCGGTGGTGCTGATGGTGTTCGCGGTGCTGTGCGACGGGATCGACGGGCGGCTGGCACGGCATTTCCAGACCGAGAGCGCCATGGGGGCCGAACTCGACTCGCTGGCCGATTTCATCAATTTCGGCGTGGCGCCGGGCTTGCTGATCTATCTCTGGGCGCTGCATGGCGGCCCGGCAGATGGCTGGATCGCGGTGCTGATCTACACCACCTGCTGCCTGATCCGGCTGGCGCGCTTCAACGTCGCGGCCAAGTGCGACGATGGTGCCCAGCATGGCGGATTTGTCGGGGTGCCGGCCCCCGCCGGCGCGCTGCTGGCGCTCCTGCCCTATTTCGCGGTGCGCTCGTTTGCCACGCTCGAGGCGCTGCCGCCGCAGATCGTGACCGCGCATCTGGTCATTGTCGGGCTGCTGATGGTCAGCCGCCTGCCGACGCCCTCGCTCAAGGCGGTGCGGCTGGCAAGGCGCTGGCGCCTGCAGGCCGCCCTGGGATCGGTGGCGGTGCTGGCGCTGGCGATGCTCTGGCCCAGCCGGGTGTTTCTGGTCATCGACCTCGCCTATGCGGCTGTGCTGGCCGTAGCGCTTTTCAAGTCAGTCAAGAACCACAAGGATCAGTGACCATGGAACTCGGCGCGGTGACGGCATCCTACCGGCGATGGGCGCCGGTTTACGACTCCACCTTCGGAGCGGTCACCAATGCCGGCCGCCGTCGCGCCGGGCGGTACCTGACCCGGCTTGGCGGCTCGGTGCTGGAAGTGGGGGTCGGAACCGGGCTGGCTTTGCCGGGCTACGGCGAGGGCGTGACCGTCACCGGCATCGACTTTTCCGAGGCGATGCTGGCCAAGGCCAAGGCGCGCGTGGCCCGCGAAGGCCTGCGGCGCGTGGTGGACTTGCGGCAGATGGATGCCCGCAGCCTCGATTTCCCCGATCAAAGCTTCGACCATGTCGCGGCGATGCACGTGCTTTCGGTGGTGCCCGAGCCGGAAAAGGTCATGTCCGAGATCGCCCGCGTGCTGCGCCCGGGCGGGCATGTGGTCATCACCAACCATTTCTCGCGCAACAGCGGCGTGCTGGGCGCGCTGGAAAGACTGACGGCTCCGCTGGAAAACCTGCTGGGCTGGCAGTCGGATTTCCCGATATCGCGGGTGCTGGGCCAGCCGGATCTGGCCGAGATCGAGCGCGCGCCGCTGCCTCCGGCCGGGATGATGACCTGGCTGGTGCTGCGCAAATCGTCCTGAGGCGTTGTTCCGCGCCCGCGGGCTGCCTATGTTTAGCTCAACCTTTGGGGAGAAGCCGGTGAAACCGATCCGATGGGGCGTGCTTGGCGCCTCCAACTTTGCCAAGAACCACATGGCGCCGGCCATTCATCAGGCCGCCGGCGCCGAGTTTGCCGCGCTGGCCACCTCCGATCCGGGCAAGGCTGATGGCTTTCGGGCTTTCGCGCCCGGCCTGAAGCTGCATGACAGCTACGATGCCCTGCTGACGGACCTTTCCATCGATGCGGTCTATGTGCCGCTGCCCAACCATCTGCATGTCGAATGGGCGCTCAAGGCGCTGGAGGCAGGCAAGCATGTGCTGGTGGAAAAGCCGCTGGGGCTGAAGGCCGCCGACTTTGACGCGGTGATCGCCAGGCGCGACGCGACCGGTCTGGTCGCCGCCGAGGCCTTCATGATCGTGCATCACCCGCAGTTCATCCGCGCCCGCGAGCTGGTGCAGGGCGGGGCCATCGGCAAGCTGGTGCATTGCGACGCGGTGTTCAGCTACTTCAACGATGACCGCGGCAATATCCGCAATCAGCCGGGCGCCGGCGGCGGCGCCTTGCCCGATATCGGGGTCTATACCTTCGGCTCGGTGCGCTTCGTCACCGGCGAGGATCCGGTCGCGGTGCCCTATGCGCGGTTCCGGATGGAAAACGGCGTCGATGTCTTCGACCAGGTGGTAGCGGATGTCCCCTCGTTCAGCTATTCGGGGCTGGTGTCGTTGCGCATGTTCAACCGTCAGG
>CAUJIU010000083.1 GCA_963205075.1 Pseudomonadota bacterium | reverse complement strand
TGGTCATCGCCCCTCCCCTGTCTGGCTGGTACGGGCAAGGCTATCTGGCGCTTTGGCGGGCAAAAGACAACCGCCTGACAGGACAGGGGCGCCCGCAGGCGCCCCCAGGGTGTTGGCAGGCCCGGCCCCGCTCAGAGGTAGCGGTTGACCAGGTTTTCCAGCCGCTCCTGCCGGCCCGAACGCGGCTCGGGGTTGATCCCCTCCTTCTCGACCATCGCGGCGATCGCGGAGAGGTCCGAGGCCAGCAGCGCCTTGCCGCGCGGCCCGTCCCAGCCGGCGTAACGCTCGGCGCGGGCGGCTTCCAGCTTGCCGTCTTCCAGCATGCGGGCGGCGGCTTTCAGGCCCGCCGCGCAGGCATCCATGGCGCCGACATGGGCCAGGATCAGGTCCGCCGGATCGAGCGACTGGCGGCGCAGCTTGGCGTCGAAATTGGTGCCGCCGGTGGTAAACCCGCCGGCGCGCAGCACCTCGTAATAGGCCAGCATCATCTCGGGCACGTTGTTGGGGAACTGGTCGGTATCCCAACCCGACTGGTAGTCGTTGCGGTTCATGTCGATGGAACCGAAGATGCCCAGCTCGCGCGCCACCGCCAGTTCATGCTCAAAGCTGTGGCCGGCCAGGATGGCGTGGCCCTGCTCGATGTTCATCCGCACCTCGCCCTCCAGCCCGAAATCCTTGAGAAGGCCGTAGACCGTGGCCACATCGTAATCATACTGGTGCTTGGTGGGTTCCTGCGGCTTGGGCTCGATCAGGATCGCGCCCTTGAAGCCGATCTTGTGCTTGTAATCGACCACCATCTGCAACATGCGCCCGGCCTGCGCCCGCTCGCGGCCCATGTCGGTGTTCAGGAGCGTCTCGTAGCCCTCGCGCCCGCCCCAGAGCACGTAATTCTCGCCGCCCAGCTTCATGGTGGCGTCCATGCAGGTCTTGATGGTCGCGGCCGAGAAGGCAAAGGCCTCCGGGTCGGGGTTGGTCGCGGCCCCGGCCATGAAGCGGCGGTGGCTGAACAGGTTGGCGGTGCCCCACAGCAATTTCTTGCCGGTGGCCTGCATCTTTTCGGCGAAATAGTCGGTGATCTCGTTCAGGCGCGCGGTGTTTTCGGCAAAACTGCCGCCTTCGGGGCGCACATCGGCATCGTGAAAGCAGTAATAGGGCACGCCGAGGATCTCGAACATCTCGAAGGCGACATCGGCCTTGAGCCGCGCCAGCGCCATCGTGTCGCCGAACCATGGCCGCTCGAAGGTCTGGCCGCCGAACGGGTCGCCGCCCGGCCAGGCGAAGGAATGCCAATAGGCGATCGAGAACCGCAGATGGTCTTCCATGCGCCGGCCGGCCACGACCTCGTCGGGGCTGTAGTGGCGGAAGGCGAAATCGGTGCCGCTGTCGGGGCCTTCGTAGCGGATGGCGGGGATGCCCTTGAAGAAGTCGGTCATGTCAAATCCTGTCAGTTCAGCCCCTTGAGGGCCTGGTAGGCAGCGCGATAGCGCTGGTAAGCCTCGGCAAAGGCGGGTTCAAGCGCCGGGATCGGGTCAAGCACCCGCTCGATTGCCGGCGCGGTCGCGATCTCGGCCCCGGCGCCGGTGGCGGCCATCAGCCCCAGCCGCGCCGCGCCGAAGGCGCCGCCGAAATCGCCGGCCACCGGCAGTTCGACCGGCAGCCCCAGCGAGGTGGCGATGGCCTGAACCCAGTAATCCGATCTGGACCCGCCGCCGACCGCGATCAGCCGGTTGATCCGGGTGCCGGTCGAGACCAGCGCGTCATAGCTGTCACGCACCGCATGGGTGACGCCTTCGAGCACCGCGCGGGTCAGCGCGTCGCGGCCGGAGGCGTGGTCCAGATGCAGGAACGATCCGCGGATGCGGGCATCGTTATGCGGCGTCCGCTCGCCGCCCAGATAGGGCAGGAACAGGGTGCGGCCCGGCGCGCGCACCGCGCCCAGCGCCCCGGTCAGGGACTTGGCGGCCTTGCCGGTGATCCCCGCATACCAGTTCAGCGCATCGGCCGCCGCCAGGATGACGCCCATCTGGTGCCAGGTATCGGGCAGCGCATGGCAAAAGCTGTGGACCGCGCTGGCGGCATCGGGTTGATAGGCGTCCGAGGCCGCAAACAGCACGCCCGACGTGCCGAGCGAGACAAAGGCGTCGCCCGCCCTGACCACGCCGACCCCGACCGCGCTCGCGGCATTGTCGCCGCCGCCGCCGGCCACCACCACGCCCCTGGGCAGGCCCCAGCGCTGGCCAAGTTCCGCGCGCAGTTGCCCCGAAACCTGCGATCCCTCGACCAGCCTCGGCATGTTGGCGCGGCCAAGGCCGGTCGCCGCCAGCAGCTCATCGGACCAGTCGCGCCGGGCGCAGTCGAGCCAGCTGGTCCCCGCCGCGTCCGACATCTCGGCCACGGCCTCGCCGGTCAGCCACAGCCGCAGGTAATCCTTGGGCAACAGCACCAGCGCCACCTTGTCGAAGATGGCGGGTTCATGTGCCCGCACCCATGCCAGCTTGGGCGCGGTGAAGCCGGGAAACACGATGTTGCCGGTCAGCGCCCGGAACTTCGGGTCGGCATCCAGCGCCGCCGCCTCGACGGCCGCGCGGGTGTCGTTCCACAGGATGCAGGGTCTCAGCACGTCATGGGCGGCATCGAGCAGGGTCGCCCCGTGCATCTGCCCCGACAGGCCGATGGCGCGCACATGTCCCAGCGCGACCCTGGCGCCCAGCGCGCGCATCACCAGGTCGGCGGCATCGAGCCAGCTTGCCGGCGCCTGCTCGGACCAGCCGTCAAAGGGCCGCACGACCTCGAGCGGCGCGGTGGCCTCGGCGAGGATGGTCTGGTCTTCGCCGATGACGAGGCCCTTCAGCCCCGAGGTTCCCAGATCGAGACCGATATACATTCAGGCGACCTCGGCCCTCGGGTTCTTGCCCATGATGATCATCGACAGGATATCGTCCTCGGTCACGTCGGCGACATTCTCGGTGCCGATCAGCTGCCCGTTCTTCATCACCGAAACCCGGTCGCACAGCTCCATCATCTCGCGCGTGTCGTGGCTGATGAGGAAGATGCCCAGACCTTGCGACTTCAGCTCCTTGATCAGATCGGCGACCATGGCGGTTTCGTGCACGCCGAGCGCCGCTGTCGGCTCGTCCATGATCAGGATCCTGGCATTGAAGTAGACGGCGCGGGCAATGGCGACCGACTGGCGCTGGCCGCCCGAAAGCGCGCTGACCGGCTCTTTCAGTTTCTTGAAGTTGGGGTTGAGCCGCGCCATGATCTTGCGCGTCTCGGACTCCATGCGCGAATCGTCGACCATGCCCCAGCGGTTGACCAGTTCGCGCCCCAGAAACAGGTTGGAGGCGGCATCGAGGTTATCGGCCAGCGCCAGCGTCTGGTAGATGGTCTCGATATTGTGGTCGCGCGCATCGCGCGGGCTGCGGATATCGGCGCGCTTGCCGTTGATCCAGATCTCGCCGCTATCGGCCTCGTAGGCGCCCGACAGGATCTTGCTCAGCGTCGACTTGCCGGCGCCGTTATGGCCCAGAAGCCCCACCACCTCGCCGGGGTAGAGATCGAGCGACACGCCATCAACGGCCTTGATCCCCCCGAAGCTGATCGAGATGTTGCGCAGGTCGACGAGCGGCGTTTGCTTTGACTTGTCGGTCATGATCTGTCCCCTCACTTCGCGCGGGCGCGGTACTGGTTGTCGAGATAGACGGCCAGGACCAGGACCGAGCCGACGATGATCTGCTGCATGGCCGCGTCAAAGCCCACCAGCACCATGCCGGTTTGCAGCGACTGCATGACGAAGGCCCCCAGAATGGCGCCGTAGATGGTGCCCACGCCACCGGCGAGGCTGGTGCCGCCGATCACCGCCGCGGCGATGACGTAAAGCTCGTCCAGCGTGCCCAGCGCGTTGGTGGCCGAGCCAAGGCGGGCGGAGGCAACCACGGCCGAAAGGCCCGCCAGACCGCCCATCAGCGCAAAGATCTTGACCGTCATCCACTGGGTGTTGATGCCGGCAAGCTTGGCCGCCTCGGGGTTGCCGCCGATGGCAAAGACATAGCGCCCGAACCGCGTGCGGGTCATCAGCACCGTCATCGCCAGGCCGACCCCGACCAGGATCAGGATCGGGATGGCAAAGCCGTGGCTGATGAACAGCCCGCTCTCAGGCAGCACGATGTTGTTGGCCTCGGCATATTGCCGCACGATCCCGATGGGCCAGGGATAGGCGTTCACCAGCAGCACCGCGCCGATGACAATGCCGCAGGCCAGCGCACCCATCACGTATTCGGCCCAGATCGGGCGCACGTGGAAGCCAAAGCGCTGGCGCCGGGCGCGGCCCGAGATCACGAAATAGATGATCGCCGCGCAGGCGATCAGCCCGACGATCCAGCTGCCGGTCGAGCCGACCGCCCCGTATGGCCCGCCCCCCAACAGCGCGAAAGTCGAGTCGACCGGCGAGATGGTCTCGCCGCGCGCCACCAGAAAGGCGGCGCCGCGCCAGACCAGCAGGCCGCCCAGCGTGACGATGAAGGCCGGGATCTTGCCATAGGCGATCAGCACGCCCTGAAACCCGCCGACCAGCGATCCGACGATGATGCCGGCCAGAACCGCCAGCATCCAGATGGCCGGATGGCCGATGCCCAGATATTGCGGCAGGATCTTGACCTGCAGCACCCCCATCAGGATGGCGCAGAACCCCAGGATCGAGCCGACCGACAGGTCAATGTTGCGGGTGACGATCACCAGCACCATGCCGGTGGCCATGATGCCGATGGACGAGGTCTGGACCGACAGGTTCCACAGGTTGCGCGGGGTCAGGAAGGCCCCGAACCCGTTCTTGTAAAGACCGAAGAAGTGAAATCCGACCCAGATCAGCAGCAGGGCGCCGATCATGCCCAGCAGGCGGGTGTCGATCTCGGTGGCATGCAGGAATTGCGCAATGCGCCCTTCGCGGCGACCTTTGGCGGCAGTCGTCTTTGGGGTGGCTGTATCGGTCATGTCTGATCCATGGGCAGGAGCTGAAGGGTCGGCGTCGCGCAGCCCGGCACTGTCGGGCGGCTGTGGCCGGATATTCGTCCGGCCCCGCGCGTGCCGCTCTTGCTGGAACCCAGCAAGGGGGCCGGCGCCCGGTTTGCCCGGGCGCCGGCAAGGTGCCTTACATGCAGGCGGCCACTTCCGGCATCGCGCCTTCGCAGGCTTCCTCTTTCGAGATATGGCCCGCGTCGATCACGACGTTGAGATTTGCCGAAGTGATCGGGGTCGGGGCGAGGAAGATGGCGTTCATCTCAACGCCATTCGCACCGCCGGACCACTTCACCGCACCTTCGATCGCATCCATCGCGGTGCCGGCGGCCAGCGCCGCCGCGATGTTGCCGGCTGCGGCGCCAAGCTGGCGCGAGTCCTTCCAGACCGAGACGGTCTGCAGGCCACGGGCAACGCGGTTCAGGGCGGCAAGGTCGCCGTCCTGGCCGCCGACCGGGATCAGCAGGCCCTGGGCTTGCAGCGCGGCAATCACGCCACCGGCCATGCCGTCGTTCTCGGAAAGAACGGCGTCAACGGCGTTGTTGTTGGCGGTCAG
>CAUJIU010000082.1 GCA_963205075.1 Pseudomonadota bacterium | reverse complement strand
GTCGGATTTCAAAGCGCGGGTCATCGGATTCCTTCCCTGTCCTTGGCATGCCTGTAGTAGGCCCAGAGCAGGCGCGCCGCAACCGACCGCCAGGGCGACCAGGCCTGCGCCATGGCGCGCAGCTCGGCCTCGCGCGGGCGGGCGGGCAGCCCGAACAGCAGCCGCGCCGCTTCTTGCAGCGCCAGATCGCCGGGGGCAAAGACATCGGCCCGGCCAAGCGCGAACATGGCATAGATCTCGGCCGTCCAGCGCCCGATGCCGGGAATGGCGACCAGGCGGGCGATGACGGCCTCGGACGGGTCGGACCGCAGGGCGGCAAAATCGACATTCGCCCCCGCCAGTTCCAGCGCGTAGCGTGCCTTCTGCCGGCTCAGGCCGAGCGCGCGCAGGCTGTCGATATCCGCGCCCATCACCCTCGCCGGGTCATTCATGCCCGCCGCGCAAAGCCGGGCCCAGATGGCATTGGCCGAGGCGACGCTGACCTGCTGGCTGACGATCGCCGACAAGAGCTGCGCGAACCCGTCCCCGGTCCGGCGCAAAGGCAGGGGGCCGGTCAGGGTCAGCGCATGGGCCAGCCGCGGGTCGCTGGCGGCCAGCCAGTCGGCGCCTTCCGCCACGCAGGCGGGGGTCTCGATGATGCGCCCGACGCTCACGGCGTCACCGGCGCGGCACGGGCGGCAGGGCCGCGACCCAGGCCAGCGCCTGCCCGACCGTGGTGACCAGCGTCGCCTCGGGCGGCGGCGGGCGACGGATCACCAGCACCGGAATGCCAAGTTCGCGGGCGGCTGTCAGCTTGGCCTGCCCGCCCTCGCCGCCCGAATCCTTGACCACCATCACATCGACCCCGAGCGCGGCCAGCAGCTGTTCCTCGCGTTCGGCGCTGAAGGGCGGCCGCCCGATCAGGAACTCGCCGCCCTCGAAGGGAAAGGGCTCGGTCGGCGGATCGACCAGACGGCAGATCACGCGGCGCCCTTCGAGATTGGCAAACCGGCTCAGGGTCTGGCGCCCGGTGGCCAGAAACACCGTGGCGCCGGGGGCGATATGGGCGGCGGCATCTTCCTCGCGCGCGATCAGGGTCCAGCGGTCATCGGGGCCGGCCTCCCAGCCGGGGCGGCGCAGGCAGCAATAGGGCAGCCCGTGTTCGGCAGCGATCCGGGCCGAGCGGGCCGAGATGCTGGTTGCGAAGGGATGGGTGGCGTCGAGCACCGCAGAGATGGCATTGCTGCGCAGGTATTCGGCAAAGCCCTCGTCACCACCAAATCCCCCGATCCGGGTCTCCAGCGGCAGCGGTTCGGGGTTGCGCGTGGCCCCGGCCAGCGACACCACCGCCTTGCGCCCGCCATCGACCAGCGACCAGGCGATCTTGCGCGCCTCGGCGGTGCCCCCCAGGATCAGCAGCGTCATGACGCCCTCGCCAGCAGGTGCCCCGCACGATCGACGATCACCAGATCGGCGGCGACGCCGCTGTCGCCAAGCTGCGCCTGCACCCGGGCCAGCGCCGCCTGGGCCACCGCTTCGGCAAGTGGCGCGCCGGCGATCTCATAGGCCTCCAGCGCGGTGTTGGCGCCCGCCAGCCGCGCATCGCCGGCCAGTTCCGCCAGCCGCGCGAAATCGATCTGCGAGCGGGCCGAATGCAGGTCGACCGCGCCCTGCGCCAGCTTGGTCATCTTGCCCAGCCCGCCGCCGATGGTCAGGCGCGGCAGCGGGTGGCGGCGCAGATACTTGACCAGCCCGCCAAAGAAATCGCCCATGTCGAGCATCGCCAGTTCGGGCAGGCCGTGCAGCGCCCGCACCGCCGCCTCGCTGGTCGAGCCGGTGCAGCCGGCCACATGGGTCAGCCCCGAGGCGCGCGCCACGTCGATGCCGCGATGGATCGAGGCGATCCAGGCGGCGCAGGAATAGGGCCGCACGATGCCGGTGGTTCCCAGGATCGACAGGCCGCCCAGGATGCCCAGGCGCGGGTTCCACGTCCTGGCGGCGATAGCCTCGCCGCCCGGCACGGAAATGGTGATCTCGACCGAGGGCGGCTGGCCATATTCGGCGGCAAGCTCGGCCACCACCTCGTCCATCATGGCGCGCGGCACCGGGTTGATGGCCGCCTCGCCCACCGCGACGGGCAGGCCGGGGCGGGTCACGGTGCCCACGCCCGGCCCGGCGCGGAAGGTCACGCCCGCATCCCTGCCCATCCGCACCCGCGCCACGATCAGGGCGCCATGGGTGACATCGGGATCATCGCCCGCATCCTTGACGATGCCGGCCTCGGCCCAGCCATCGCCGGTTGCCGAATGCGCCACGGCAAAACTGGCGCTCTGGCCGCGCGGCAGGGTGATCTCGACCGTTTCGGGAAAGGCCCCGCCCCACAGGCGCATCAGCGCCGCCCGCGTCGCGGCGGTGGCGCAGGCGCCGGTGGTCCAGCCTTTGCGGAGCGTCTGGGCTTGGGTCATCGCATCGACTATAGGCAGCGATCCTCCCGCCCGCCAGATGCCGCCGGGCCGCTCTTACCTGTCGTTGTGCGGCTTTTCTCCATCGCCACTTCGGCCCATAACCGGCTCATGAGCGACTCGCATATCCTGCCCCCTCCTCCCGATGGCACGGCCTGGCCCGAATTCCGGCCCGGCTGGGTCTGGCTATGCGGCGCGGGGCCCGGCGATCCGGGGCTGCTGACGCTGCACGCGCTCAACGGGCTGCGGCAGGCCGATGTGGTGATCTATGACGCGCTGGTGCAGCGCTCGATCCTCGACTGGGCGCCGCAGGCCGAACATATCTATGCCGGCAAGCGCGGCGGCAAGCCCTCGGCCCAGCAGCGCGACATCTCGCTGCAACTGGTCGACCTGGCGCGCGCGGGCAAGAGAGTGCTGCGGCTGAAGGGCGGCGACCCCTTCGTCTTCGGCCGTGGCGGCGAGGAGGCGCAGGCGCTGATCCAGCACGGGGTTTCGGTGCGGATCATTCCGGGCATTTCCGCCGGCATCGGCGGGCTGGCCTATGCCGGGATCCCGGTGACGCATCGCGATGTCAACCAGTCGGTGACCTTCGTGACCGGGCATGACCAGTCCGGCGAGACGCCATCCTCGCTCGACTGGGCGGCGATTTCGCGCGGCAGCCAGGTGATCGTCATCTACATGGGCATCAAGCATATCGGCCAGATCGCGGGCGCGCTGCTGGCCGCCGGCCGGCCTGCGGCCGAGCCGGTCGCCGTGGTCAGCGACGCCACCACCGACCGCCAGCGGGTGCTGGAAACCACGCTGGGCGCGGTCGAGGCCGATCTGGCGGCCTCGGGGCTGGAGCCGCCGGCCATCATCTGCGTCGGGCGGGCGGTGCTGATGCGGCAGGTGCTCGACTGGCAGTCGCTGGCCGCAGGCATGCCGCCGCGCAACCCCGATCCGCTGGGGCGCGGCAAGCCGGCGGAAGCGCGGTGACGGGCCGGAAAACCAGCGAGGGGCGGCCATGTCCGGCCTGATCGTCTCGGCCCCCGGATCGGGCTCGGGCAAGACCACGATCACGCTGGGGGTGCTGCGGGCCCTGCGGCGGCGCGGCGTGGCGGTGCGCTCGGCCAAGTCGGGGCCGGACTATATCGACCCGCGCTTTCACGAGGCGGCCAGCGGCGCGCCCTGCTGCAACCTCGATCCCTGGGCGATGTCGCCCGACCGCATCCGGTCGCTGGCCTGGGGGCCGGACATGCTGGTCGTCGAGGGGGCGATGGGGCTGTTTGACGGCGCGCCGCCCGACGGGCGCGGCGCCACCGCCGATCTGGCGCGGCTTCTGGGCCTGCCGGTGGTGCTGGTAGTCGACTGCACCAGCATGGGCCATTCGGTCGCGGCGCTGGCGCGCGGCTTTGCCGGGCATGATCCGGCCGTCAGGATCGCCGGCGTGATCCTCAACAAGACCGGCAGCGAGCGGCATGAGCGGATGCTGCGCACGGCGCTGGAGGCGCTGGGGATGCCGGTTTTCGGCGCGCTGCGCCGCAGCGACCAGCTTGACCACCCCTCGCGGCATCTGGGGCTGGTGCAGGCCGGCGAAAGGCCGGACCTGGAGGCATTCCTGGACCGGGCCGCCGACCTGACCGAAAGCGGCATCGACATCGACGCGCTGCTGCGGCTGGCGGGGTCAGTTGCGCCGCCTTCGCCCGTTCATGGCACACCGGTCAAACCGCCTGGCCAGCGAATCGCCGTGGCGCGGGATCAGGCCTTCGCCTTCGCCTATCCGCATCTGCTTGACGACTGGCGGCGGGCGGGCGCCGAACTGGCCTTCTTCTCGCCCCTGGCCGACGCGGCGGTGCCGGAGGCCGATTTCATCTTCCTGCCGGGGGGCTATCCCGAGCTGCATGCCGGGCGGATCGCCCATGCGGCACGCTTCATGCAAAGCCTGAGAAATGCCGCGCAAACCACTGCTGTTTATGGAGAATGTGGCGGCTACATGGCGCTGGGGGATGCCCTGGTCGATGCCGACGGACACAGCCACCAGATGGCGGGCCTGTTGCGGCTGGAGACCAGTTTCGCCCGGCGCAAGCTGCATCTGGGCTATCGGAGCCTCTCGTGCAGCCACGGCGTGCTCTGCGGCGACTGGACGGGGCACGAGTTTCACTATGCCACCACCGTTCGCGCGCAGGGCAAGCCGCTGTTTGCCGCCCGTGACGCCGAAGGCCACAATCTGTCGCCCATGGGCTTGATTGATGGCCGGGTCTTTGGCAGCTTCGCGCATCTGATAGATCGCGCCGAAGGTGGCCTGGTCGGTTGAACTCATCAGGATCAGGACCAATTCATGCCAAGCAGTGATGTCGATGCCCGCGCCAAACGCAATGTGGCGGTTCTGGTGGCGGCGCAGGCCATTCTGGGCAGCCAGATCACCATGATCTTCGTCATCGGCGGGCTGGCGGGGCAGATGCTGACCCCCTATGCCTGCCTGGCGACGCTGCCGATCTCGATGATCGTGTTCGGCTCCATGTCCACCGCGCCATGGCTGAGCCCGTTGATGCAGAAGCATGGGCGGCGCACCGGGTTTTTCATCGGTGCCGGGGGCGGGCTGGTCGGATCGGCCGTCGCGGCGCTTGGTGTCAGCATGGGCAATTTCTGGCTGCTGCTGATTGGCAGCTACCTGACCGGCATGTACATGTCGGCGCAGGGTTTTTTCCGCTTTGCCGCGACCGATACCGCTTCGGATGCCTTTCGCCCCAAGGCAATTTCCTACGTGATGGCGGGCGGGCTGTTGTCGGCGCTGATCGGGCCGCAGCTGGTCAAGGTGACCAATGACCTGTTCGCGGTGCCGTTTCTGGGCACCTATCTGGTGGCGATGGGGATCAACGCCGGCGGCATGTTCCTGTTCCTGCTTCTGGACCTGCCCAAACCGGCGCCCCGCACGGTCGAGACCCCGCGCGGCCGTAGCGTGCGGCAGCTGTTGTCGAGCCCGCCCATCGTGGTGGCGCTGATCTGCGCGCTGGTCTCCTATTCGCTGATGAACCTGGTGATGACCTCGACGCCGCTGGCGGTGGTGGGTTGCGGCTTCACCAAGGGCAATGCCGCCGACATCGTCTCGGCGCATGTGCTGGCGATGTATGCGCCGTCGTTCGTTACCGGCCATCTGATCGCGCGGTTCGGCGCCTCGCGGATCATGGCGACCGGGCTGGTGATCCTGGGGGCGGCCGGACTGGTCGGGCTTTCGGGGGTGGAACTGACCAACTTCTTCCTGGCGCTGGTGCTGCTTGGCGTGGGCTGGAACTTCGGCTTCATCGGCGCGACCACCATGCTGGCGGGCGCCCATCAGCCGCATGAGCGCGGCCGGGTTCAGGGCCTCAATGACGCGGTGGTGTTCGGCTTCGTGACCCTGGCCTCGCTGGCCTCGGGCGGGCTGATGAATTGCGCCGGCGGCGACGTGGTGGCGGGCTGGAACATGGTCAACCTCGCCATGATCCCGTTCCTGACGCTGGCGGGCGGAGCGCTGATCTGGCTCTGGCTGCGCCCGGTCGACGCCGCTACCAGCGGCCGCTGAGCGACAGGCGCAGCAAGCGCCCGCGCCGGCGGAATTCCGAAAGGCCGAGCGCGCCTTGCGCCACCCTGCCCGGCGCGCGCGCCGCCTGTTTCAGGACCGGTCCGGCCTGCCAGGCCGACCAGAGCGCGGGCAGCGCCGCGCCGAAACGGTGTTTGTGGGCTGTCTCCAGACGCTCCAGCCCTTCGGATGCCAGCGCGGCGATGGCCTCGGGCCGGCCGTCCACCAGCGGCAGCCGCCCGCGCGCCTCCAGTTCGGGTATCGCGCGCAGCCAGTTGGCCAGCCCCAAGGCCCAGCCTGCCGAGCGGGCCGCGCCTTCCATTCCGGGCGACCCGCCCAACGCCTTGACCGCCAGCCACATGAGCCCGCCGCCCGTCGCTTCCAGATGGGCCGTAAACGCTGCCGCATCCGCGAAAGGCTCGCGGTGGATGTCCCACAGGCGCGCGTCGATCAGCGCGCCGAGCGGGCCGGATGGCAGGTCGGCGGCGCGGATCACCTCGGCCAGCGGCCCGCAGACCTCATGCGCGCGCGCGGGCTTGCCGGCGGTGATCTCGTCCACCGCGTCACGCCACCATTGCAGGCGCATCTCGGCGATGATCGCTTCCTTGGTCAGCCAGGGCGCGCGGGCCACTTCGAGGTTGAAGGCATAAAGCGGCAACAGGCGGGCCCGCGCATGCGGCGGCGCGGCCATGCTGGCCAGAAACCGGTCCGGGTCGCCCTTGCGGACGATCTCGGCGCAGGCGGCCAGCGTCATGAGGGCCGCATCCGAGCCGGACCGGCACCGTCACGCGATGATCCATCCCGGGCGGGACACCGGCCCCTCATGCCAGCCTGGCCCCGTCGCGCAGCAGCTTCCAGTTGATGGCATCGACCAGCGCATCGAAGGAGGCGTCAACGATATTGGCGCTGACGCCCACCGTGGCCCAGCGCCGCCCCTTGCCATCCTCGCTGTCGATGATGACCCGGGTCACGGCCTCGGTGCCGCCATTGGTGATGCGGACCTTGAAGTCCACCAGGTGCATGTCATCGATCAGCGCCTGGTAGGGGCCCAGATCGCTTGCCAGCGCCCGGCTGAGTGCGTTGACCGGGCCGGCATCGGCCTGGCCCTCGTCATGCGGGTTCTCATAAAAGCTGGTGATGCGCTGGTCGCCCAGCGCCACGGTCACTACCGCCTCGGAGACAGTGACCACCTCGCCGCGCGCGTTGCGGCGGCGCTCGGACAGGACGCGGTAGCGCTCGACCTCGAAGAAGGCCGGCATCTGCCCCAGTTCCTGCCGGGCGAGGATCTCGAACGAGGCCTGCGCGGTGTCATAGGCATAGCCGCGCGCCTCCTGCTCCTTGATCCGGTCGAGGATGCGGGCCAGCGCCGGGTTGTCGGGCGCCACGTCAAGCTCCATCTCCACCAGCCGCTGGCGCAGGTTGGATTGCCCGGCCTGATTGGACATCGGCACGATGCGGCTGTTGCCGATCAGCGCCGGGTCGACATGTTCGTAGGTCGTGGGGTCCTTGGCGATGGCGCTGGCATGCAGCCCCGCCTTGTGGGCAAAGGCCGAAGCCCCGACATAGGCCGCCTGCTTGAGCGGCACGCGGTTGAGGATGTCGTCAAGCATGCGGCTGGTCTTGCGCAGCCCGCGCAAGGCCTCGGGGCTCACCCCGGTATCAAAGGTGCTGCGATAGGGCTCCTTGAGCAGCAGCGTCGGGATGATGCTGGTCAGGTTGGCGTTGCCGCAGCGCTCGCCCAGACCGTTGAGCGTGCCCTGGATCTGGCGTGCGCCCGCATCGACCGCGGCCAGCGAATTGGCCACCGCATGGCCGGTATCGTCATGGGTATGGATGCCCAGCCGGTCGCCGGGGATGCCGCTCTCGATCACGGCGCGCACGGTGGCGCGCACCTCGTCGGGCAGCGTGCCGCCATTGGTGTCGCACAGCACGATCCAGCGCGCGCCGGCATTGTAGGCGGCGTGGATCGCCTCGAGCGCATAGGCCGGGTTGGACTTGAAGCCGTCAAAGAAATGCTCGGCGTCAAACAGCGCCTCATGCCCGCGCGCCACCAGATGGGCAAAGCTGGCCGCGATGTTGGCGGTGTTCTCGGCCAACGGGATGCCCAGCGCGGTGGAGACATGAAAGTCATGGGTCTTGCCCACCAGGCAGACCGCCTTGGTGCGCGCGTTCATCACCGCCGCCAGCACGTCATCATTTTCGGCCGAGCGGCCCGAGCGCTTGGTCATGCCGAAGGCGGTCATGGTGGCGCGGGTGGCGGGTGCGGCGGCAAAGAAATCGCTGTCGGTGGGGTTGGCGCCCGGCCAGCCGCCCTCGATGTAATCGACCCCGAGCGCGTCGAGCGCCAGGGTGATGCGCTGCTTTTCGGCGGTGGTGAACTGCACCCCTTGCGTCTGCTGCCCGTCGCGCAGGGTGGTGTCGTAGAGGTAGAGGCGTTGGCGGGTCATGTCATGGCTCCAGCTTGCCGGCGTCAAAACCGGGGCCGGCGCTCCACGAGGTTTCGTCGGGCCGGTCGATGACCACCACGCCCGCCCCATCGAGGATGGCGCGCAGCCGGTCGGCCTCGGCAAAGTCCTTGTCCGCCCGCGCCGCGCGGCGGGCGGCGATCAGCGCGTCGATCCGGGCCGAGACCTCGGCCGATACCGCGTCATCTTGCTTGCTCATCCAGTCCCCCAATTCATCGGTCAACAGCCCCATCATCCGCGCCGAGGCCAGGAACACCCGCGCCTCGAAATGGCAGTTCTTGCCCCCCGAAGCCGCCAGTTGCGTGGCCATGGCATGCAGGCGGGTGATGGCCAGCGGCGTGTTCAGATCATCGGCCAGGGCGGCCACCACGTCTTCGGACACATCCTCCGAGACATCGGCCCCCGCGATCAGCCCGCGCCATTTGCGCAAGGTGGCCTCCGCCTCGGCGCGCTTGCGCTCGGTCCAGTCCATCGGCTTGCTGTAATGGGTCGAGAGCATGACGAAGCGGATCACCTCGCCCGGCACGCCCTGATCCAGCAGGTCACGCACGGTGAAGAAATTGCCCAGCGACTTGGACATCTTCCTGCCCTCGACCTGCAGCATCTCGTTATGCATCCAGACCTGCGCGAACTTGCCGTGCGGATGGGCACAGGCGGACTGGGCGATCTCGTTTTCATGGTGGGGGAATTGCAGGTCGATGCCGCCGCCATGGATGTCGAAGCTCTCGGTCAGCAATTCGTAGGACATGGCCGAGCATTCGATATGCCAGCCGGGGCGGCCAAAGCCCCAGTCGCTGTCCCAGCCGGGCTCGTTGCCGCTCGACGGCTTCCAGAGCACGAAATCCATCGGGTCGCGCTTGTAGGGCGCCACCTCGACGCGGGCGCCGGCCAGCATGTCCTCGACCGAGCGCCCGGAGAGCGCGCCATACTCCGCATAGCTGGCGACCGAGAACAGCACATGGCCCTCGGCCGCATAGGCATGGCCCGAGGCGATCAGGCGGGCGATCATGTCCTTCATGGCGCCGATCCAGTCGGTGGCGCGCGGCTCGTGCGTCGGCTTGAGGTTGCCGAGTGCGGCCATGTCGGCGTGATACCAGGCGATGGTCTCGTCGGTGATGGCGCGGATATCGCGGCCGGTTTCGGCGGCGCGGGCGTTGATCTTGTCATCCACGTCGGTGAGGTTGCGGGCATAGGTCACGTGGGTCGCCCCGTAGACGTGGCGCAACATCCGGAACAGCATGTCGAACACGATCACCGGGCGGGCATTGCCCAGATGCGCGCGGTCATAGACCGTGGGCCCGCAGACATAGACGCGCACGTTGTCCGCGTTCAGCGGCGTGAACAGCTCCTTGCGGCGGGTCTTGGTGTTGTGCAGGCGGATGGGGGTCATGGGGCCTCACGCAGATAGGGTGCCTGCGGGCTTGGCTGATTTCACCGGATTTTGGAAGGTGTGAAAGAGCGGCCCGCGACGGATGTCAGCAGGTAATGATGCAGCAAATCAGGATGCAGGTGCTCTTCATGGGCGCAAGCCTTAGCACCGCGCGCGGCAGGCGTCCAGAATTAAGCGTCAGGCCCGGCCATCTCGGCCAGCTTGCGCAAGGTGTTGAGGTTGCGCGCGGTCGCGGGCGGCCCCGAGATCAGGCGCGGCAGGCGCGCGGCCAGCTTCGAGATGCCGATGCCCTCGGGCGCATAGAGCCAGATGACGCCGCCCCGTTCGGCCAGCGCCTCGGAGGGTACGCGCAGGGCCTCGCAGGCGTCATGGTCAAGGGTCAGCGGCCCGGCGGCGAAAAACCCGTGCAGCTGCTTGCCCGCCTCGGCGGCAAAGGGGCAGTCCGCCAGCGCGGCGCGCAGTTCGGTGCCGGACAAGACCACCACTTCCACCACCGGACCCATGTTCCGCGCGATCAGGTCCGAAAGCTCGGCAGCCAGTCTTTCCGCCGGCCCCTCGGCGTCAAACACCAGATTGCCGCTGGCGATATAGCTCTGCACATCGCGCCATCCGGCCTTCTGGCAAAGCCCGCGCAGCTCGGCCATCGGCACCCGGTTGGCGCCGCCGACATTGACGCCCCGCAGGAGCGCGATCCATCTGGGTTGGTTCATCCTTGCCTCCGATACCTGAATTGGCCCCGCTGCCAGCACCGCGTCAACCTTTCGAGCACGCCATTGACTCCGCCCGCGCGCCGATGTCCCCCTGTCATCCATGACATTATCAACCCGAATCCAGACCCTCACCGGCGGCGGCTCAGACGGATGGGACGTGTTCTACCGCGCCCGCCGGATGATTGCCGAAGGCCAGCAGATCACCGAACTGACCATCGGTGAGCACGATATCCGCACCAGCCGCGATATTCTCGACGCCATGCATGCCGCCGCCGTCGGCGGCCATACGGGCTATGCGCTGGTGCCCGGCACGCCCAAGCTGCGCCAGGCGGTTGCCGACCGCATCGCCGCCACCACCGGCGTGCCGACCGGCCCCGAAAACGTGGTGATCACCCCCGGCGGGCAGGCCGCGCTCTTTGCCGCCCATATGGCGGTCTGCGACCCCGGCGACCGGGCGCTCTATATCGACCCCTATTATGCCACCTATCCGGGCACCCTGCGCAGCGCCGGCGCGGTGCCCGACGCCATCATCGCCCGCCCCCGCCACGGCTTTCAGCCGCTGGCCGAGGATGTGGCCGCCAAGGCGCCGGGCGCGCGCAGCCTGCTGATCAACTCGCCCAACAACCCCACCGGCGCCGTCTATTCGCGCGCCACGCTGGAAGGCATCGCGCAGGTCTGCCGCGACCATGACCTGTGGCTGATCTCGGACGAGGTCTATGACAGCCAGGTCTGGGAGGGCGAGCATGTCAGCCCGCGCGCCCTGCCCGGCATGGCCGGGCGCACGCTGGTTGTGGGCTCCATGTCCAAGAGCCATGCCATGACCGGCAGCCGCATCGGCTGGATCTGCGGCCCGGCAGCGGCGATCGACAGCCTGATCACGCTGGCCACCCACACCAATTACGGTGTTCCCGGCTTCATCCAGGACGCCGCCCATTATGCGCTCGGGCGCGGCCCGGAGCTTGAAACCGCCGTTGCCGCCCCCTTCCGCCGCCGCGCGGCGCTGACGCGCGACCTGCTTGCCGGGCAGAACGTGGTCAAGGCCGCCCCGATCCAGGGCGCGATGTATACCATGCTCGACATCCGCGCGACCGGGCTGACCGGCGAGGCCTTCGCCAATGCGCTTCTGGACGCAGAGAAAATCGCGGTGATGCCGGGCGAAAGCTTCGGGCAGGCGGCGGGCGGGCATGTGCGGGTCGCCATGACCATCGCCGATGACCACTACGCCGAGGCTTTGGGCCGGGTTCTGGCCTTTGCCGCCCGCCACGCCAAGGGAGGCTGAAAGTTGCATGACCCCGGCAAGACTTTCCGCGCCCTGCACGTCAGGGGCGCGCCCTTCATCCTCGCCAATGTCTGGGATGCGGGCAGCGCCAGGGTGCTGGCGGCGCTTGGCGCACAGGCGCTGGCCACCTCGTCGGCGGCCCATGCCTTTACCCTCGGGCGGCCCGATGGCGGCACCATCACCCGCGACGAGGCCCTGGCCCATGCGCAGGATATCGTCGCGGCAACGCCGCTGCCGGTGCAGGGCGATTTCGAGAACGGCTTCGGCGATGCGCCCGAAGACTGCGCCACCACCCTGCGCCTCGCCGCCGAGGCCGGGCTGGCCGGCATCTGCATCGAGGATACCGCGCTGCCCGCCGACAGCCCCTATGACCGGGCGCTGGCGGTCGAACGCATCCGCGCCGCCGCCTCTGCCGCCCGCGCCCTGCCGCGCGATTTCGTGCTGACCGCGCGCGCCGACGGGCTGATGCTGGGCACCTACGGCCCCGACGAGGCCATCGCCCGCCTGCAGGCCTTCGAGGCGGCGGGCGCCGATTGCCTCTACGCGCCCCTGCCCGCCAGCATGGACGATCTGGCGCGGATCGTGGCCGCCGTCTCGGCCCCGGTCAACGTGCTGGCCGCCGGCCCCTATGCCCGCCACAGCCTCGCCGACTACGCCGCCCTGGGCGTGGCGCGCATCTCGCTCGGTTCGGCGCTGGCGCGGCTGACCCACCGGGTGGTGATCGACGCCGCCCGCACCATGCTGGGCCAGGGCAGCTTTGACCCCCTGACCAGAGGCATCCCCGGCGCGGAAGTCGACGCGCTTCTGGGCTGAGTGACGTTTTCGGCGCAGGCTGTCGCTAATGGGCGAGATCACCTTGCGCCCGCTGACACTGTGCTCCGGTCTGACAGGAGCATGACAGGGATGGCGCAGCGCTGGCAACTCGAACTGGTCCTGCGCACCATCGGCGCAAGACGCGGGCGCGCGGCGCGGGGCCGGCCGGGTCCGGCCTGAGCCGCAGCCCCCTTCCCCAGATCAGGACATATCATGACCGACCATTCCGCCACCGCCGACGCCGCCGCGTCCGGCAATCCCCGTGCCCAGCGCTCGGGCGGCCGCGCTGCCCGCATCGCCGTCCGCTCGGCGCCCCTGTCCGAAACCATACGCCCGGTCCGCCCCGGCATGTCGGGCGGGCGCTACAACCCGCTGACCGAGGCCGAGGTGCTGCGCATCCACGAAACCGCCCTGACCGCGCTGGAGGAAATCGGCCTTTGCGACGCCCCGCCCTCGGGGGTCGAGGTCATGACCCGCGCCGGCGCCATCGCAGGCAGCGACGGCCGCCTGCGCTTTCCGCGCGCGCTGGTCGAGGACATGCTGGCCAAGGCGGCGCGCAACATCACGCTGGCCGCCCGCGACCCGCGCCACGACCTGCACCTTGAAGGCACCCGCGTGCATTACGGCACCGCCGGTGCGGCGGTGCATGTGGTCGATGTCGAGGGGCGCAAGTATCGCGAATCCACCGTGCAGGACCTGTTCGACGCCGCCCGCATCGTCGACCGGATGGACAATATCCACTTCCTGCAACGGCCCATGGTCTGCCGCGACATCACCGACAACCTCGAGATGGACCTCAACACCATCTATGCCTGCTGCTCGGGTACCACCAAGCATGTCGGCACCTCGTTCACCGAGGCCTCCTATGTCGGCCCGGCACTTGACATGCTGCACATGATCGCCGGCGGCGAGGCCAGCTGGCGCGCCCGGCCCTTCGTGTCCAACTCCAACTGCTTCGTCGTGCCGCCGATGAAATTCGCCACCGAGGCCTGCCTGGTGATGGAGGCCTGCATGGCCGGCGGCATGCCGGTGCTGCTGCTGAGCGCCGGCCAGGCCGGCGCCACCGCGCCCGCCCCCATCGCCGGCGCCATCGTGCAGGCGGTGGCCGAATGCCTGGCCGGCGTGGTCTATGTCAACGCCATCCAGCCCGGCTATCCGGCGATCTTCGGCACCTGGCCCTTCGTCTCCGACCTGCGCACCGGCGCCATGTCGGGCGGATCGGGCGAACAGGCTCTGCTGACGGCGGGCTGCGCCCAGATGCACCGCTTCTACGGCCTGCCCGGCGGCGCCGCCGCCGGCATCGCCGATGCCAAGCTGCCCGACATGCAGGCCGGCTGGGAACAGGCCACCTCCAACGTCATGGCGGGGCTTGCCGGGCTCAACATGGTCTACGAGGCCGCCGGCATGCATGCCTCGCTGCTGGGTTTCTGCCTTGAAAGCCTGATACTCGGCGATGACCTGCTCGGCCAGGCGATGCGCTGCGTGCGCGGCATCGAGGTCAACGACGACACGATGGGTCTGGAAACCATGCGCGAGGTCTGCCTCAAGGGGCCGGGCCACTATCTGGGCTCCAGCCAGACGCTCGGGCTGATGCAGACCGAATATGTCTATCCCGCGACCGCCGACCGCTCCTCGCCCAAGGAATGGGAAGAAAAGGGCCGCCCCGACCTGTTGGCCAATGCCACCGCGCGCAAGGACAGGATCCTGTCCCAGCCCTCGGCGGCGCGGCTCGATCCGGCGACCGACGCGGCAATCCGCGCCCGGTTCAGGATCCACCTGCCCGCCTGACGGACCTGCCCTTCATTTTGGCGGCAAATACCTCCGCCGGAGGCATCGCGGCGCGCCAGCGCCGCGATCAGCCCGGCCCGGCAGCTTTGCTGACGGTGCCGCCGCTGACCGCCGCCGCCACCCCGGTGGTGCTGCGGCACGAGGTGGGCAGGCCGCGCAGCACCCGCACCGCCAGCCAGCCGAAGGCCAGCGCCTCCAGCATGTCGCCGTCCAGTCCCACCGCCTCGACCGGCCCGACCGTGACCCCCGCCCCCATCCGCGCGGCGATCATCGCCATCAGCGTGGCATTGTGCCGCCCCCCGCCCGTCACCAGCAGCCGCGACACCGGAGCGGGGAAATGCTCGCCCGCCCGGGCCACGGCGGCGGCGGCGCAGGCGGTCAGGGTGGCGGCGGCATCGGCATCCGCAAGCCCCGCAACCCAGCCGTTCAATTCGGCAAAACTGTTGCGATCCAGAGACTTGGGCGGCATCCTGAAGAAATAGGGCAGTTCCAGAAACCGCGCGACCACCGCCGCGGCAACCCGGCCCGAAGCCGCCAGCGCGCCGCCTTCATCCAGATCCAGCCCCAGCCGGTCGCGCATCAGGTCGTTGACCGGCGCATTGGCCGGGCCGGTGTCGAAGGCCAGACAGGCGCCGTCCGCCTCGGGCCGCCCGACCGAAGGATCGACCCAGCTGACATTGCCGACCCCGCCCAGATTGAGCACCGCGACCGGCGCTTCCAGCCGCAAATGCCGCGCCAGCGCGTGATGGAAGAACGGCGCCAGCGGCGCGCCCTGCCCGCCCAGCCGCATGTCGGAGCTGCGAAAGTCCCAGACCACCGGCCGGTCGAGCACCTCGGCCAGCACCTGCCCGTCGCCCGCCTGATGGGTGCCGCGCCCGCCCGGCTCATGGGCCAGCGTCTGGCCGTGAAAGCCGATCAGCTCGGCCTCGGGGAACTCCGACAGGATCTCGGCATGGGCGTTCTCGACCACTTCCGCCGCCGCCGCCACCCCGGCCTCGCCGGGCCAGCGCCCGAGGGCGGCGCGCAGCACCGCGCGCTCGCCGTCCGAATAGGCCCGATAACCGCTGCGCCCGAATCCCGCGATGCCGATCCCGTCGGTCTCGATCACCGCGACGTCGACGCCGTCCAGCGAGGTGCCCGACATGGCGCCCGCGACACGCATCACCTTGCCGCTCGCCCTGGCCTTCAACATCCGCTTTCCCTTGCCCCGCCTGCCGCTTATAGACTGCCCCGGCATTCTAGCGGGAACAAGAGCATGACCTACCATCCCAAATCCGATTTCATGGCCACCATGATCAGCCGCGGCTTTCTGGCCGACTGCACGGATTACCAGGGCCTCGACGAGGCACTGAGCAAGGGGGTCGTGCCCGCCTATATCGGCTTTGACGCCACCGCCAAGTCGCTGCATGTCGGCAGCCTGATCCAGATCATGATGCTGCGCTGGCTGCAGAAGACCGGCCACCAGCCGATCACCCTGATGGGCGGCGGCACCACCAAGGTGGGCGATCCGTCATTCCGCGCCGATGAGCGCCCGCTGCTGAGCCCGGCCGATATCGACGCCAACATCGCCGGCATCCGTCAGGTGTTTGCGGCCTATCTGGACTATTCCGATGCCCCCAACGGCGCCTTGATGCTCAACAATGCCGAATGGCTCGACGGGCTGAACTACCTGGATTTCCTGCGCGATATCGGGCGGCATTTCTCGATCAACCGCATGTTGTCCTTTGAAAGCGTCAAGTCGCGGCTGGACCGCGAGCAGAGCCTGTCATTCCTCGAATTCAACTACATGATCCTGCAAGCCTATGATTTCCTTGAGCTGAACCGGCGCTATGGCTGCCTGTTGCAGATGGGCGGCTCGGATCAGTGGGGCAATATCGTCAACGGCATCGACCTGACCCGCAGGGTGCTCGATCACGAGATCTATGGCCTGACCACGCCCTTGCTGACCACCTCGGACGGCAAGAAGATGGGCAAGTCGGCCAGCGGTGCGGTCTGGCTCAATGCCGACATGCTCAGCCCCTACGAGTTCTGGCAGTTCTGGCGCAACACAACTGACGCTGACACAGGGCGCTTCCTCAAGCTCTATACCGAGCTGCCGGTCGATGAATGCGACCGGCTGGGGGCGCTGGCAGGCTCAGATGTCAATGCCGCCAAGATCATCCTCGCCAACGAGGTGACGCGGCTTTGCCACGGAGCGGCCGCTGCCGAGACGGCCGAGGCCACCGCGCGCGAGGTGTTCGAGCGAGGCGGCGTCGGTGACGACCTGCCGACCGTCACCCTGAGCCGCGCCGAGGTGGCGTCCGGCGTCTCGATCGTGCAACTGATCGTGCGCGCGGGGCTGGCCGCCAGCGGCAAGGAGGCCAAGCGCCTGATCGCCGACAATGGCGCCCGCATCGATGATGCGCCGCTGACCGATGCCGGGCTGATGATCGACGCCGCCGCGCTGGCCAGCCCGATCAAGCTGAGTGCCGGCAAGAAGCGCCATGCGCTGGTGCAACTGGCCGACTGAGCCGGGTCCGCCGTTAGGCAATCGTTAACCATGTCCGGTCTAAGGATCGGGCATGGACATGACCCCGATCCGCACCGATCTTGCCTGCCTGCCCCTGCAGCAGCATCCGGCCTTCGGCCGCGCGCTCGACGCGCTGGGGGTGAGAGTCGAGCTGCACCATTTCGGCGATCCGTCCCGGCCCATCGGGCAGGCGCTGACCCTGTCGCGCCGCCTGTGGCCCTTCGGGCCGGTGGCGCTGGCCTCGCGCGGGCCGGTCTGGTCGCCGCTGGCCGGCACCGGCGACCGGATCGAAGGGCTGCGGATGCTGGCCCGGCGCGGGCTGCGCATCGTCAATTCCGACCGCGCCGATCCGGCCGAGGCAAAGGCGCTGGACGGCGCGGGATTCCGCCACTGGGCGGCGGGGCAATGGGTGGCCGAACTTGACCTGACCCCCGACGCCGACCTGCTGCGCCGCCGGATGGCGGCCAACTGGCGCAACCACCTGTCACAGGCCCGCCGCGCCGGGCTGACGCTGGCCAACCAGCCCTTCCATCCCGACCCGCATCACTGGCTGCTGGGGCTGGAAGCCAAACAGGCCCGCGCCCGGCACTATGTCAACCTGCCGCCGGCGCTGCCGCTGGCCTATGCCCGCAACAATCCCGGCATGGCGCGGCTGCTGACCGCGCACCGCGATGGCGAGCGCATCGCCGCCATGCTGGTCCTGTGCCACGGGTCGGTCGCGACCTATCACATCGGCTGGTCCGGAGCGGCGGGGCGCGCGGTCTCGGCCCATCACCTGATGCTGCACGAGGCCGCGCTCTGGCTGGCGGCGCGCGGCTACCAGCGGCTCGACCTCGGCATTGCCGACCGCCGCCGCACGCCGGGGCTGGCGGGCTTCAAGGCCGGATCGGGCGCCAGCCTGCGCCAGCTTGGCGGCACCTGGATCCGGCTGGGGCGCGCCTGACACGGGGCGCGCCATACGGGGCGTGCCTGACACGGGGCGCGCCATACGGGGCGCGAC
>CAUJIU010000081.1 GCA_963205075.1 Pseudomonadota bacterium | reverse complement strand
TGTCGAACACGCTCTGGCAGCGCAGCTCGGTCGAGCCCACGGTCCCGGTCGGTGTCGATATCGAGCGCGACGAGCTGTCGGTCTATCCCTTCCTCTACTGGCCGGTGACCGGCGACGAGCCGCTGCCCTCGCGTCAGGCCTATGCGCGGCTCAACAGCTATCTGGGCTCGGGCGGGCTGATCCTGTTTGACACCCGCGATGCCGACATCGCCGATTTCGGCGCCTCCACGCCCGAGGGCCGCCGCTTGCAGGCCATCGCGCGCGGGCTCGACATTCCGCCGCTGGAGCCGATCCCTGCGGACCACGTGCTGACCCGCAGCTTCTACCTGCTGCAGGAGTTTCCGGGCCGCTACACCGGGCGCAGCATCTGGCTGGAGGCCGCGCCGCCGGACGCGGAACTGGCCGAGGGGATGCCGTTTCGCAACCTCAATGACGGGGTGACGCCGGTGGTGATCGGCGGCAATGACTGGGCGGCGGCCTGGGCGGTGGACGCGTTCGGCGCGCCGCTGGTGCAGATCGGGCGCGGCAGCGCCGGCGACCGCCAGCGCGAGATCGCGCTGCGCTTCGGCGTCAATCTGGTGATGCATGTGCTGACGGGCAACTACAAATCCGATCAGGTGCACGTGCCCGCCCTGCTCGACAGGCTGGGCCAATGACCCAGGCGGTGATCTTCGCCCCGCTGGTGCCATTGTGGCTGCTCTGGGCCGCCGTCGCGCTGGCGCTGGCCGCCACGCTGATCGCCGCATGGCGCGGCCTGTCGGGCTGGTGGCTGCGCGGGCTGGCGGGCGCGGCGCTCTGCCTTGCCATCGCCAATCCCTCGTTGCAGCGCGAGGAACGCGAGCCGCTCTCGGATATCGTGCTGGCGGTGATCGACGACAGCGCCAGCCAGCGCATCGGCGACCGCCCGGCCCAGAGCGAAGCCGCGCTGGAGCATTTGCGCGCCGAGGTGGCGGCGCTGGGCAACACCGAGCTGCGCGAGGTCCATCTGGGCGATGGCGCCGACAATGCCGGGACGCTGGCCATGGCGGCGCTGTCCTCGGCGCTGGCCGAAGAACCGCAGGGCCGGATCGCGGGCGCGGTGCTGATCACCGACGGGCAGGTGCATGACGCCGACCGCCCGCCCCGGCTGCCCGCGCCGCTGCATGTGCTGCTGACCGGCCATGCCGGCGACTGGGACCGGCAGCTGAGCCTGCGCAACGCCCCGGCCTTCGCCATCATCGGCGAGCCGGTCACGCTGACCTTGCGGCTCGACGATGTGGGGGCCGGGGTGCAGCCGCAGGCGCAGATCCCGCTCAGCATCGCCATCGACGGCGCGGCGCCGCTGGATTTCGTGGTGCCGGCGGGGCAGGACATCGACATACCGGTGACGCTGCCGCATGGCGGGATGAACGTGCTGGAATTCTCCACCCCCGCCGCCGAAGGCGAGCTGACCGACCGCAACAACTTTGCCACCGTGCAGATCAACGGCGTGCGCGACCGGCTGCGGGTGCTTCTGGTCTCGGGCGAGCCGCATCCGGGCGAGCGCACCTGGCGCAACCTGCTGAAGTCCGACAGCGCGGTCGATCTGGTGCATTTCACCATCCTGCGTCCGCCGGAGAAGCAGGACGGGGTGCCGGTCGAGGAATTGTCGCTGATCGCCTTCCCGACGCGCGAGCTGTTCCTGGAAAAGATCGACGAGTTCGACCTCATCATCTTTGACCGCTACCGCCGCCGTGGCATCCTGCCCGACAGCTACTTCGACAACATCCGCGCCTATATCGAGAAGGGCGGCGCGGTGCTGGTCTCGGCGGGGCCGGAATATGGCAGCGCCGACAGCATCTACCGCTCGCCCCTGGGCGCGGTGCTGCCGGGCCAGCCGACCGCGCGGGTGCTGGAGCAGGCCTATGTGCCGCAGATCAGCGCTCTGGGCGCGCGCCATCCGGTCACCGAAGGTCTCGCCGATCTCTATCCGCGCAGCGACGGCGCCAGCGGGCCCGGCTGGGGCCGCTGGATGCGGCTGATCGACGTGGTGCCGGCGCCGGGTGCCGAAGTGGTGATGACCGGGCCCGATGACCGGCCGCTACTGATGCTGGACCGGGTGGGCGAGGGCCGCGTGGGGCTGATCGCCTCGGACCAGAGCTGGCTCTGGGATCGCGGCTTCGAGGGTGGCGGGCCGCAGCTGGAACTGCTGCGCAGGCTGGCGCACTGGATGATGAAGGAGCCCGAACTGGAGGAGGAGGCGCTCTGGGCCGAGCCTCTGGGCCAGTCGCTGCGGATCATTCGCCGCACGCTGGGCGACGGCCCCGGCGAAGTGTCGATCCGCCACCCGGACGGGTCTGAGTCCACCGTTGCGCTGACGCCGGTGGCGCCGGGCCGCTTCGAGGCCCTGTGGCCCGCGCCCGACCTGGGGCTCTACCGGCTGAGCGAGGGCGGGCAGACCGCGGTGATCGCCGTCGGCCCCGCCGCGCCGCGCGAGTTCGAGCGCACGCTGGCCACGGGCGACGTGCTTCAGCCGGTAGTGGACGCCTATCGGGGCGGCGTCATGCGCATCGAAGACGGCCTGCCAGACCTGCGCAGCGTCCGCGCCGGCCGCCTCGCCGCCGGGCGCGGCTGGATCGCCGTAACCCCGCGCGGCGCATGGCAAACGGCCGAAATACAGGTCCGCTCGCTCTTGCCCGCCTGGGCGTTCCTCTTGCTGGCGGCGCTGCTGATCCTGGGCGCCTGGCTGCGCGAGGCCCGGCGCTAGCGGCGCCCGGCCGACATTGGGCTTGCCGCCCGGCCAAACTGGTTATATTTCTTTACCAATTCAGCGAAAGGCGCCCGCCATGCAGATGCCCGCCCCCAGCCAGAAGGTGATCGGCGCCAAGGCCCGCATCGTCGCGCGCCTGCGCGCCGCGCTGCCCGAAGGCGCGGTGATCCATGAGCTGGCCGAGACCCGTGCCTATGAATGCGACGCGCTGACCGCCTATCGCTGTCCGCCGCTCTGCGCGGTCTTGCCCGCCTCGACCGAGGAGGTCGCCGCCGCCTTGCGCATCTGCCACGAGGAAGGCGTGCCGGTGGTGCCGCGCGGCGCCGGCACCTCGCTGGCGGGCGGGGCGCTGCCGACGGCGGATAGCGTGGTGCTGGGCGTGGCGCGGCTCAACCGGGTGCTGGAAACCGATTACGACAACCGCTTTGTCCGGGTGCAGGCGGGGCGCACCAACCTGAGCGTCACCGGCGCGGTCGAGGCCAACGGCTTCTTCTACGCGCCCGACCCGTCGAGCCAGCTCGCCTGCGCCATTGCCGGCAATATCGCGATGAATTCGGGCGGGGCGCATTGCCTCAAATACGGCGTGACCACCAACAACCTGCTGGGCGTGACCATGGTGCTGATGGATGGCAGCGTGATCGAAATCGGCGGTGCCTACATGGATGCGGGCGGGCTTGACCTGCTGGGCGTGATCTGCGGCTCGGAGGGGCAGTTGGGCGTGGTGACCGAGGCCACCTTGCGCATCCTGCCCAGGCCCGAGGGTGCCCGGCCAGTGCTGATGGGCTTTGACAGCAACGAGGTGGCCGGCGCCTGCGTCTCGGACATCATCAAGGCCGGTGTCCTGCCGGTGGCCATCGAGTTCATGGACCGGCCCTGCATCGAGGCCACCGAGGCCTTTGCCCATGCCGGCTACCCGATGTGCGAGGCGCTCTTGATCGTCGAGGTCGAGGGCAGCCCGGCCGAGATCGACCACCAGCTTGGACTGATCCTCGATATTGCCCGCCGTCACGATCCGGTGGAACTGCGCGAGGCGCGCGATGCCGACGAGGCCGCCCGCATCTGGCTGGGGCGCAAATCGGCCTTCGGCGCCATGGGGCAGATCAACGACTACATGTGCCTGGACGGAACCATTCCCGTCTCCGCGCTGCCGACCGTGCTCAGGCGGATCGGCGAGATGTCGCAAAGCTACGGGCTGGCAGTGGGCAACGTGTTTCATGCCGGTGACGGCAACATGCATCCGCTGATCCTCTATGACGCCAACAAGCCCGGCGATCTGGAGAAATGCGAGGCTTTCGGGGCCGAGGTGCTGCGCCTGTGCGTCGAGGTCGGCGGTTGCCTGACCGGCGAACACGGGGTCGGGATCGAAAAGCGCGACCTGATGGGGGTCCAGTATGACCCCGCCGATCTGGACGCGCAGATGGCGGTCAAGGACGTGTTCGACCCCGGCTGGCTGCTCAACGCCGCCAAGGTGTTTCCGCTGGCCTCCAGCCAAGCGCGGCGGGCGGGCTGAATGGCCGCGCCCCTGACCCCGTCCTCCGAGGCCGAGCTGGCCGAAACCGTCGCCGGGGCGACCGGCCCCTTGCGCATCGCGGGCGGCGATACCCGCCGCATCGGCGCGGTGCAGGCGGAAAGCGTGCTGTCGCTGTCCGGGCTGTCGGGCATCACGCTCTACGAGCCGGGCGCGCTGACGCTGGTTGCCCGCGCCGGCACGCCGCTGGCCGAGATCGAGGCGACGCTGGCCGCGCAGCACCAGTGGCTGGCCTTCGAGCCGATGGACCACCGGGCCTTGCAGGGCAGCGCGGGCACGCCGACCATCGGCGGGGTTTGTGCGGCAAACATCGCCGGGCCGCGCCGGGTGCAGGTGGGCGCCGCGCGGGATTTCATGCTGGGGGTGCGGTTCGTCGATGGCGCGGGCAGGGTGATCAGGAATGGCGGCCGGGTGATGAAGAACGTCACCGGCTACGATCTGGTCAAGCTGCTGGCAGGCTGCCACGGCACGCTGGGCGTGCTGACCGAAGTGGCGCTGAAGGTGCTGCCCGAGGTCGAGACCAGCGCGACGCTGACGCTGGCCGGGCTGGGCGATGCCGATGCCGTGGCCGCCATGGCCTCGGCGCTGGGCTCGCCCTTCGAGATTACCGGCGCCGCCCATGATCCGGGCGCCGGCCTGACGCGGCTGCGGGTCGAGGGCTTTGCCGCCTCGGTCGCCTATCGCGCCGGGCGGCTGGCAGAGCGGCTGGCCCGGTTCGGACGCGCCGAAGTTGAAACCGACGCCGCCGCCAACGCCGCGATCTGGACCGCGATCCGCGATGTCGCGGCTTTCGCCGGCAGGCGCGGCGATGTCTGGCGGCTGTCGGTCAAGGCCACGCAGGCTCCCGATCTGGTGGCCCGCGCGGCGGCGCGCGGAGCAGTCTACGACTGGGGCGGCGGGCTCGTCTGGCTCCTGACCGAGGAAGGCGCCGACCTGCGCGCGCGGCTGGGGCACTTCGCGGGCCACGCCACGCTGGTGCGCGCCAGTGCCGAGACCCGCGCGCAAGTGCCGACCTTCCACCCCGAGCCTGCCCCGCTTGCCCGGATCAGCGCCGGGCTGCGGGCGAAGTTCGATCCGCGCGGCATCCTCAACCCCGGACTGATGGGCTGATAGATGCAGACCAGCTTCACGCCCGAACAACTGGCCGACCCGGCGCTGGCCCGCGCCAACCAGATCCTGCGGGCCTGCGTGCATTGCGGCTTTTGCACCGCCACCTGCCCGACCTATCAGATACTGGGTGACGAGTTGGACAGCCCGCGCGGCCGCATCTACCTCATCAAGGACATGCTGGAAAACCAGCGCATCCCCGATGCCAGCACCGTGGCGCATATCGACCGCTGCCTGAGTTGCCTGGCCTGCATGACCACCTGCCCGTCGGGCGTGCATTACATGCATCTGGTCGATCAGGCCCGCGCCTATATCGAAGGCCATTACCGCCGCCCCCTGACGGATCGGGCGCTGCGCTGGCTTCTGGCGCGCATCCTGCCCTATCCGGGCCGTTTCCGGCTGGCGCTGATGGCGGCCCGGATCGGGCGCCCGTTTCGCCGGCTGATGCCCGATGCCCGCCTGCGCGCCATGCTCGACATGGCGCCCCGGCGCATCCCGAAGGTCAGCCCCAACGACAAGCCGCAAAGCTTCGCGCCACGCGCCGCGCCGCGCATGCGGGTGGCGCTGATGACCGGCTGCGCGCAACAGGCGCTCAACACCGATATCAACGATGCCACCATCCGCCTGCTGACCCGGCTGGGCTGCGAAGTGGTGGTGGCCAGCGGCGCGGGCTGCTGCGGGGCGCTGACCCATCACATGGGCAAGACCGGCGAATCCCACGCCGCCGCCGCCCGCAACATCCGTGCCTGGTGCGCCGAGATCGACGGCGCCGGGCTCGACGCCATCGTCATCAACACCAGCGGCTGCGGCACCACGGTCAAGGATTATGGCCACATGTTCGCCCATGATCCGCTGGCAGGCGACGCCGCGCGGGTCGCGGCGCTGGCGGTCGATGTGACCGAGATCCTGTCGCGGCTCGACCTGCCGCAGGGCGAGGCCAGGGGCCTGACGGTCGGCTATCACGCGGCCTGCTCGCTCCAGCACGGGCAAGAGATCAAGGCGCTGCCCAAGGACCTGTTGCGCCGCGCCGGTTTCGACGTGCTCGAGCCGGTGGACCCGCATTTGTGCTGCGGCTCGGCGGGCACCTACAACCTGATGCAGCCGGCAATCTCGGGCCAGTTGCGCGACCGCAAGGTCCGCACACTGGAGGCGCTGAAGCCCGACCTGATCGCGGCGGGAAACATCGGCTGCATGATGCAGATCGGCGGTGGCACCGGGCTGCCGGTCGTGCATACGGTCGAGCTTCTGGACTGGGCCACCGGCGGGCCGAAGCCGCCGGCGCTGATCGGCGGCCCGGCCGGCACCCAACCCGTCCCGATGCTGCGCTGATGCCCTAATTTCGGGGATGTTGTTTTTGACAAGCCAACGGCATCAACGATGCTATGCGCAGTCAAATTGCTCGGCCGAGCGTCGTTGGCAAGCGGTTGGCGCATGGTCGGCTGTACAACCAAAACTTGACAAGTCTGCACCAATTGGCCAAATTTGTGATGGGTAGTCATGCGCCGGGTTCACCCAGAGTGGTCGGAAGGCCGCAGGCGGAAACGCAATCATGGGCCGGGGGGCTACCCTACCTAAACCTTCGGAATCCTTCGGCCTGTGAAGATGTGAGGCTTGCTTCATCCAAAGCCGGAAGTGACTTTAATCCATAGCTCAAGAAATTGCCGCGCCTGTTGTAGATGTTTCTCGCGATCTCATGCAGGTAAGAGTGTTCGACATTGCCATACTGATCAGGCTCAATAGCTGCAGCAATAGCGCTAACACCACAATCCGCGATTTGCAGAGCGGCGATGCGGGAGTGATCTTGCGCGTCTACCACCGGAATATCGATTACTGGCCAGTGGATTTCAGTATC
>CAUJIU010000080.1 GCA_963205075.1 Pseudomonadota bacterium | reverse complement strand
CAGCGCGCCCGGATAGGCGGGACGCAGGATTTGCGCGGCCTTTTCCGTGACTTGCGCCGCGCTGAACGGACGATCCGGCCCGCCCGGCGCGCTGAGGCACTCGCCCCTGAGGGTGCGGCCGTCACCGAGCGTCAGCGCCACGCGGGCGGGACGGTCGTTTGGCCAGTCCATCCTTGGCGCATAGGCGTCGATCGTGACCCGGTGGCGCAATCCGGCCAGACCGGCATCGCCCAGGGTGTCGGCATGAAATGCCTGCGCCCCGGCATGGCCAAAGGCCGCCGTGGCCGCCGCGATATGCTGGATCGAGAATCTTGCCGCCAGGGTCGTGGCCGGCGCGGCATTGTCGAGCACCTGGCCCTTTTCATGGGTCTCGACCCGAATCGCCTCGATCGCGGCCGGATCGATCCCGCCGCCGCCGGCCAGCGCCGCCAGCACCGCCTCGACCGTGGAATGGCCGTATTGGCAGCAGGCATGCATCTTGTGATAGCCGTCATCGACCGCCCAGTCGCGCCCCAGCCCCGTGGACAATTCCGCCGCCCTCGGCGCGGCGCCGAAGATCGACACGAAGACGTCGCTGACGCTGTCGGGCGTTCCGGCGATGCCGATCGCGGCCCAGTCAGCCGCGCGCAGACCGTTCTGGGCGCACAGGCCCGGCCAGACGTTGCGCACCAGCGCGCCCTTGACGGCGTGGCTGAACGGCCCCGGAAGCACCAGCGTCGCCGCCGCGCTGAGGGTGGCCCCCATCACCCCGGCCGACTGGCCGCGCAGTCTGGCGACGGCGGCGGCGGCCCCGATCGTGGCCAGCCCGCCATGCGGATGCAGCACCAGGCGCGGAAAGACAAAGGCACGGGCAAACCGGGCCACGGTCTCATACCCCACCAGCAGCGCCAGCAGCACCTCGCGCAGGCTGGCGCCGGTCGCCTCGGCCTCGGCCAGCAAGGCCGGCAGGCAATAGAGCGCGGCATGGCAGACGGCCGGGCGATAGCCGCCGTCAAGCTCGCACCAGTCGGCGGCGGCACCGTTGGACAGCGCGGCCGAATAGCGGTCAAGCCGCCGTTGGCCGCCGTCGAACACCGTGGCCTCCGCCGGCCCGGCGCTGCGCGCGACGCCGTCGCGCAGCGCGATCAGTTCGGGCTCGTTGCGCGCCGCCACCATGGCCGCGAAATCGTCAAGAAGGATGAGCGCGGCGTGGCGGCCGATCGCGTCCGGCACCTCTGGCCACGAGACGGCCGCGCCCCATTCCACAAGTTCGCCCAACGCGCGCGCAACGGTCTGGCTGTCGGTCTCGGGCATCGGCAAGATCCTTCTGGTTCGCGACTGCCGGCGCCCGACCCGCGGAGCGGCGCTGGCAGGCAGGTGGCAATCATCGGGCGCAAGATCAGGTGCGGCCCGAACCGGCGGGCCGGCACCCGGCCCGCAATGCCCGACGATACATCAGGGCCCGGTCCGCGGCGCAACGATTAGCCTACTGCACCCTTTGGCAAATCCTAATACCGACCGCCCCGGGGCCGCTGCGGGCAACGGCAGCCTGTCAGGCTGCAATCGCTGATCTTTAACTTTGCCGCGCGCTGGATCACACTCGGGTCGAAAGGGGCGGCCATGACTCCAGTCGAACCCGGTAAATCCCTGCTGACCACGTTCTTCGCCCCCGAGCTGCGCGCCTGGCAGGGGCAGACGGCGCTGCCTGTGGTCTTCTGGGGTTATGGGGTGATCACCAGCGCGGTGCTGGCCATCCTGCAGGCCACCGCGATCGAGTCCGGGCAGCTGGCGTTTCAGCAGGTCCTGATCCTGGCCTCGGCGGCCTATACGGTCTGGATACTGGTGGCGATCTGGCGCTGCGCCGTCAACGCCAGCCCGTTCTGGGGCACGCTGGCGCGATTGCTGACCGTGGCCTGGGGGCTGAACACCGGCTTTGTCCTCTTGTTTCTCCAGCTTGATCTGCTGCTCGGATTCGCGCGGGGCTGACCCGCCCGGAGCGGATCGGCGCCGGCTCAGCCGCGAAACCCGGTCGCCACCACGAATTTCTCGGAACTGTCGGAGCGCGAGGCCGGCGGTTTTACATTGGCCACCTTGGTGAACTTCTGCTTCAGAAGCGCCTGCAACTCGCCCTCGGCCCCCCCCGCGAGCACCTTGGCCACGAAGGTGCCGCCCGGCGCCAGCACGTCGAAGGCCAGGTAGGCGGCGGCCTCGCAGAGCGCGATGATGCGCAGATGGTCGGTCTGCTGATGGCCCGAGGCGGCGGCGGCCATGTCGGACATCACCACATCGGCCTGCCCGCCCAGCCAGGCCTTGACCTGCTCGTCGGCGTCATCGGCCATGAAGTCGAGCTGGTGGATCTCGGCGCCCACGATCGGCTCGACCTCCTGCAGATCGACGCCCAGCACCCTGCCTTGCGGCTTGCCGGCGCGCTCGCCGGTGGCATTGACCCGCGCCACCGCCACCTGGCACCAGCCGCCCGGCGCGCAGCCCAGATCGACCACCCGGGCACCCGGCACCAGGAAATGGTATTTATCGTCCAGTTCCAGTATCTTGTAGGCCGCTCTTCCCCTGTAACCTTCGGCCTTGGCGCGCCGCACATAGGGGTCGTTGAGCTGGCGCTGCAACCACATGGTCGAAGACATCTTGCGCCCGCGCGCGGTCTTGACCTTGACGGTCAGGTCGCGCTGGCCGCGGCCGCTCGTGCCTTTGACGGGTTTCTTTGCCATGGGTCCGGTCCGGGTCCTCGATCGGGGCCGCGGGCGTCGTCAGCCGCGGCGGAACGTCTGTCTATCCTCAAAAGGGCACGTCTTCCAAGGCCCCGTCGGCGCTCATCTGGGCGTAGAGCAGCCCCTCGCGCAGCCCGCGGTCGGCGACCGAGAGCCGGTCGGTGGGCCAGAGCCGCATCAGCGCCTGCAGGATCGCCGCCCCCGACAT
>CAUJIU010000079.1 GCA_963205075.1 Pseudomonadota bacterium | reverse complement strand
CTCAACGAAGGGGTTGTCGGTCCGGACGGCTGCCTCTGGGTCGGAACCATGCAGAACAACATCGCCCCCGATGGCGCGCCGCTGGACATCACCGCCTCGCTGGGCCGCCTCTACCGGGTGCGGCCGGACGGGCGGGTCGAGACCCTGAGCCAAGACCGCTTCGGCATCACCAACACGCTGGTCTGGACCGATGACGGCCAGCTCGTCACCGCCGACACGCTGGAAAACGCCCTCTATTCCTATCGCGTCACGCCCGGCGGCCTGACCGGGCGGCGCACGCTCCTGCGCGATTACCCGCGCGGCCTGCCGGACGGGTCCTGCCGCGACGCCGAAGGCTACATCTGGAATTGCCGGGTGGTGGGCGGCGGCTGCGTGATCCGGATCGCGCCCGACGGGCGCGTCGACCGGGTCATCGACCTGCCCTGCTCCTGGCCGACCAGCTGCACCTTTGGCGGCCCGGCGATGGACCAGCTTTTTGTCACCTCGGCGCGCTTCACCATGGCGGCGGATCATCTGGCCGCGCAGCCGCAGGAGGGGGCGCTGTTGCGGGTCGATACCGGGCAGAGGGGTCTGGCCGCCAACCGGTTTCAGGTCGCGCCGCAGGCGCCGCACGCCTGACCTTCAGCGAAACGCCATTCCGGCGGGGCCTTCGCCGACCGTGCCGATGATCGCGGCCCGGTCAAAGCCTGCGTCCCGGATCCGGGCGAGGGTGGCATCGGCCGCCGGGGCGGCCACCGAGACCAGCAGCCCGCCCGAGGTCTGCGGGTCCGAAACGAGATCGCGCCAGACGGCATCGAGCGCCGGGGCGAGCGTCACCGCGCCGTCGAAGCTCGCCCAGTTGCGCCCCGAGGCGCCGGTCACCGCGCCGGCACGCGCCAGCGCCTCGGTTCGGGACAACAGCGGTAGCCGCGCGGTGTCGACCGTGATCGACACGCCGGCGCCGCGCGCCAGTTCCAGACCGTGCCCGGCCAGCCCGAAGCCGGTGACATCGGTCAGCGCATGCACCTCGTCAAGCATCGCCAGTGCTTCGCCAACGCGGTTGAGCCGGGTCATGGTGTCCACCATCTCGGCGTAATCGGCGGCGTCCAGCAGGCCGCGCTTGTAGGCGGCGGAGTAGATCCCCACGCCCAGCGGCTTGGTCAGGATCAGCGCGTCGCCGGGCCGGGCGGCGTCGTTGCGGCGGATCCGCCCGGGCGGCGCGGTGCCGATCACGGCCAGCCCGTAGATCGGCTCGGCGCTGTCGATCGAATGTCCCCCGGCAACCGGGATCCCGGCCTCGGCGCAGATCTCTGCCCCGCCTTGCAGGATCGCGCGGGCCTGATCGGCGGGCACCTTGCCCACGGGCATGCCAAGGATGGCCAGCGCCATCAGCGGCCGCCCGCCCATGGCGTAGACATCGGAAATGGCGTTGGTGGCGGCGATGCGTCCGAAGTCGCGCGCATCGTCGACCATCGGCATGAAGAAATCGGTGGTGGCGATGACGCAGGTCCGGTCATCAAGCTGCCATACGGCGGCGTCATCGGCGCTGGCATTGCCGACCAGCAGTTGCGGAAAGGCCGCCCCGGCCGGACTTTCGGCCAGCAGTTCGCGCAGCACCGAGGGCGACAGCTTGCAGCCGCAGCCGCCGCCATGGGCGAGCGTGGTCAGGCGAACGGGTTGGGCGGGCTCGGTCATGGCTTGCCTTTCGGGTGGATCATGCGCCCCGCGCCGTTAGGCCCGGGGCGCGGCGCCGTCAAGCGATGCGGCGCGCCGTGGTGGCCTTGATCCGCTTTACCGGCAGGATGGTGCGGGTATTGGCCACGCCCGGCTGCCGGCCAAGCACCTGTGACATGAACTGGTGAAAGGCCGCCATGTCGGCAACCGCCACCTTCAGCAGGTAATCATAATCGCCGGTGATGAAGGCGCATTCCAGCACCTCGTCGCGGCCGCGGATGGTCTGCTCGAAGCCCTGGGCCACCGCTTCGGACTGCTTTTCCAGCCGCACCTCGACAAAGGCCTCGAAGCCGGTCCCGATCGCCGCGCCGTCGAGGATCGCCACATAGCCGCTGATGGCGCCCGAGGCCTCGAGCGCGCGCACCCGCCGCAGGCAGGGCGAGGGCGACAGGCCGACCCGGGCGGCCAGCTCCTGGTTGGGGATCGAGGAATCGCGCTGCAATTGGCGCAGGATGGCGCGGTCTATGCTGTCCATGATCCCCGATTGCGCCATTTCTGGAATTGCCGCAACTGGCTTCCAGCGTCCCGCGTCAAAAGGCCCCATAATGGCAGCACATGGCGCAGCCGCTGCGTTATCTCTGGATCGACAGGACCCGGAGACCCGCATGACCCGACTTGCCCGCGACATCCTCATCGACATCCTGCGCGACGAAGGCGTGACCCATATCTTCGGCAATCCCGGCTCGACCGAGATGCCGCTGATGGACGCGCTGGTGGATGCGCCCGACCTGACCTACGTGCTCGGGTTGCAGGAGGCCACGGCGCTGGGCATGGCCGATGGCTGGGCGCTGGCGGCGCGGCGCACCGGCTTTGTCAACCTGCATGCCGCGGGCGGGCTGGGCAACGCCATGGGGGTGCTGGTGGCCTCCAAGGCGTCGGGCACGCCGTTGGTGATCACCGCCGGCCAGCAGGATACCCGCCACCTGATGAGCGATCCCTGGCTCTCGGGCGATCTGGTGGCGATTGCCGCGCCGCTGACCAAATGGGCCCACGAGCTGCGCCGGCCCGAAGACCTCGGCCCGGCCCTGCGCCGCGCCTTCGCGCTGGCCGCGACGCCGCCGACCGGGCCGGTGTTCCTGTCGCTGCCGATGGACCTGCTGGACATGCCCGTGTCCGGCCCGGTGCCGCCGAAATCGGCGGTGCCGGTGGCCGGGGCCTCGCCCGATGCGGCGGCGCTGGCCGAGGCGCTGGCGCGCCACGACCCCGAGCGGGTGGCGGTGCTGATGGGCGACGACCTGCCCGCCGATGCCGCCGAGGGGCTGGTGGCGCTGGCCGAGGCGGGCGGCTTTCGGGTGATGGGCAGCCAGGTCGGGTCGCGCACCGCATTTCCGGGCCGGAACCCGTGGTGGGACGGGGTGCTCAAGGCCGATTTCGCGGTGATCCGCGAGCGCCTGAAGGCGTGCGAGGCGGTGCTGGTGGTCGGGGGCCGCGCCTTCATCGCCTATCCCTATCGCGATGTGCGCCCGATGCCCGATGGCTGCCGGTTCTACCATGTGACCGAGACCGCCGCCTCGGTCGGCCGCGAATATCCGGCCGATCTGGCGCTGGTCGGCGATATCGGCAAGACGCTGACGGCCACGGCAAGGGCACTTGCCCCGCACGCCGATGCAGCTGCACGGGCCGGGCGCGCGGCCGCGCGTGCTGCGGCGCGGGCCGCGCACCGGGCCGGGATCGCCGCCAGCATCGATGCCGCCGGACAGGTGCGCCCGCTCTGCCCCGATGCCGCCGTGCTCGCGGTGCTGCGCGCCATGCCGGAAAACGCGCTGATCGCCAACGACTCCGCCGCCACCTTCGGCGCCGTCAACGACCTGATCGAGGCCGCGCCCGGCCGCTACTTCTTTGCCCGCGGCGGGGTGCTGGGCTGTTCGATGCCGGCCTCGGTCGGCGCGGCCATCGCCCATGACGGCCCGGTCTTTGCCTTTGCCGGGGATGGCGGCGCGATGTATTCGCCGCAAGCCCTCTGGAGCGCCGCGCGCTACCGGCAGCATGTGCTGTTCATCGTCTTCAACAACCGCCGTTATGACGTGCTGCAGCGCGTCGCCAGGGATCTTGGATGCAAGAACGCGCTGGCGGGGCGTTTTGTCGGCATGGATGTCGATGACCCGGCGATCGACTTTCAGGCGCTGGCGCGGTCTATGGGCGTGCCGGCCTGCCGGGCCGACGACCCCGAGGCCATCGGCGCCGCCATCGCCACGGCGCTCGACCGCCGCGGCCCGACGCTGATCGAGATCGCGATCCGCTGACCGGCGCGGAGGTGACCGGACGGCAGGTCGGAATCCGGATTGACGCATCCCGGTCGCGTTGTACAGTCGACCGGTTACATCACGCCGCGTATCGAGTTTTAATGTCAAAGAGTTGTCCGCCGCCAATCCACGGCCCGGGTATCACTGGAGCCGCTGCCGCTCCGGCCCCGCCGGGCCGCAGGGTGTGGGGTGACGGCAGGCCGCATTGCGGAGATCGCCGATAAGAACGGTTCGCCATCTCCTTGCCGGGAGCGCTCCCGGCACGGCCCGCCAGATCGAGGCGCGGGTCTGGGGCGCCGCTGGTGCCCGGCCCAAGATCTACGTTCAGGCCGGCCTGCACGCCGATGAAATGCCGGGAATGCTGGTGGCCGATCACCTGAGCGGTCTGCTGGACGCGGCCGAGGCCGGGGGGCAGGTCACGGGCGAGGTCTGGGTGGTGCCGGTGGCCAATCCGATCGGGCTTGACCAATGGGTCGCGCACAAGCCGCAGGGCCGGCAGGAGCTTGCCAGCCTGCAGAATTTCAACCGTGGCTATCCCGATCTGGCCGCGCTGGCCGCGCCCGCGCTGGACGGCAGGCTGACCACGTCCGAGGCGCAGAACCTGGCGCTGATCCGCGCCGCCTTTGCAAAGGCGCTGGCCGCCCTGCCCCGCCCGACCCAGCTGGAAGACCTGCGGCTGGCGCTGCTGGGCTGGTCCATCGATGCCGATCATGTGCTGGACCTGCATTGCGACCACGAGGCGATCCTGCATTTCTACGCCTCGCCCGTCCGCCCGCAGGATACCGCGCTGTTGAGCCGCGCCACCGGGGCGGAACTGGTGCTGGAGCAGGAGGTTTCGGGCGGCAATGCCTTTGACGAGGCCCATACCGCCCCCTGGGCCGCGTTGCGGCGGCGCTTTGGCGACAGCCACCCGATCCCGATGGGCTGCTTTTCGACCACGCTGGAATATCGCGGCCAGGCCGATGTCTCGGACGCCATGGCGGCCGAGGATGCCGCGCGGCTGATGGTCTATCTGGGCGCGGTCGGCGCGGTGACGGGCCAGCCCGAGCCCGCATTTGCGCCCGCGCCGGTGCTGCCGCTCGGTGGCGCGGCAGAGCTCTTTGCCCCGCAGGGCGGCATTGTCGTGTGGCAAAGTCCGGTGGGCGGGCAGGTCGTCAAGGGCGATGTCATTGCCGAAGTGCTCGACCCCGCCACCCGCCTGCGCACGCCCGTCGAGGCCACCACGTCGGGGATACTTTTCCGCATCGAACTCTGGAGATCCTGCCTGCGCGGCCAGAGCCTTGCCCATATCGCCGGAAGGGACGTGCTGGGCGAGGGCCACCTATCGTCAGACTGAACCAGAAGGAGTAGTTTCATGAGTATCACAAGATTTTCCCTGCTGGCGGGAGGCTGGCTGGCGCTGGCCACCGCCTTTGGCGCGCCCGCCATGGCGCAGGATGACACGCTCGACCGCGGGATCGGCTCGGAATGGTCGTCGATGGACCCGCATGTCAATTTCGACGCCGCCGCCGGCTTCATCCTGGGCGATGCCTATGAGGGGCTGGTGAACTACCAGGGCACCAAGATCCTGCCCGGAGCCGCCGAAAGCTGGGATGTGAGCGAGGATGGGCGGACCTACACCTTCCACCTGCGCGACGGGCTGGTCTGGTCGAACGGCGACCCGCTGGTGGCGCAGGACTTTGTCAACGGCCTGTTCCGCACCCTGCTGCCCGAGACCGGGTCCGAGCGCGGCTATTACTTCACCTCCGTCGTGCAGGTGGTGGGCGCGGCCGATATCATCAGCGGCGACGCCACCGATGCCTCCGGCCTCGGCATGACCGCGCCCGATGACCGCACCGTGGTCATCCAGCTCGAGAATCCGGCGCCGCATGTGCTCAACATCCTGGGCGGCGCCTTCTCGATGCCGCCGCTGCACAGCCCCAGCGTCGACGAATACGGGCCCGGCGTCTTCATCGACCCGGCCCATGTTGTGACCAACGGCGCCTATCTGATCCGCGAGGTCGTGCCGCAGAGCCACGTGCTGTTGGAGCGCAACCCGCTCTACTGGGATGCGGCCAACGTCTCCATTCCTTTCGTCAAGTATCACGTGACCGAGGACGCCTCGACCGAGCTGCTGCGCTATCAGGCGGGCGAGCTGGAAGTGACCTATGATATCCCGCTGGCGCAGATGGAGGGGCTTCTGGCCAGCGATCCCGGCGAGGTCCATATCACCCCCGGCGTCGATATCGTCTATTACTCGTTCAACCTGCTGCGCGAGCCGTTCCAGGACATCAACCTGCGCCGCGCCCTGACCATCGCCATCGACCGCGAGACGCTGGAAGGCAAGATCGTGCGGGCCGGTGCCATCCCGAACTATTCGTTCTCGGGCGGCTTCGATCCCAACTATCACCTGCCGGTCATGGACGAGGCGGCAATGACCCAGGACGAGCGCAACGCCCTGGCGCAGCAGCTTTACGCCGAGGCCGGCTATGGCCCCGACAACCCGCTGACCATCAACATCGTCCCCACCGTGGCCGAGGAATCGGTGCGCCGGGCGCAGGGCGTGGCGCTGATGTGGAAGCAGGTTCTGGGCGTCAATGCCGTGGTCGAGCCGCAAGAGCGCAAGGCCTGGCTCGATGCCTTCTACGCCGGCACCTGGGACGTGTTCGCCGACAACCTCGTGGGCGACTTCCCCGGCCCCGAGACCTTCCTGCCCTACATGCGCCCCAGCGCCGAGGCAGGCTACAACTGGGTCTCGCCGGATTATGAGGCAGCGATGGACGTGGCCTCGGCCCAGACCGTTCCGCAGGAGCGGCTCGATGCGCTGGCGGTGGCCGAAAAGATCCTGCTCGACGACTACATCGTGGCGCCCATCGCCATCATCCCCTCGCGCCAGCTGGTCAGCTCGCGGGTCGGCGGCTGGGAAGATTCTCCGGTGGGCTACCACAACAGCCAATACCTGACGCTCGATCAGTAACCCCGCAGCCGGGGCGCGGTTCGCCGCGCCCCGCATCTGGCAGTAAGCACATGATCCGATTTCTGACCAAGCGGGCGGGTGACGGCCTGATGACGCTGGCCGCACTGGTGACGCTGACCTTCTTTGTCATGCGGCTGGCGCCGGGCGGGCCGTTTTCGTCCAACCGCAAGATCTCGCCCGATATCCTGGCCAACGTGCAGGCGAGCTATCACCTCGATGACCCGCTGGTGGTGCAGTTCCTGCATTATGTCTGGGGGGTGGTGCGGTTCGACTTCGGCCCGTCGATCCGCTTCCGCGACTATACCGTGTCCGAGATCCTGCTCTCGGGCCTGCCCTATTCGCTGACCATCGGTTTCTGGGCCGTGGTGGTGGCCACCGTCGTCGGAGTGACACTGGGCATCCTCGGGGCGCTGCGGCGCAACTCGCTGATCGACTATTCGGCCGGCGTGGTCGCCGTCATCGGCATCGCGGTGCCGATCTTCGTCATCGCGCCGCTGATGCAGGTCTATTTCGCGCTGACGCTGGGCTGGTTTCCGGTCGGCGGCTGGGGCGCGAGCTGGCGCAACCTGGTGCTGCCGATCGTGGCGCTGGCGCTGCCCAACATCGCCTATATCTCGCGCCTGACCCGCGCCGCGATGATCGAGACCCTGCGCGAGAATTACGTGCGCACCGCGCGCGCCAAGGGGATCGGGCGGGCCCGCGTGATCTGGCATCACGCGCTGACCGGCGCGATCCTGCCGGTGGTGGCCTATCTCGGCCCGGCAACGGCGGCGATCATCACCGGCTCGATCGTGATCGAGACCATCTTCGCCCTGCCCGGCATCGGGCGCCATTTCGTCGATGCCGCGCTCAACCGCGACTATCCGCTGGTGATGGGGATAACCATCCTCTACGGCGGATTCCTGATCGTTTTCAACATCCTGGCCGACATGCTGCGCGGCTGGCTCGACCCGCGGGTGCGCAATGAGTGACGCCAGCCTCGCCCCGATTCCGCGCAGCACCCTGTCGCTGCAACTGCGCCGCTTCCGGCAGAACTGGCTGGCCATGCTCAGCGTGGTGATCCTGCTGGCCATCATGGCCGCGTGCTTTCTGGGGCCCTACCTGTTTCCCTTCGATGGCGAGGAGGCCAATTTCGACGCCATCAACCAGGGGGTGGATTTCACTTCGATCCACCTGTTCGGTACCGACGATTACGGGCGCGACCTGCTGGTGCGCACGCTGGAGGGCGGCCGCGTGTCGCTGAACATCGGCTTTCTGGGCGCGCTGGTGGCCGGCATCATCGGCGTGCTCTACGGCGCGGTTTCGGGCTTTGTCGGCGGGCGGATCGACCGGGTGATGATGCGGCTGGTCGAGGTGCTTTACGGCTTTCCCTACGTGATCCTTGTCATCCTGCTGTCGCTCCTGTTCGGGGGCGGCAACGTGGCGCTGTTTGCCGCGCTGGTGTTCACGCTGTGGCTGACGCCGGCGGTGATCGTGCGGGGGCAGGCGCAATCGCTGGCGCGGCGCGAATTCGTCGAGGCCGCGCGGGCCTGCGGCATGACCAGCCGCCAGATCATCCTGACCCATATCGTGCCCAACACCATGTCGACCGTGATCGTCTATTCCAGCCTGCTGGTGCCCGAGGTGATCCTGTCGGAAAGCTTCCTGTCCTTCCTCGGCATCGGCATCAAGGAGCCGCAGGCCAGCTGGGGCAACCTGATCCAGGGCGGCACCGCGGCGATGAGCACCGATATCCGGCTGCTGTTGCTGCCTGCCGGGCTGCTGGCCACGGTGCTGTTCTGCCTCAACTTCATCGCTGACGGATTGCGTGACGCCTTTGACCCAAATGAACGATAGCCTGCTTTCCGTGCGCGACCTCAGCGTCGCCTTCCGCCTGCCCGAAGGCGATGTGACCGCCGTGGACCGCGTCAGCTTCGACGTGGCGCCGGGCGAGGTGCTGGGCATCGTCGGCGAGAGCGGCTCGGGCAAGAGCCAGATCCTGTTCAGCCTGCTGGGGCTGCTGGCCGGCAACGGCGCGGCCAGCGGGCAGGCGCTGTTCGAGGGGAAGGACCTGCTGGCCATGACGCCGCGCGCGCTCGACCGGGTGCGGGGCGTGTCGGTGTCGATGATCTTTCAGGACCCGATGACCTCGCTCAACCCCTATCAGCGGGTGGGCGACCAGCTGGCCGAAGGGCTGATCGTGCATTCCGGCATGTCGCGGCGCGAGGCGCGGGCGGAGGCGGTCAGGATGCTCGACCGGGTGCGCATCCCCGATGCCGCGGCGCGCGCGCGGCGCTATCCGCACGAGTTTTCGGGCGGGATGCGTCAGCGGGTGATGATCGCCATGGCGCTGCTGGCCCGGCCACGCCTGCTGCTGGCCGACGAGCCGACCACGGCGCTCGATGTCACCATCCAGGCGCAGATCATCGACATCCTTGCCGAACTGGCGCGCGAGACCGGGACGGCGATCATCTTTGTCACCCATGACCTGGGCGTGGTGGCGCGGCTCTGTGACCGGGTGATCGTGCTCTATGGCGGCCGGGTGATGGAGGAAGGACCAGCCGAGGCGCTGTTTGCCGCCCCCGCGCACCCTTATGCCGAGGGCTTGCTGCACGCGACCCCGCGCATCGCCGCGCCGCTGACCCCACGGCTGGAGACCATCGCCGGCACCCCGCGCTCGGGCGGGGCGATGCTGCCCGGCTGCCCCTTTGCCCCGCGCTGCGCCCGGCGGATCGACCGCTGCCAGACCGAGCAGCCGCCGCTCCTGCCCATCGGCGCGGGCCGCCATGCGGCCTG
>CAUJIU010000078.1 GCA_963205075.1 Pseudomonadota bacterium | reverse complement strand
CTGGGCGCGCCGCCCCCTGCGCCGGGATCGGCACCCGGCGCGGGCATATCGGGCACCGGCGGCACGGCGGGCGCCGCCCTGGGCGCGATCTGGACGGTGATCAGCCGGCCCTGCCCGGCCTGCGGCAGACCGATGCGGCGGAAGGTGAAATCTCCGCCGCTGCCCGGCGTTTCGGCCAGGGCGTGGCCAGCCATCAGCACAGCGGCCGAAATCACCGATCCAACCAAGCGCCGCGTCATCCGCGTATTGCCCTGCTCTGCCTCTTTGTTATTGCCCGAACTATCGCAGAGAACGCGACTCAGGGCCAGTTGCTATCGGTATTATCGGCGATTCCCGGCCATATTGGGCCCAATTCCTAACCAATTCCTGATGCCAAAACAGATTCTTTCATTTTTGTTTTGTTGTTTTTCAATGTCTTACACATGAATTAACAAAAAGTTTAGCATGATCGAATGTTGATCCAATGCGGTCCAAGTCTTGCCCCAATCCGAAGGCCATATAAGCCCATCCAAGCCGGAACACTGATCCTGGATACGGACAGCGGGCATGGTGGCGAAACGAACTTGAAACCTTAGGAGACCTCAAATGCTGAACTTCATCCAGAACTTCCGTCGTGACGAAGATGGTGCCGTGACCGTTGACTGGGTCGTGCTGACCGCAGCTCTCGTCGGCCTCGGCGTTGCCGTGCTGGCCACCATCTCGGGCGGCGTCGGCGATCTGTCGGGCGACATCGCGACCACCCTGTCGGACCAGATGTAATCTGACCTGACCGCAATCTACGCAATAGGAGCCAGAAATGCTGAACTTCTTCAAGAACTTCCGTCGTGACGAAGATGGTGCCGTGACCGTTGACTGGGTCGTTCTGACCGCAGCGCTCGTCGGCCTCGGTGTGGCAGTGCTTGCCACGATCTCGGGCGGCGTCGGTGACCTGTCGGGCGACATCGCGACCACCCTGTCGGACCAGATGTAATCCGATCACCCTGGCTCTGATGCCAAACCAAGGGCCGTCTGCTTGCAGGCGGCCCTTTGTAATTGTCGAAACATCTCCGGGGCTTGCCTGGCGGTTTCTCCAAACGACCCCCAAATATTCACGTTTATGCCACATTGTCCGGCGATGGTCGGCTCGGTTGTCTGCGTCTTGCAACAGACCCTGGAGGAACGAATGTTTAAGTTGATCAGCAAATTCAACGAGGACGCCGATGGCGCGGTCACGGTGGACTGGGTCGTGCTCACCGGGGCATTGGTCGGTCTTGGCGTCATGGTTGCAACCACCATCGGCGAAGGCGCGATGAACAAGTCCACCGGACTTGGAGCTCAGCTAGAGAACTTCGAGCCGGGCAGCATGTAAGGCCCGATTGTTCGGGACGTCGGTGACCATAGGCGGCGCAAGACCGCTTCAAGCCACCGGCGATTGATCCGAGAAAGGAACGACGATGCGAGCAGTATTCGGTTTGGTTCTCCTGGTTGGCCTGGCGCTTGCCGGCTTTGCAGTCTACATGGCGCAGGGCTATTTCGAGCAGCAGCAGGCCGCGCTGGAGCAACAGCGCCGGGCAGCCGCCCAGCAGACCCCGACCGTCGAGGTCTGGGCCGTGGTCAGGCCGATGCTCTACGGCGAACCCATCACCCGCGAAGACGTGCAGCCGATCAAATATGCCGAGCCCTTCCTGCCCGAAGGCGTGTTCTTCACCGAGGAAGAACTGTTTCCCCAGGGCCTCGACGTGCAGCGCGTCGTCCTGCGCCAGATGGAGACCAACGAACCGGTTCTGGCGGTCAAGGTCACCGCGCCCGGCGAGAATGCCGGCCTGACCACCATGCTTGGCCGCGGCATGCGGGCCTTCGCCATCCGCGTCGATGTGGCCTCCGGCGTCTCCGGCTTCCTGCGTCCGGGCGACAAGGTCGATGTCTACTGGACCGGCCGCGTGCTTTCAGCCAGCGCCGGCGAGCAGGACGTGACCCGCCTGATCCAGAGCGCGGTCAAGCTGATCGCCGTCGACCAGACTTCGGATGCCAACTCCAACTCCGCCTCGATCGCCCGCACGGTCACGGTCGAAGCCACGCCCGAGCAGGTGGCAGCCCTTGCCCAGGCGCAATCGACCGGCAATCTGTCGCTGTCATTGGTGGGCGCCTATGACGACACCATCGCCAGCGGCATCGAGGTCGACCAGCGCAGCCTGCTGGGACTGGAAGAACAGCAAGTGGTCGAAGTTGTGCCCGAACAGGTCGAGCGTGTCTGCACCATTCGCACCCGCAAGGGCGCGGAGGTGGTCGAGATCCCGATCCCCTGCTCGAACTGAACTTGCAGATTCACGATATCAGGGGCGCGGCGAGCTCAAGCCGCGCCCGTTTCATCACAGCCCGAAATCCTTGGTTGTTGCGAGTTATCCACATCAATACCAGTGGGCAAGATATTGATTCTTGCAAAAAACGCCAATCGCGGGCAGGGTGTGCCAAATGACGGGTAAAATTGCCCGCAATCGAGCGTGATCGGAGAGGCAGGTCACATGTCTTATAGTAATTACATAACGGCAGCGTTGTTTGGCCTCGCCCTGGCTGGTCCCGTTCTTGTCGCGCCCGCACAGGGGCAAACCTTGCAGGTCCTGCAGGGAACCCCGTCCGAGGCGCTCAACGTGCCGATGAACCGGGCCGTGGTCATCGAAAGCGATGTGCCCTTCGCCGAATTGTCGATCGCCAATCCGGGCATCGCCGATATCTCGTCGCTGTCGGATCGCACCATCTACGTTCTGGGCAAGGCGCCGGGCCGCACCACGCTGACCATTCTGGGCGGCGACGGACGGCTGATCACCAATGTCGATGTCCACGTCACCCCCGATATCGCCGAATTCAAGGAACGGCTGGAGCAGATCCTGCCGGGAGAGCCCATCGAGGTCCGAACCGCCAATGACGGCATCGTCCTGTCCGGCACGGTCAGCTCGATCGCCAAGCTGGACCGCGCGCTCGAACTTGCCAGCCGCTACGCGCCCGATCGGGTGTCGAACCTGATGAGCGTCGGCGGCACCCAGCAGGTCATGCTGCGGGTGCGTTTCGCCGAAATGCAGCGTTCGGTCAGCAAGTCGCTGTCGTCATCGCTGGCGGTGCAGGGCTCGCTGCTGAACAACAATCTTGGCCTCTCCGGCGGCACGAACGCCGCCAACTCGACCGCCGGCATCACCAACACCCTGGGCGGCGGCCTCAGCAGCTCGCCCGACGCCAACGGCGCCATGGTGTTCGGTTTCAACGCCGGCGGGCTCGAGGTCGGCATCCTGCTTGAGGCGCTCGAGGCGCGCGGCGTGGTCCGCACCCTGGCCGAGCCCAACCTGACCGCACTCAGCGGCCAGGAAGCTACCTTTCTGGCGGGTGGCGAATATCCGGTGCCGGTGGCGCAGGACAGCGGCTCGATCACCATTGAATACAAGCCCTTCGGCGTCGAACTCAGCTTTATTCCGCGCGTGGTCGACGGTGACCTGATCAACCTCGAGCTCAAGGCCTCGGTCAGCTCGATCGACCCGACCAACGGCTTCACGCAAGGCGGCTTCACCATTGACGCCTTCAAGCGCCGCGAGACCTCGACGACCGTCGAGATGCGCGATGGCGAGAGTTTTGCCATTGCCGGCCTGCTTTCGGACGATTTCACCGACCTGACCGGCCAGGTGCCATGGCTGGGCGACATCCCGGTGCTTGGCTCGTTGTTCCGCAGCGCCGAATTTGCCCGCAAACAAACCGAACTGGTCATCATCGTCACGCCGCATCTGGTCACGCCGACCCGCGGCGAGGCGCTGGCGCTGCCCACCGACCGGGTCCGCCCGCCATCCGAGGCCGAATTGTTCCTCTATGGCCGCGTCGCCGGATCCACGGCCCCGACCACCGGGGGCGCGGGCGAGGTTGCGCGCCAGGACTTCAGCGGATCCTATGGCTACGTGCTGGACTAAGAGGAGCAAGAAGCAATGAGACTTCTGATCACGGCCGGCGCAGCGATGGTGACCCTGACGGCATGCAGCCCCAATGACGGGGTGTTCCAGTCCTTCTTCGGCGAGGCCGGCGCTTCGGTCGATGGCGGGGATTTCGGCAACGCCACCATGAACAACACCATGATCCAGTCGGGCGAGCTGGACTACACCATCAGCCTGGCGCGGCGGTTTGCCTCCGAGGTGAACTCGACCATCAATTTCGAGTTCAATTCCACCGCGCTCGACGCCGAGGCTCAGGCGATCCTGCGGCAGCAGGCGGACTGGATCCGCCAGTTCCCCGAGGTGCGCTTCAAAGTCTATGGCCACACCGATCTCGTCGGCTCCGACGCCTACAACCAGCGGCTTGGCCTGCGCCGCGCCCAGGCTGTCGTGCAGTTCTTCGCTGGCATGGGCATCAGCACCAGCCGGCTGGAAGCCGTTGTTTCTTTTGGAGAAACCCAGCCGCTTATCGTGACCGAAGGTCGCGAACGCGCCAACCGGCGCACGGTGACCGAGGTTTCGGGCTTCGTGCAGAGCGATCCGGGCATCATGAACGGCAAATATGCCGCCGTGATCTTCCGCGAATATGTCGCCAGCGCCGTGCCGCCGACCGGACTGGGCAGCGGCACCACGACCGCCGCGGCCGCGCCCGCCAACTAGCGCCCGCCAACTAGCGCCCGCGGCCGGCCAGATCCGGCGGCGCGTGGACAACCACCCCGCATTGTCGGGATCGTTCCGAGATACCGCACAATTACGATCTTTTGGCCCCAATCTGGTCACTATTTCCGACGACCCTTCCATTGATCAGGTCCCCGGTCGCCGCCCGTGAGTCGGCGGCTGAACGATTGGCAGCAAACGGGCAAGCTGCGGGGCCTCCACTGGAAGGAACCGAGAAATGGCAAGCAATGCCGCACTGAAAGCCGAGCCTCAACCCATTCTGGCCTGCACGGTCAGCCGGGATGTGCAGATCTTCGACCTTCTGATCGAGGACATGGAGGCCGCACTCGGAGAAGCCTGGGGCGATCTGGGATTTGCCGAAGCCATCGCCTTCCTCGACCAGCCCGATGCCGCCAATCTCCGCTTTGTCGCCATCGCGCTGGACGGACAGGATGAGGCGGATCTCGACACTGTCATCACCGTGATCGCCGCCGCCAAGCGCCGGGGCATCAAGGTCATTCTCATCGCCGAAGACGTCTCGCCCGCCTCGCTGCACAAGCTGCTGCGCGAGGGCGGCGACGAATTCATCCCCTACCCGCTTCCCGAACAGGAACTGGCCCGCGCCATCGAGCGCGTCACCGCCCCCGAGGTCGAGGTCCCGGTCGCGCCCGAGCTGCAAAACAAGCTCAAGGCCACCGGCGACCGCAACGGGGTGGTGATCCCGGTGCAGGGCCTGGCCGGCGGCACCGGCGCAACCACCCTGGCCGTCAACCTGGCCTGGGAACTGGCCAACATCACCAGCACCGAGCCGCCGCGGGTCTGCCTGCTGGATCTCGACATCCAGTTTGGCTCGACCTCGACCTATCTTGACCTGCCGCGCCGCGAGACCGTGCTGGAAATGCTCAGCGACACCGACAACATGGACAACGAGTCGTTCATGCAGGCGCTGTTGTCCTTCAACCAGAAGCTTCAGGTGCTGACCGCGCCCACCGATCTGGTGCCGCTCGACATCGTCGGGCCCAAGGACATCTCCAAGATCATCGAGACCGCGCGCACCAATTTCGACTACGTTATCATCGACATGCCCAAGACCATGACCGAATGGTCGGAAACGGTGCTGTCGGCGGCGCATGTCTATTTCGCGCTGCTCGAGCTTGACATGCGCTCGGCGCAGAATGCCCTGCGGCTCAAGCGGGCGCTGCAATCCGAGGACCTGCCCTTCGAGAAGCTGCGTTTCATCCTCAACCGCGGCCCGAAATTCACCGATCTCAACGGCAAGTCGCGGGTCAAGCGCCTGGCCGAGAGTCTTGGCATCTCGATCGAGGTGCAGCTGCCCGATGGCGGCAAGCAGGTGTCGCAGAATGCCGACCACGGCATCCCCATGGCCGAGGGCATCGCCAAGAACCCGCTGCGCAAGGCCATCGCGGAGCTGGCGAAATCGGTCCACGAGGTCAATAACGCGGAGACGGCCAAAGCCGGCCGAAAATAGGTCAAGTTGATGTTTTCAAAGTATAAAAAGCCAAGTGCTCCAGGCGCGGCGGCCCGCCCCGGCGCCCCGCGCGTTGTCGCGCAATCCACGCCCGCCTCAGCCCCCGAGGCCGAGCGCAAGTCGCTGATGCGCGCCATGCCGGCCAAACCGGCCGAAGTGGCGAATGTGGACCGCGACCGCAAGCGCAAGGAGCGGCTGGCCGAGATCAAGCTTGAACTGCACAAGGCGCTGCTGGACAACCTCAACCTTGCCGCGCTGGAAAAGGCCACCGAGCAGGACCTGCGGCAGGAGATCAACGCCATTTCCAGCGAGTCGCTGGAAGAGATGGGCGTGGTCCTCAACCGCGAAGAACGCCAGACGCTCAACCAGGACCTCTATGACGAGGTGACGGGCCTCGGCCCGCTCGAGGCGCTGCTGAAGGACGACAGCGTCAACGATATTCTGGTCAACGGCCCGCAGCAGATCTTTGTCGAGCGCAACGGCAAGCTGCAACTGACCGACATCACCTTCAAGGACGAACGCCACCTGTTGCGGATCATCGACAAGATCGTGTCCGCCGTCGGCCGCCGCGTCGACGAGTCCAACCCCTATGTCGACGCCCGCCTGGGCGACGGGTCGCGCTTCAACGCCATGGTGCCGCCGATCGCGGTGGACGGGTCGCTGGTTTCCATCCGCAAGTTCAAGAAAGACAAGCTGGGCATCGACGATCTGGTCCGTTTCGGCGCCTTCACCGAAGAGATGGCCGCATATCTGCAAGCCGCGGTCGCAACCCGCCTCAACATCATCGTCTCTGGCGGTACCGGCTCGGGCAAGACCACGACGCTGAACGCCCTGTCCTCCTTCATCGATGACAGCGAGCGGATCCTGACCATCGAGGACACGGCCGAACTGCAGCTGCAACAGACCCATGTGGGCCGGATGGAAAGCCGCCCCGCCAACGTCGAGGGCCGCGGCGCTGTCTCGCAGCGTGACTGTCTGCGCAACGCCCTGCGGATGCGTCCTGACCGCATCATCGTCGGGGAAACCCGCGGCGAGGAGGTGATCGACATGCTGCAGGCCATGAACACCGGCCATGACGGCTCGATGACCACCATCCACGCCAACTCGGCCCGCGACGGCGTCAGCCGTCTGGAAAACATGATCGCCATGGCCGGCATCGAGATGCCGATCAAGGCCATCCGCTCGCAGGTCGCCAGCGCCGTCAACCTCATCGTTCAGGCCAGCCGCCTTCAGGACGGCTCGCGCCGCATGACCTCGATCACCGAGATCACCGGCATGGAAGGCGATGTCATCTCGATGCAGGAAGTCTTCCGCTTTCAGCGCGTCGGCCTGACGCCCGACAACAAGATCATCGGCCACTACACGGCCACCGGAGTGCGCAGCCACTTTTCCGAGCGGTTCCGCCTTTGGGGCTATGACTTGCCGGCCTCGATCTTCGAACCCTTCGCAGCGGAGTAAGCCATATGCAAATCTCAGCCGAACCAATCATCTACGGCCTGATTTTCGTATCAGTGCTGGTGCTGGTCGAAGGGCTTTACCTGACGGTCTTCGGCAAGTCGATCAGCCTCAACAGCCGCGTCAACCGCCGGCTGGAGCTGCTGGAAAAGGGCGCCGGCCGCGAACAGGTGCTGGAGCAACTCCGCAAGGAGATGACCCAGCACATGAAGTCGCAGAGCATCCCGCTCTACTCCATTCTCGCCGCCAAGGCGCAGAAGGCCAATATCGCCTTTTCGCCGGTGCAGCTGATCATGATCATGGGTGTGCTGGCGGCCATCGCCTTTGTCGGCCTGACGGTCGGGACCGAGGCCGGCATCGCGGTGCGGCTTGCGGTGGCGATCGGCATGGGCGTCGGCGGGGTCTATGTCTGGGTCAATGGCAAGGCCAAGAAGCGCACCGGCATGATCGAGGAGCAGCTTCCCGACGCGGTGGAGCTGATGGTGCGCTCGCTGCGCGTCGGCCACCCGTTTTCATCGGCCATCGGCATCGTCGCCAAGGAGGTCCCCGACCCGCTGGGCTCGGAAATGGGCGTGATCGCCGACGAGGCCGCCTATGGCCGCGACATGAGCGAAAGCCTCAAGGCCATGTCCGATCGCATGGACATGCAGGACCTGCGCTTTCTCGCGGTTGCCGTGACCATCCAGCAGCAATCGGGTGGCAACCTGGCCGAGATCCTCGATGGACTGGCCAAGGTGATCCGGGCCCGTTTCCGCCTGTTCCGGCGGGTCAAGGCCATCACCGCCGAAGCGAAATGGTCCGGCATGTTCCTGTCGATCTTCCCGCTGGTGGCGCTGGTCGGCATCAACGTCGCCCAGCCCAACTACTACGACAAGGTCTCTGACACGCCGGTCTTCGTGCCCGCCTGTCTGGTCGTGGCGGCCTTCCTGGTCACCAACCTCGTGGTGATGCGGTCGCTCGTGAACATCAAGGTCTGACCGGAAAGGCGCGCCCCATGGAATTGCTCGACACCTTCAACGGCTTTCTGACCGACCTGCTCGGCCCTTTCGGACCGCTGATCGCGGTGGGCTTTCTCGGCCTGATCATGGTGCTGATGACGCTGCCGGTGATGCTGCGCAAGCGCGACGACCCGCTCGACAAGCTCAAGGCGGCCGCCGCGCCGCCGGTTACCGGCAAGTCCGGCAACCAGGACCGCCTGCGGGCGGCGGCCGGCAAGGACAAGCTCGAGAAATACTCCAACTTCCTCGAACCCCAGAACGAGGAGGAATTCTCGGCCATCCGCCTCAAGCTGATGCAGGCCGGCTATCGCAGCAAGAACGCGGTGCGGATCTACCACTTCCTCCAGTTCGCGCTCGGCATCGGCATGCTGCTTCTGGGCATCCTCTATGCGGTGTGGAAATCCTCCACCGGCGACCCCTCGACCCAGCAGACCATGCTTTCGATCGTGCTGCCGGGCGCGGCTGGTTACATGTTGCCGAAATACTGGGTGACGCGCCGCCAGGGCGAGCGTCAGAAGGCCATCGAGAACGGCTTTCCCGACGCGCTCGACATGATGCTGGTCTGCGTCGAGGCCGGCCAGTCGCTCGACCAGTCGATCATCCGGGTATCGCGCGAGCTGCGCAATGGCGCGCCCGATCTGGCCTTCGAGTTCGAGGTGGTGGCCCATGAGATGAAGGCCGGCAAGGACAAGCAGCTGGTGCTCAAGGACATGGCCGAGCGCTGCGGCGTGCAGGACGTGTCGAGCTTTACCACCGTGCTGGTGCAGTCGCAGCAGTTCGGCACCTCGATCGCCGATGCCTTGCGGATCTACGCGGCAGAAATGCGCGACAAGCGGGTGATGCGGGCCGAGGAAAAGGCCAACAAGCTGCCCACCAAGATGACCCTGGCAACCATGATGTTGACGGTGCCCCCGCTTCTGATCATCCTGATCGGGCCGTCGATCTACGACATTTACATCATGTTCGGCGGCGGCGGCTGAACCCAGCCCTGAGGAGCCGACATGACGCGCCTGCTGCCGATCCTTCTCGGCTTGTGCCTGACCGCCCTGGCCGCCTGCTCGACAGGCGGCCTTGGTCGTTCCGATGGCGTCTATGCGCCCGGAATCGCGGGAGAATCCGATATTGACGGCCTGCTGGTCGGCCATCGGCTGATGGCCGCCGGACAGTATGAACTGGCGCTTGATGCCTATACGCGGGCGGCGGGGCAGCAGGGGCTCAACGTCGACACGCTTTCGGCGCTCGGATCGGCCAACCTGATGCTGGGGCGCCTGGGCCAGGCAGAGGCGCTGCTGCGCCGCGCCGTCGCGCTCGACCCCGATTTCCCGCCGGCCTGGAACAATCTCGGCGTAGTGCTGACCGAGATGGGCCGCTATGGCGAGGCCGCCGAGGTCTTCCGTCGCGCTTATGCCACGGACAGCGGCAATAGCGACCAGATCCGGGACAACCTGCGGTTGGCGCTCGCAAAGCTGGAAGATCCCGGCTATTCTGACACCAACGAGAACGAACAGTTCCAGCTGGTGCGCCGGGGAGAGGGTGACTACCTGCTCCTGACCGCGCTTTGAGGTCGATGCAGTAAAGGACGCAGCAGAATGCGCCATCCGAGTCTCATGATCGCCGCCCTGGCCGGGCTGACGCTGGTTTCGGCGTGCACGCCTTCCGGCGAAAGCGAAGTCGACCGCGCCATGCGCGAGGCGGACATCGTCAACGACGCCAGTTTCAACGACGTGATGCTGACAGTGGGCGAACCCGAGGAGGCCATCTCGTATTTCACCCGCGCCCTTGTCGCCGAGCCTGGCCGCATCGATCTCCAGCGCGGACTGGCCAAGTCGCTGATCCGCGCCGGCCGCGCGACCGAGGCGGTCACCGCCTGGCAGGCCGTGGTGGACCATCCCGATGCCACCAACGATGACCGGGTGGATCTGGCGGATGCGCTGATCCGCAGCGACAACTGGGCCGAGGCGGAAACGGTGCTCGACGCCGTGCCGCCAACCCACGAGACCTTCGAGCGCTACCGGCTGGAGGCCATGATCGCCGACAGCCATGAGGAATGGAGCAAGGCCGACAGTTTCTACGAAGTCGCCGTCGGCCTGACCACCACGCCGGCCACCGTCCTGAACAATTGGGGGTTTTCCAAGCTGACGCGCGGCGACTTCCCCGGCGCCGAGCGGCTGTTCACCGACGCCATCCGCAACGACGGGCAGCTTTTCACCGCCAAGAACAACCTGGTCATGGCGCGCGGCGCCCAGCGCAACTATGACCTGCCGGTCATCCCCATGACCCAGATCGAGCGGGCGCAGCTGCTCTATACGCTGGCGCTGGTGGCCATCAAGCAGAACGACATCACCATCGGCAAGGCGCTGCTGCAGGAGGCCATCGACACCCATCCGCAGCATTTCGAGGCGGCGGTGCGTGCGCTGCGCGCGCTCGAAGACAACGTGGCGAACTGAGGCGATGACGGCCCTGCAAGCCGCCTGCCTCCTGGCCGTGGCCCTGCCCATCTGCATCTGGGTGGCACTCAGCGACATGCGCGAGATGCGCATCCCCAACCGCGCCGTGCTGGCGCTGGCCGCCGGTTTCGCGCTGGCCGGGCTGGTGCTCCTGCCCCTGGATGCCTATCTCTGGCGCTGGGCGCAGCTGGCCATGGTGCTGGCCGCCGGTATCATCCTCAATGCGGTGGGCGCGCTTGGCGCCGGTGACGCCAAGTTTTCGGCCGCCGCCGCCCTCTACATCGCCCCCGATGACCTGCGCGACATCCTGTTGCTGTTCGCGGCCTGCCTGCTGGCAGGCTACGTGGTGCACCGGACGGTCAAGCTAACGCCTTTGCGCCGGCTGGTGCCGGATTGGCAAAGCTGGGAGACCGGCAAGCGCTTTCCCATGGGCTTTCCGCTGGCCGCGACGCTGGTGATCTATCTGGCGGCAGCGCTGGTCCGGGCGGCCTGATCAGCCCTTTGCCAGCAGGATATACAGATCGGTGCGGCGGATCTCGGTCAGGTCGTCGGTGCCGCGCTCTTGCAGCGCCCGCAGGATCAGCGCCCTTCCCGGCGGCGAAAGCGGGCAGAGCGGCACCAGCACATAGTCGGCATCCTCCAGCCCGCCCAGCCCGCGATAATACCACGGCGCGCTGCCGGCAAGCGGGGCCAGATCGCCAAAGAGCCAGTAGGCATTGAGCAGATCGGCGGCAAAGACCTTGCGCCCCCCCGTCAGCCCCGCCGCCGCCATATCCGCGACCACGGCGCTGTGCATGGCGCTGATGCCATTGTCGAGCCGGCATTCGGGCAGGACCTCGCCCTTGAGCACGGCCGGCGCCGGCCGCGTCGACAGGCTGGCGAAAGCCGCGAATGCCGACCCCTCGCCGTCGAGCGGCACCCGTGCGTCGGCGGTTATCACCCGCTCGATCTGGCCAAGCAGGTCTTCGTTGGCGCCCGAATGCGGGATCATCGGCGCGTAGCCCTGACCGGGCAGGGTCAGGTGCTGGAACGGGCTGTTGAGCATGTTCAGAAACGACGGCGCAGCCAGGGCCAGGGTCACGGCGGCGGTGGTGGTCAGCACAGCCCGCATCGGCCAGCCAAGGCCGTTCTTGATGTCGCCCACGGGCCGCGAGGCCAGCAAGATCAGCGCCAGCACCAGCAGCCATTGCGGGTCATTGCCGAAATTCTGGTAGGTGACGAAGACAAAGCCCGGCAGCAGCAACAGCAGGATCAGCCCGGCCGTCGCCGCCCGCGCCTGCCGCAGGAACACCACCCCCGCCACTCCGGCAGCCGTCGCCCCCAGAAACGGCGGCGCCACCAGCACCCCGCCCAGCGAGGCCGACGGCCGCGAGCGCAACTCGGACGCCGCCACATCCTGAAGATCATGCAGATAGGCCACCCAGTAGTGCCCGCCATGGGCCAGCGTCAGCAGCGCCATCAGCGCCAGCCCGACCAGCACCGCCAGTGCCAGCGCCCGGCGCTGACCGCTGAGCACCAGCGCCAGCGCCACCGGCAGCGCAAAGGCCACCGGATAGGTGATCTTGAGCATCACCAGCGCCACCATCGCCACGCCCAGCACGATGCCATCCACCAGCGGGCTTTTGGGATGGATCGCCGGCAACACCGCGATCAGGATCGCCACGAAGGAAATCGCCCAGGCCCAGCGGTTGTAATGCATCGACAGCGACAGGTCCGGCTGCGCCTCGCCATGCACCAGCGCCAGCACCATCCCCATCACGATCAGCCCGAACAGCACCGACAGCCCCGGCGTCAGGCGGCTGACCCCGACCCACCACACCGCCGGCAGCAGGCACAGCGCCACCAGCACCTGTGCCGCCAGAAAGGCGGTGCCGACACCGAAACCCCATTTGACGAACAGCACCACCGGGGCAAAGGCCCAGGCCCCGATCGGGGTCGAGAAATCCAGATGCGGACGCTGGCCCTGCGCCATGCGCATCACGATATCGACGAAATGCAGCATGTCGCCTTCATGCTTGGCCACCAGCAACTCGCCGCGCCCCAGGCCCGCGCCGCCCAGCACCACCAGCATTGCCAGCAAAACGCCAAGGTAGATGACCGGATTCGTCCTGCTCATGCCTGCCCCGCGTTTGGTTTCGTCCATTTTTTGGCCACATTAGCGAGGCAAGACTGGTCAGGCAAAGTTTTCTCGCGACCGGGTTCCGCCGCCATCGGGTGCGACGCCCGTTGTCAGACCAATGTATGAGGCTCGGTTCATGAATATCCGGACGACCACCGTCATGGCCCCCCCGGCGCCGCGCAATCTGACCGGCATGCAACTGCCGACCGTGATGATGCGTGACATCCTGCTCAAGACCATGTTCCGCATGAACATCGACATGGTCTCAGAGATCGCCCGCGCCATCTGCCTGCCGATCCCGGTGACGCAGGAACTGGTCGATCTGGCCCGCAGCCAGCGCCTGCTGGAGGCCACCGGCACGCTCAACGCCAACAATGGCTCCGAGATGGCCTTCCAGTTGACCGAAAACGGCAAGGCGCGCGCGCTCGATGCGCTGTCACAGTCCGAGTACTACGGCGCCATGCCGGTGCCGATGTCGGTCTATGCCGAACAGGTCAAGCGCCAGTCGATCCGCAACATCCACATCACCCGCGACCGTCTGACCGCCGCCATGGGCCATCTGGTGCTGCCCAATGACCTGCTGGACCAGCTTGGCCCCGCGGTCAGCGCCGGACGCTCGGTTCTGATGTATGGCCCGCCCGGCAACGGCAAATCCTCGATTTCCAACGGCATCCGCGAAGCGCTGGGTGACAAGATCTACGTGCCGCGCGCCATCGAATATGCGGGCCAGGTCATCACCGTCTATGACCCGATCGTGCATTCCGCCGCCGAGGAGGACCTTGACGATCCCAACAGCCTGCGCCGCACCTCGGGCCGCTACGATACGCGCTATGTGCTGTGCGAACGTCCCACCGTGGTCACCGGGGGCGAATTGTCGCTTTCGATGCTCGACCTGGTCTACAACCCGGTCTCGCGCACCTATCAGGCGCCGTTGCAGCTGAAATCCACCGGCGGCGTCTTCATCGTCGACGACCTTGGCCGTCAGGAAGAACCGCCGCAGAAACTGGTCAACCGCTGGATCGTGCCGCTGGAGGAAAGCAAGGACATCCTGACGCTGCAATCGGGCGAAAAGTTCGAGGTGCCCTTCGACACGCTGGTGATCTTTTCCACCAACTTCCATCCCAACACCATCTTCGACAAGGCGGCGCTGCGGCGGATCTTCTTCAAGATCAAGATCGACGGCCCCGATCAGGAGAACTTCCTCAAGATCTTCACGCTGGTCGCCCGCAAGAAGCAGATGCCGCTGGACGAGCAGACCCTGATCTACCTGCTGCGCAAGAAATATCCCACCATCGACAACGTCTTCGCCAACTACCAGCCGATCTTCCTGATCGACCAGATGATCTCGATCTGCGAGTTCGAGGGCATCCCCTACCAGATGTCGCCCGAGCTGATCGACCGCGCCTGGGCCAACATGTTCGTGCGCGACGAAGAGATCGTCCGCTAGAGCGGCATTTCCTTTGGCGCGGGCAGGCCCTAGATTTGGGCCATGCCCGCCCTTCCCGCCCGGTTCCAGAGCTTCTTTGCCGCCCGCGGCTGGACCATCCATCCGCATCAGCAGGAAATGCTCAGGCGCGCCGATGAACCGGCGCTGCTGCTGATCGCGCCAACGGGGGGCGGCAAGACCCTTGCGGGTTTTCTGCCCACGCTGGCCGAGCTGGCCGATGGCGGACATCAGGGCCTGCACACGCTCTACATCTCGCCGCTCAAGGCGCTGGCGGCCGATATCCGGCGCAACCTGCAAGCCCCGGTCGCCGAGATGGGCCTGCCGATCCGCATCGAGGACCGCACCGGCGATACCAGCGCCACCCGGCGCAAGCGCCAGCGCGCCGATCCGCCGCATATCCTGCTGACCACCCCGGAGAGCCTGGCGCTGCTGACCAGCTACGAGGATGCGGCGCGCACCTTTGGCGGGCTCAGGCGGGTGATCGTCGACGAGATCCACGCCCTGGCCGAAAGCAAGCGCGGCGACCAGCTGATGCTGGCGCTGTCGCGGCTCGAGGCCATGGTGCCCGGCCTGCGGCGGGTGGGGCTTTCAGCCACGGTCGAAGACCCGCAGGCCATCGCCTCCTTCCTTGCGCGCCACCCCGAGCCTTGCGCGATCCTGCATGCCGATCCCGGCCCCGATCCCGATATCGAAATGCTGGTGACCGAAGCCCTGCCGCCATGGTCGGGCGGCGGCGCGGCCTATGCCATCCCGGCGGTGCTGGCCGAGATCAAACGCCACCGGACCACGCTGATCTTTCACAACACGCGCGCGCAGGCCGAGATCTTTTTCCACAATCTCTGGCTCGCCAATGACGAGGATCTGCCGATCGGCATCCACCACGGCAGCCTCGCCCGCGAGCAGCGCGAGGCGGTCGAGGCCGCCATGATGCGCGGCGAGTTGCGCGCCATCGTCTGCACCGGCAGCCTCGATCTGGGGATCGACTGGGGCGATGTGGATCTGGTGATCCAGATCGGCGCGCCCAAGAACGTCAAGCGGCTGATCCAGCGCATCGGGCGCGCCAACCACCGCTACAATGCCCCCTCCAAGGCGCGGCTGGTGCCGGCCAACCGGTTCGAGGTGGTCGAATGCCTCGCCGCCCTGCAAGCCGCCCGCGCCCATGATCTGGACGGCGAGCCGCGCGCGCCGGGGCCGCGCGATGTGCTCTGCCAGCATATCCTGATTACGGCCTGCGCCGGCCCGTTTGACGCCACGCGCCTGTTTCACGAGGTGCGCAGCGCCGGGGCCTACGCCACCCTGTCGCGCGCCGCCTTTGACGATTGCCTCGATTTCTGCGCAACCGGCGGCTACGCGCTGCGGGCCTATGACAAGTGGAAGCGGCTGATCCAGCGCCCCGACGGGCTGTGGCAGTTGCGCGACCCCCGCGCCGCCCAGCGCATCCGCATGAACATCGGCACCATTCAGGATACCGAGCTGATCAAGGTCCGCCTGCGCGGCGCGGGCAAGCCCTTGGGCGAGGTCGAGGAAAGCTTTGCCGCCTCGCTCGAACCCGGCGACACCTTTCTGATCGGCGGCCAGATCGTGCGCTACGAGGGGCTGCGCGACCTGACGGTCGAGGTCAGCCGCGCCACCGCCCGCCGGCCGAAGATCGCGGTGTTCTCGGGCACGCTGTTTTCAACTTCGACCCAGCTGTCGCAGCGGATCCTGCGACTGCTGGGGCAGGATCGCTGGCCCGACCTGCCCGCCCATACCGCGCAATGGCTGACCTTGCAGCGCGAGGTCTCGCGCATGCCGCAGACGGACCGGATCCTGGTCGAGAGCTTTGTCTATGACGGCAAGCCGCATAGCTGCTTTTACGGCTTTGCCGGGCGCAATGCCCAGCAGACGCTGGGAATTCTGCTGACCAAGCGGATGGAGGATGCCGGCCTGCACCCGCTGGGCTTTGTCGCCACCGACTACGCCACCCTGATCTGGAGCCTCGAGCCCGTCACCGATCCCGCGCCCCTGTTCGAGGCCGCGGCGCTGCGCGACGGGCTCGATCACTGGTTTCGCTCCAACGCCCTGATGAAACGGACCTTTCGCGGCCTTGCCACCATCGCCGGCCTGATCGAGCGCAACCTGCCCCAGGCCCGCAAGAGCGGCCGGCAGGCGACGTTTTCCTCCGACATCCTCTATGACACGCTGCTCAAATACGACCCCGACCACCTGATGCTGCGCATCACCGCCGAGGAAGCCTTGCGCGGGGCGGTGGATTTCAGCCGGGTGCAGGAGCTGCTCGACCGCACGCGGGGTCGCGTCGATCATGTGGTGCTCGGGCAGGTCTCGCCGCTGGCCGCGCCCTTGTTGCTGGAGCATGGGCAGGTGCCGATCTTTGGCGAGGGGCGCGAAAGGCTGATGGCCGAGGCGGCGGCGCGGCTGATGGCCGAGGCGGGCCTGAGCTGATCCGCGCGTCGGGGCTTGCCAAGCGCGCGCGGAGTTGTCAGGAACGGATCATGAACGCCCACCAGTTCCAGCTTGCCGGACAACAGCTTGCCGCGCGCGCGTCCGGCGCGCTGTGGCAGGCTCCCGCGCGGCTCTTGTGCGTGTCTGACCTGCATCTGGGCAAGTCCGAGCGGATCGCCCGGCGCAGCGGCGGCCTGTTGCCGCCCTACGAGGTGCAGGCCACGCTGGAACGGCTAGAAGCCGAGATTGCCGCCACCGATCCCGCCATCGTCGTCTGCCTGGGCGACAGCTTCGACGATCTCGACGCCGCCCTGTCGCTGGGCGAGGCGGAACGCACCTGGCTGACGCGGCTGCAAGCCGGAAGGCGATGGGTCTGGATCGAGGGCAACCACGATCCGGGGCCGGTCGATCTGGGCGGCAGCCATCTGGCGAGCCTGACCGCCTCGGGGCTGACCTATCGCCATATCTGCACTCCGCAGCGCGGCGAGGTCTCGGGCCATTACCACCCCAAGCTGGCGCTGGGCGGCGCGGCGCGGCCCTGCTTCCTGATCGATGCAGATCGGGTGATCCTGCCGGCCTTCGGGGCCTATACCGGCGGCCTGCGCGCCACCTCCGGGCCGCTGCGGTCGCTGATGGGCCCCGGGGCTATCGCGGTGCTGACCGGACGCCGGGCCCTGGCGGTGCCGCTAGGCGGCTGAATTCAGGCGGTGAGGCCCTCGGGCTCTGCCAGCCCGTTGGCGCGGCAGCAGGCGGTCAGGGTATTGGCCAGCAGGCAGGCAATGGTCATCGGCCCGACCCCACCCGGAACCGGAGTGATCGCGCCGGCGACCGCGCTGGCGCTGGCATAATCGACATCGCCCACCAGCACCGTCTTGCCGTCGCGCTCGATGCGGTTGATGCCGACATCGATCACCGTCGCGCCCGGCTTGATCCAGTCGCCGGTCACCATTTCCGGCCGCCCGACGGCGGCAACCACGATATCGGCGCGCCGAACGGTGCCGGGCAGGTCCCTGGTGCGGCTATGGGCGATGGTCACGGTGCAGCTGTCACCAAGCAGCAGGCTGGCCATCGGCTTGCCCACGATATTGGAGCGCCCGATCACCACCGCATTCATTCCCGAGAGCGATCCGTGATGGTCGCGCAGCATCATCAGGCAGCCCAGCGGGGTGCAGGGCACCATGGCCTTCTGCCCGGTGCCCAACAGCCCGACATTGGAAATGTGAAAACCGTCCACGTCCTTGGCCGGGTCGATGCGGTTGATGACCAGATCGGAATTGAGATGAGAAGGCAGCGGCAACTGCACCAGAATCCCGTGAACTTTCGGATCGGCATTCAGCCTGTCGATCAGCGCCAGCAGGTCCTTCTCCGAAGTCTCGGGCGACAGCTTGTGTTCGAAAGAGGCCATTCCGACCTCGACCGTCTGCTTGCCCTTGGCCCGCACATAGACCTGGCTCGCCGGGTCCTCGCCCACCAGCACGACGGCCAGTCCGGGCGTGACGCCATGCTCGGCCTTGAGCCGCTCGACATGGGTCGCCACCTTGGCCCGAACCGTGGCCGCGAAAGCCTTGCCGTCAATCACAGTCGCCGTCATCGTGCGCGCCTTTCGAAAATGTCGTGAACGGAACCCGGCCCGAGGCGGTCCGGCAACCCCGGAATGCCTCAGGCGGGCCCTGATCTCAATGCGTCAGAACAGCCCTTCGACGTTGCCGTCGGCATTCAGCCGGATGGTCTCGGCCGAGGGCACCTTGGGCAGGCCGGGCATGGTCATGATCTCGCCGCAGATGACCACGACAAAACCGGCGCCCGCCGAAAGCCGCACCTCGCGCACCGGCACCGAATGCCCGGTCGGCGCGCCGCGCAGGTTGGGGTCGGTCGAGAAGGAATACTGCGTCTTGGCCATGCAGATCGGCAGGTTGCCGTAGCCGGCGGCCTCCCAGGTCTTGAGCTGCTCGCGGACCGACTTGTCGGCAATCACCTCGTCGGCGTGGTAGATGCGCTTGGCGATGGTCTCGATCTTCTGGAACAGCGGCATTTCGTCGGGGTAGAGCGGCGCGAAATTGGCCGCGCCGCTTTCGGCGAGCTGCACCACCTTGTGCGCCAGATCCTCGATCCCGGCAGAGCCCTTGGCCCAGTGCTGGCACAGGATCGCCTCGGCGCCCTGCGCCTTGACGTAATCCTTGACCGCCTGCACTTCGGCATCGGTGTCAGAGACGAAATGGTTGATGCCCACAACCACCGGCACGCCGAAGGACTTGATGTTGGCGATGTGGCGGCCAAGGTTGGGGCAGCCCTTCTGCACGGCCTCGACATTCTCGGTGCCCAGATCGGCCTTGGCGACGCCGCCGTTCATCTTCATGGCGCGCACCGTGGCCACCAGCACCACCGCATCGGGCGCCAGGCCCGCCTTGCGGCACTTGATGTTCATGAACTTCTCGGCGCCCAGATCGGCGCCGAAGCCGGCCTCGGTCACCACGTATTCGGCGAGCTTCAGCGCCGTGGTCGTGGCAGTGACCGAGTTGCAGCCATGGGCGATGTTGGCAAAGGGGCCGCCATGCACGAAGGCGGGGTTGTTCTCCAGCGTCTGCACCAGGTTGGGCTGCATCGCATCCTTCAAGAGCACGGTCATGGCGCCATCGGCCTTGATATCGCGGCAATAGACCGGCGACTTGTCGCGGCGATAGGCCACGATCATGTCGCCCAGGCGCTTTTGCAGGTCAGTCAGGTTGCGCGCCAGGCACAGGATCGCCATCACTTCCGAGGCCACCGTGATGTCAAATCCGGTCTGGCGCGGCGAGCCGTTGGAGACCCCGCCCAGCGAGGTGACGATATCGCGCAGCGCACGGTCGTTCATGTCGAGCACCCGGCGCCAGACCACGCGGCGGTCATCGATGCCCAGCTCGTTGCCCCAGTAGATGTGGTTGTCGATCATCGCCGACAGCAGGTTATGGGCCGAGGTGATGGCATGGAAGTCGCCGGTGAAATGCAGGTTCATCTCTTCCATCGGCACGATCTGGGCGTAGCCGCCGCCCGCTGCCCCGCCCTTCATGCCGAAGTTCGGCCCCAGGCTGGCCTCGCGGATGCAGACCGCGGCCTTCTTGCCGATCCGGTTGAGCCCGTCGCCCAGTCCGACGGTGGTGGTGGTCTTGCCCTCGCCCGCCGGCGTCGGGTTGATCGCGGTCACCAGGATCAGCTTGCCGTTGGGCCGGTCCTGCACCGAGTCGATGAAGGACTGGCTGACCTTGGCCTTGTCATGGCCATAGGGAAGCAGGTCGTCGCTGCCGATGCCGAGCTTGGCGCCGATCTCCTGGATCGGGCGTTTCTTGGCTTCGCGGGCAATCTCGATATCGGTCTTGAAGCTCATATTCCATTTCCCTGTTGGCGGGCCAGATGGCCCGGTGCGCTGCGCCTTGTCTACAAAACCCCGCGTCGGACCCGCGCTGCGATTCCGACATAATCCGTGTCGGAATCGGCGGGACAGCAGCCGCGTTTTCCTATCGGAAAAATTTGTCCGCCCCCGGGCCGCCGGGGGCTACGGAACTGCGGGCAGCCGGAATGGCAAAGGCCCCGCCCGCTTTCGCGGCGCAGGGCCCGTCTGTCCGCTTCAGGCGCTGGGTTCCGGCTCCAGCCCGTCGCCTGCCGCCTTGGGTTTCTTCGGCTTGGTCTTGGGCACCGAGGCGATCGAGGTGCCCCCCGATGGCGGCGCCTGATCGGCGTCGTCGGGCAGATGCGGCGGCTCGCCGGCGATCACGCGGGTGATCTCGACGCCGGTCAGCGTTTCGTATTCCAGCAGGCCTTCGGCCAGCCGCTCAAGGTCCTGCCGCTTTTCGGTGAGGATCTTGCGGGCGGACTCGTAGCCCTCGTCGATGATCCGGCGCACTTCCTCGTCGATCAGCTTCTGGGTTTCGGCGGAGTGGTTGGTGCCGCCGCCATAGGTGCCCAGATAGCTCTGCTGTTCGTTGGCATAGTCGATATGCCCGATCTTTTCCGACATGCCGAATTGCGTGACCATGGCGCGCGCAATGCGCGAGACCTGCTGGATGTCGCTGGTGGCGCCGCTGGTCACGTTTTCGGGGCCGAAGATCATTTCTTCGGCCACCTTGCCGCCCATCGCCATGGCGATCTTGGACTTGTACTTGGTGAAGCTGACCGAAAGCTGGTCACGCTCGGGCAGCGACAGCACCAGCCCCAGCGCCCGGCCACGCGGGATGATGGTGGCCTTGTGGATCGGGTCGTGCTGCGGGACGTTGAGCCCGACGATGGCGTGACCGGCCTCATGATAGGCGGTCAGCTTCTTTTCGTCTTCGGACATGACCATCGAGCGGCGCTCGGCGCCCATCATCACCCGGTCCTTGGCCGATTCGAAATCGATCATGGTCACGAAGCGCCGCCCGATGCGCGCGGCCTTCAGGGCCGCCTCGTTGACCAGGTTGGCCAGATCGGCGCCCGAAAAGCCGGGGGTGCCGCGGGCGATGATCCGCAGGTCCACATCGGGGCCCAGCGGCACCTTGCGCGCATGCACGCCCAGGATCTTTTCTCGGCCCTTGATGTCGGGGTTGGGCACCTGCACCTGCCGGTCAAACCGGCCCGGGCGCAGCAGGGCGGGGTCGAGCACGTCGGGGCGGTTGGTGGCCGCGACGATGATGATGCCCTCATTGGCCTCGAACCCGTCCATCTCGACCAGAAGCTGGTTCAGCGTCTGCTCGCGCTCGTCATTGCCGCCGCCATAGCCGACGCCGCGCGACCGGCCGACCGCGTCGATCTCGTCGATGAAGACGATGCAGGGCGCGTTCTTCTTGGCCTGCTCGAACATGTCGCGCACGCGGCTGGCGCCGACGCCCACGAACATCTCGACGAAATCGGAGCCCGAGATGGTGAAGAACGGCACGCCCGCCTCACCGGCGATGGCGCGCGCCAGCAGGGTCTTGCCGGTGCCCGGAGGGCCGACCAGCAGCGCGCCCTTGGGGATCTTGCCGCCAAGGCGGGCGAAGCGCGACGGGTCCTTCAGGAAATCGACGATCTCCTGCAATTCCTCGCGCGCCTCGTCGATGCC